>JASFRG010000004.1:0-60024 GCA_050115035.1 Anaerolineales bacterium | reverse complement strand
CGCACTCCCCTGAACAATTTCCACCAGCCCCCAAAGAAATGATGCAGTGTGCCAGTGAAGGCCCTCAACAGAGCCTTTTGCGCCTCTTGCTCTTGATCCCCTTTCTCTTCGTCTATCACATCCGTCTGTTGGCTTTTGAGTGTCTCCATCCCCCAACCTTACCCCTTTTTGCGTAATATCCTGTGCGAAAAACCTTTGGTTCTTCATCGCTGGCGTCATCCTCTGATGTTTGCATTCTTGATTGCGTTTTGGGCGACTCCACAAATGAGCATAGGACATATTTTGTTTTCAACTGGAATGACAGTCTTCATTTTTATTGGTATCGTATTTGAAGAACGCGACTTAATCAAAACCTACGGAAAAAGTTACGAACGCTATCGCCAACAAGTATCCATGATCATTCCCTTTCCGAGAAGGGAATAGCTGCCCAACCACAGCGCGCACCCTGTCACTGCTTCGCAGTTCGGGGCGATCGGCGGTGAAGAACGCCGGGACTTTCCCCTGTCGGGGACGATGCCCTTTACAGGATGATATCGCGAGTCGTTGGGCGACTTGTTTTTGGCAGTA
Source organism: Anaerolineales bacterium (assembly GCA_050115035.1). GTDB lineage: Bacteria > Chloroflexota > Anaerolineae > Anaerolineales > Villigracilaceae > JAABUE01. The sequence continues at coordinate 59,457 of JASFRG010000004.1, read as the reverse complement.
AAAACATGGATAATTAGAGTGATTGATACACAAGGTTAGTAGCGAAAGGTAATTCCATATGCCAACCCTTTCATCGGAGCTTTTACGAATTGATCCATTGACAGGATGTAAAAATTTCCTTGGTTTTCTTGAAGCTGTCTTGGATTGCCTATCGTCTGACTTGCCAAAAGATGTTCCCACTTCTGAGATTATCGCATCGTCTGTTGTAAAGCAGCCCCAATATTCGGCAATACTCTTTGTTGAAATGAATCACATGAGATTCCTCAACAAAACAAAAGGACGTTCTCATGGCGATTCAGCTATTCGGTGGATGGGAATTCTACTTGCAGAAGAAAGCAATCAGAATGCGGTTTACCGATTGGGCGGATCAGAATTTGCTGTTTTGCTAAGGCTGGGTTCATATAACGAGCATTCTCAATTTGTGGAGCGCATCCAGGAGCGAATGAATCGAGAAGCAGAATCATTAGGATTTCCAGACTCACCAGCAGATATGGCGCTTATCATCTATGACGAAGCACCCAGTCTTGAAAGTATGCTCATGCAAATGGGTGAAGCGATGATTAGAGTCAAGAATAGTGGTAAATCTCGAACTATGATTTTTAACGCAACTGACTTCAAGATTCCTGCACAGTCCTCACTTTCATCATGGAAGCCCGAAAATGACTCTGATGCTTCTTTTGCTGTTCGCTGGTTATCTCGTAAAAACATCCATCAAGTTTTAGAAATGGGCAAAACTTTGGACAAGGTTCGAGAAGAAGCTTACACGGATGCGATCTCCGGTTTGCCCAACATGAAAGCGGCATTGCGCAGTATGGAAAAAACGCTCGAAAACTTCAAGGCTAATCAAGGATCTTTTTCTATATTAATGATCGATGGGGATAATATTCGGCTATACAATAACATCAACTATGCGGCGGGCGATGAAATGATCCGCGATATGAGCGTTGTGTTCAAAAACAACTTACGTCCTAACGATTTTATCGCCCGCTGGCGAACCGGCGACGAGTTTGTTGTAATTTTACCCGAAACAACAAAAGAAGGCGCCAAAATTATTGGAGAACGTTTCCGGCTGGCGATCAAGGAAGCGTCAAAGAGTTGGTTATTTCCAACCACAATTTCTATCGGTGTTGCCAGTTACCCATTGCATGGCGAGAATATCAATACTCTTATTGATAAAGCGGAATCAGCGAACAAACACGCAAAAGACCAGGGCAAAGACCAAGTGGTACTTGCAGATTAAAGCCGCCCAACCATGTGTGCGCCCCGTCCCTACTTCGTGGTTCGGGGCGATCGGCGGCGGACCCGGCAAAGAACACCGGGACTTTCCCCTGTCGGGGACGATGTCCTTTACAGGATAATATCGCGAGCCGTTGAGCGCTACACAGAAGGATTAATCAAAAAAATGGATAGAATGACTTGGCTAAAAGAAATGCAACGTGATTGTGAAGCGCAATATGATACTCAGTGGGCCCCACTTTACGGTGAGAAATGGGGCTTGTATAGTAATACGACTCACCAGTTGTTTATTCAAGAATTTTTAAGCCTTCTTTCCCAAAGTAACCTTATTCTCGATGCAGCATGTGGGGCTGGCAGGTACATGCCCTTTCTTCTAGAGAAGGGACATTCAGTTATTGGTATTGACCAGTCCCAGGGTATGCTTGCAAAAGCCAAAGAAATATTTCCAAACGTTCAATTCGAGAAAGTTGGTTTGCAAGAAATTGTTTATCAGGAAATTTTCGATGGAATTATTTGCATGGATGCGATGGAGAATATCTGTCCTGAAGAGTGGGAACTGGTACTCGGTAATTTCTATAGAGCCCTCAAACCACAGGGCTATCTTTATTTCACGTCTGAAACGATAGAAAATGCGGACGAAAACGAAATCAAGCAGGCCTTTGAAAGAGCGCAGCAAGCTGGGCTACCAAGTGTGTACGGAGAATACCCGGACGAAGCCGTATACCATTATCATCCCGCTAATCAACAAGTCAAAACATGGAGTCGGCAAGCAGGATTTGAAACTATCAAGGAAGGTAATGGAGATGGATATTACCATCTCTTGGTTCACAAACGTCAAGCGAGGTAAGCGCCCAACACGGCGTGTACCCCGTCCCCACTTCGTGGGTTGGGACGAGCGGTGGCGGTCCCCGCACCGCTAAATCGGGTTTATCGTGGCTTTGGATTACCTCAGTTTCTTGGGCCAGTCTCGCCCCCCTCCAGCCGCCGGTATCTCTGCAAAGAACGCCGGGACTTTCCCTTGTCGGGGACGATGTCCTTTACAGGATGATATCGCGAGCCGTTAGCGGGCAATCAGTAAAAGACAGATAGAGATATAACTAATGGAAATAGTGACCGATCTTGAGTACATAAAAGAAAAAGCTTTAGAAAGGAAAGAAGAGAATTGGGGGTTTCGAGCCTTTCTAAAACAACTTGACATGACTCCCAAAGAAATTGATGCTATTGTCCATGAGATTAATGACGAAGTAACTTCCCAAATTGACTGTACTCAATGTGCAAATTGTTGTAAACAAATCAGACCTGTATTAGATATGGATGATGTTTCAAAATTTGCGTTTGGACTTGGGAATGAAGTATCTGAATTTCGGAAAGGGTATTTGAGCCAAGACACTGATAACCCAGCAAAACACATGTTTATAGAGCTACCTTGTCCCTTTCTTGCCAATAACAAATGCTCCAATTACGATTGCAGGCCAAAAGATTGTCGATCTTATCCCCATTTACACAAAAAAGATTTTGTCTTCAGGCTGTGGGGCGTTATTGAGAATTATGAAGTCTGTCCAATCGTATTCAATGTGTATGAGCAATTGAAAACTGAGCTATGGGTCAATGATTCCTTTGAAAACGATGACTTTGATTTTGAATGGGAGTAAATGGCACTTTTTATCTGCAAATGCATTTTTAAAATGTCCGCTAACAGCGTGCACCCGGTCACTGCTTCGCAGCACGTCCCTACGGGATGCTGCGCGAGAGCGAGCGGCGTCGGACCCCGTAAAGAACGGGCGGGACTGGCGGCTGGATCCCCAGCGCTCATGCGCTTAGATGGGCAATCCCACCCCGCTGCGCTTCGGGAACAAGTGTAGTCGCAATGGATTGCTTCCTTGCCCGATCATACCGATAAATTGAATATATTCTGACTTTTGGGTTTACCACTATAATGAACGTGTCCAGGTCCCACCTAAGAGCCGGAAAAGCGGGCCGTTCGCTGAGCGAATGGACAAAAAAACGGAGGCGCTAGTTATATGAACAGTCAACTTCTTAAAGCTTTGAAATTAAAAATGCAACCGGTGGCGATAATCCTGACTGACGATAAACCAGAGGATGGACTTCACTTTAAAGAAGGAAGTATGGGCGGGTGTGTGGCTGCCATGTTGGTGGCGGCAAGCAAGAAAAGCCGCATAGCCTTTTTCGACCGGAAATCATTCGGTTGTCCTGGCGGGGGCACCGGTCTGGGATTTGGCGACAGATACGAAAATTTTTCCATTGATTGCCTTCTCTCCACGGGAAATGCGGCAATCGCCGCCCAAACAGGCCGCGGAAGATCTTCCATGGCGGAAGGTGAACGGTTTTATAAGAATCCCGAACTGGCTAGAAAATGGGTTGATTCGCTGCCTATAACCGAAGTCCCCACCGAGTACGTGGTGTTTAAACCCTCGGAACAGATTACGGAACAGGATGAACCCGAGTTAATCGTCTTTTTTGTAAATGCGGATCAGTTATCAGCCCTGGTGGTGATGGCGGATTATAATCGTGGGAACAATCTGAGTGTTACAGCGCCTTTTGGTGCAGCATGTCAATCAATACTCTTTGGCTATGCAGAAGCAAAGAGGGAAAATCCCCGAGGCGTGATAGGCTTTTTTGATATTTCACAACGTCCGGCTGTTGATAGAGAACTTTTAACGTTCACCGTTCCATTCAGGAAGTTTCAGGAAATGGAGGCAGGTGTGCAAGGCAGTTTTCTAGAGATGAATGCCTGGCAAAAATTACAGGAACGTCAGTGATTTAATCGTTTTTATATAGGAATAATCGCATTGGTGCCGCCTCGCGCTATATCAAAAGCAAAAATATTTAGCAGATATGTCAACGAATGTGGCGTATCCCAACTGCTCAGCTGATCGCAGGGCAGACGTTGAAACCAGAAATTTGCGGCCTGTAAAAATTTAATTTGATCGAAACGTAGAGCGCGTAGCTTGCACTGCGGCGAACTAATCAGGACGTTAAGGTGGTTAGGGTTCAAGGGGTTTAGCCTTAGGCGTCAGCAAGGAGATACAACATGCAAAATCAGGCACGCGTCAACCCCTGGTGGGCAGCACTCACCGTGTGGAGCGTGGTAAATGCGGTCAATGTTCTGCAATCTATCGGGTTCTTCTCACGAGTGGTTACCGGCACCCGAACGATAAATCATCTTCTTGGCTATGGGATAGTCGCGCTTGCTGCCCCCGCAGTTCTTACCATCATCGCTTTTGTGCGAGCGCGGACCGGCTGGCGACAGTGGAGCGGTCCGGCAGTGTTTCTTGCTTTCATTGTGCTCATGGTCCTTGTGGAGTACATTTGGCAGATCGAGTTTCGGTCCCCGATGCGCTATGATATTCTTGTACCGTATCTCACGCTCTTTTTTGGCTCGATCATACTGATGGGTTTTCCGATGTTCCACATGGATCGACGGCTGTGGCTTGGCACTGTAGTAACCACGATTCTACTGCTAGTCTCAATGGGATTTGCGATGTACATGGGTGTAGGGTAAGATGTACCATAAAGGGAAGCCTGTTAAGGGGGGGCGATTCTAAACGAAAGGAGTCTTAAATTATGTCTCAGCAAATTGTTTATATCGACACCTCCGCGATCGGCGAGGGAAAACTTGAGGAACTCAAGAGGGCCATGAAAGCTTTGACCTCATTCGTGGAAGAAAATATGCCACAACTCATCTCCTATGGCTTTTTCCTAAACCAGAATCAGTCGCAGATAACTGTCGTTGCTGTTCATCCTGACTCTGCATCACTTGAAAACCACCTGGATGTAGGTGCTGCCGAATTCCAGAAATTCGCCGAGTTAATCGATCTGCTAAAAATCGAAGTTTATGGTCCAATCTCAGACGCCGTACATGAAAGACTACAGCAAAAGGCACGCATGCTCGGAAGAGGAACTTTGACAGTGCATGATTTTTATACAGGATTCGCTCGTTGAACTTGAATTCTCTGGGAAGAAATTCCTAATTTCCTCTGAGGAAAATAAATTTTGCTGGGAGGAAATTAACCGCGCTGTAAAACACTTGTAAACTATCCTGTCCGAGCGTTTTCGTGGCCTCATTATTGTTTTCGATCAGGTATCCCGACTCATTGATTGTGCCAAAATCAGGTTGTAGGTCATTAAAATATATACGGTTGGGAAAAGAGATATGGGCAAAGTGATAAGCATTCACGAATACAAGTTGAAGGCAGAAGTATCAGCTAAACAGTTCGAAGCGGCAGTGGCGAACGCCAGGGAACAGAAACTATTTGAGATTCCCGGGTTGCTTGACAACTACTTCCTGAGGCGTATCCGCGGGACAAAGATAGTGGAATTTACTGCAATATGGATCTATGAAAATCGGGAGGCCTGGGAAAAATTATGGGGAAAAGCAGATAGGCCTATTCCAAAGGATAAATACCCTGAGAAATGGAAACTATGGGAAGATGAACTTTTAGCCCCACTCCTTTCACAAGATCCGGATCGTATTGAATTTGCGGCTTACGAAGAATTTTGAAACTGCTTATGGCTTCGCCTGCACGGAATAAATACTGGCATGTTCATTGGCGAAGACCAATTGCAAATCTGCGATTTCAGCCAATAACCTGGGCGGTACGACATGTTTGTATTCGTTCGGTAAGAACCACAGAATATAGCCCGGCTTCTCTCCCGGCCAGCCGGAGAAATTCTTCCTGATCTCGGCCATGTCCATCTTCGGGTTTGTGCGCGGCATCAACACGGTGGAGTGGCGCGTATGGAACCACATCCCATCAGAGTAGTTACTGTAAAAGGTTGCCTCCGGATGCCCCGCTATTAACTCATTGAACATCGGAATAGCGGGGTTCTCATTGTAAACGCGCCGGTTGTAATAGTTGTAGTTACTGATCTCCCCCTCCACCATTGAGGCGGAGATGTATTTGTACATACTGTAGGTGGGATAAACCAACAACCAGAGTCCGAACAGCGCCGTAAACACTTTGCGTCCCTTTTCCCGATCAACGCGCAAGCCGGGGATGACCAGTGTATCGAGTGTCACGAACAAGAGTACGATCACAGAGGCCAGAAAACCCACATAATAGCGGTCTGAGTATGGGTCTTGATGATCGCCTGTCACAATTACCAGAGCAATGCCCACCAGTGAAAGCGGTAAGAAAAACACGACCGGGAAAACATGCGGTTTCCACAAGGTCCGCCACCAGTTGGCCCAATCGTCCCGCCTGGCAATCAAGAGCAGGACAAGGGCAATAAGTCCCAACACAATCAGCGGATTGTACAAAATAAAATCCAGGCGTAGGTTGTAAGGCAGAAACCAATGCATGATCTTGGTCAGGGAAAACTTGAAGTTGATCCAGGGGTCCAAAGGCGGAGAGTCATTTCCCCAGAACGTCCCGTATTGGCGGATATTATGAAAATAGATCCAGGCTCCGGTTGGCACGACAGATAGGCCCATCAGGAACCCATCACGCAGGAACAGCCCCCACTGCTTCCAGCGCGCCACCAGGATGACCAGGCCACCCATCGCGATCAGACTGGCGCCCAACCAGCGCTGCAGGGTGGCCAGCGCCGCACACAGGATCATGACCCATAGTGAGCCTGTCGATCTTTTCCCCATATAGCGGTTGGCTGCGAGCAGGAAAACCAATGAAAATGTGATGTAGAGCGGATCCGAAGCAACGTTGGCATGAATGCGCACCGCCGATTCCGAGATCAACACGAACAATCCGCCCAGGTAAGCATAGACCGGTTTCTCGTGGAAAGCTTCGAAAACCAACCAGCCAGCCAGGAACACATTCGCTACCATGACCAGCACGTTCAGATACCAGCCGGATACGAACACGTCCCAACCGGTCAGCCAACTGATTCCCGTCAGCAACAGCGGATAGAGCGGCGGCCAGTACACCAAGGGAGAGTTGGTGTGGTCGAAAAAGCCCCTCCCGGCCAGCAGGTTGCCCGCGGTGGCCATGTTCTTGACTGCATCCGCGGAAACCCCCGCGCCATACAGCGAGGTTGCCAACAAAACCAACCCGCCCCCAGCCAGGGAAAGTGCAATCAAATAATACAAAAACGGTCTGGTGATTCGCATCGACCGCAGATTCTACCATGTGGTTGATTTGTGTCTATAATAAGGATATGGATATTGACACCACCTCCCTGACCATTACGCAAGCACTGGCTGATGAAGAAACACGCCGCGGACTCACCCAAGCCTGCTACCATCAAATCGAACGCCTCAACCCGACGATTAATGCTTTTATCACGGTGATTCATCCTGAGCAAAGTTCCAAATCAGTGCAGGCAAATGGAGCATTGTCAGGCATCCCCATCGCGGTCAAAGATCTGTACGAAACCGCCGGTATATTGACCACGGCTGGATCACTTTTTTTCAAAGACTACATTCCCGAAGAAGACGCGATTGCTGTCAGGAAACTGAAAGCTGCTGGAGCAGATATCGTCGGTAAGACCAGCACGCATGAGATCGCCCTGGGCGTGACCAACATCAATCCGCATTATGGCACAACGCACAACCCCTGGAACATAGCCCATATCACGGGCGGTTCCTCAGGTGGATCGGCTGCCGCGGTGGCGGCCGGCATGTGTATGGCCGCCCTAGGCAGCGATACGGGAGGCTCGATCCGCATCCCGGCTTCGTTGTGCGGTGTGGTCGGGCTCAAACCCACCTACGGACGGGTCAGTCTGCGCGGGGTGTTCCCGCTCTCCTGGAACCTGGACCATGTTGGCCCGCTGACTCGCAGCGTCAAAGATGCTGCCCTGCTCCTGCAGGTATTGGCTGGATATGACGAGGAAGACCCTGCGTCCGAGAATGTGCCTGTAGATAATTATTCAAATGAAATTGAGGCTGGCATCAAAGGTTGGCGGATTGCCCTGGCTGTTGGGGATTTTGTGGAAGTCAGCGATACGGAGGTGATGTCCGCCGTGCGGGTGGCCGCGAGATATTTCGAGTATTTAGGCGCACAGGTTGAAGAGGTCGATATATCCTGGTTATACGAAGCTGCGGTTGCAAACGGACGCATGGTACAGGCGGATGGGGCCGCCTATCATCGTGAACGCCTGGAAAACAACCCGGAACTGTTCGGGGCGGACGTCCGTCAGCGCCTGGAAACGGGACGAGATCTGTCAGCAGGCACGTATGCGCTGGTGAGAAGGAAGCAGGTTGAAACCCGGCGGCGAAGCGAGTTGTTCTTCCGACAGTATGATGCCCTGCTGCTGCCATCCACACCTATCACTACCCTGCCAATCGAGGATATCGAAAATTCAGCTAGCCAGGCACCCGCATTAACCCGTTTCACGGCCCCTTTCAATCTGACCGGTCTGCCAGCGTTATCCGTCCCCTGCGGTTTTACAAAAGCGGGACTGCCGATTGGGCTGCAAATCGTGTCGGGACACTGGCAGGAGGCTAAGGTGCTGCGCGCCGGGTATGCCTTTGAACAGGCAACAGAATGGCATAAGCAACGGGTTGATCTTTGAAATCAACGAACTCGAAAGGTATTCTGCAAAATTGTTCCAGGCGGCGAGATGCACTCCTTAACTTTTATTCACCAAAGCAAACGCGAAGATCGACTGTAAATGTAGTGCAGCCATCGCTGCTGGAAGGGGCAGGCGCAGCGCAGCACATACCCGTTGGATCATAACCGTAGCCATCGGGACACTGTCCGGTTTCCATATGCAACACCGGGGCAGTACAAGCGCCGTTACAGACCTTGAGATCATAAGACCATTCATCCTTGCCCGAAAGAGAATGACATGCTATGCGTAAATTACCGTCATTGTGCATCTCTTTGTTGCAATCCAGGTCCAGATCAGAGGATTCGAAGGTCGTGCCCGGCGGAACGGAAATGATCACATAGGGTACCTTATCCACGCAATACTTGGGATCGATCATCGTTATCGTTGGCGCCTGGCAACCGTTCGCAGCGGCCGCCTCACAGAACGGGGCAAATTGTGTTTGGGTGGGCTCAATTACAGGGGATTCGACAGGTGCGGTCGTTGGTGGAATCGTTGTGGTAGTTGGTTCCTGAATTGGCTCTTTCAGGGGAACCGGTTCGGCGGCTTCCACTTGTCCCCCACAGGCGGCCAGTAAAACGGAAACAAGCACGACGAAGACAGACAGAACCAGGGCGTTTTTCATATCTTCTCCTCTCAAGAGAACACTATTTCTAAAAGGCGTATTTGTAACAAAATAGCACTCTGTATCTTTCACTATATCTTATCTGGTCACAATATTAAATCCCCCAAAGCTACGATTACCTATGGGGGATATGACTTTTATGATATTTTTACGACCAATATACGACCCTGTAATTCTTATCTTCTTATCCAGCTTTTTAAAGTCATCAAGCTGAGTATCATAAAGTACTGCTCCTCATCTTAAGATACATTGATTTAGCTCTGTGTTCCACATACACATTTCTTGCTGATCAGCACAGGCAAGCCTATCTAATCCTCTACACGGATCCCCCGGTTCGTCCCCATCATCAGGCTTTCTGCAACTTGCCAACGGAACGTAGACAACCCCACAGGAATCTCCCAATGGCGGAGTACCCGGTTCGCAGGTGTTCAAGTAAGTGAGGTACTCTCCAACAGGATAACATCCGGGATACGGGATGTCCGGTTCTGCTGAGCAACATCTGCTGGTGGTGTCATAAGCATATCCATTGGAACATTGCTCAGAATCTCCACGGCCAACGCATTGGCCTTGTCCATCATCATAGGTACCCGGCGGGCAGTTCACGCCTGAAGGGCCATTGCCCTCGTCCGTCTCGCAGGCCAGGCAGGCTGTAAGCGAAACGCTCGATCCCTGCGGTCCGGTGCAGAACCAGGTTCCCGGGATACCCTCGACACAGCCCGCACCGACCACCGAAACAATCTCGCCACCTTCGATCGTAACGGAACCATTCCCGATCTGGGCTTTCTGATCTACGCATTCGCCAATATAAGTTGTGAACACAGGTGCAGGGCAGTCTTCGGTCGATGCACCACCGTTCTGACCGTCCTCAGGATAACCGGGGATTTGAACCGCTTCACAAAAGGGCGCGTGCTCAACCGGATTTTCTACCACGCAACGGAAACCAAGATCAGGACGATGGTCTTCTGGCTTCAAATAGAAGCGCCGTGCAGGGGAGAGGATGCCCGCCTCACTGGTGAAACCGGAACTGCGCACCGAACGGACTTCGCCCAACTCAGGCCCCAGCGGGTCAACTCCAGGCGAGTCCTTGTAATACCCGGGAGTGTACCAATCCGCCACCCATTCGAACACATTTCCGGATAGATCGAGTGCTTCATAATATGATTTCCCGACCGGATAATCATAGACATCATTTTTATCGCCCACACAATCTTTGTAATTCAACACATCACAGGTCGGCGCAGAATCGCCCCAGGGATAAATATTCCCTTCTGGGCCGCGCGCAGTTTTTTCCCATTCGGCTTCGGTCGGAAGACGTCCCTCTACAAACTGGCAGTAAGCTTCGGCCTGCTGCCAGTCAACATCAACCACGGGAAAATCGCGTTTGGTCGGGTCTGATAACGCTCTTACGGCTTCTTCTTCCTGCGGTAAACCACACTCCCCCGCAGCGATGCAAATCGAATACATGCGGTTGGTGACCGCCGTCCGATATATCCAGAAAGATGACAATCCCACCGTATGCACAGGGTTATCATCGCCGCCATCGCCCATGATAAATTCCCCGCCCGGCACGTGCACCAGGATGCTGCCGTCCACCCAGACCATGGGCGTCCCAGCTGGAGGCCCTCCCAGGTCGATTGGCTTTAAAGTTGGAGTTGAGACTTCCGTTGCTTGATCCTCGGGCTGATTTTGCGGAACCGCAGGTTGAACAGGTTCCTGCTCCTGTGACGGCGGCGCTTCGGTCACACCTCCACAGGCTGCTACCGTTATAGACACAACAAGGGCAATCAAAAGCATGGGATAAGTTTTCTTCATTGGGCGCTCCTGTATCCGATTACGTCTATTATTAGCCAAAAACAAAGATAAATCAAATCACCAAGAGTACCCTTTTGCACTTTTGTTTATCTGCCTCTCTTGCTTTTTGGGGCTTAGCTCCCAAAAAGCAAGGCGAATAAAAATTCATCCCCATCTTTCGATGAGGATGATTCAGGGGTCGATGAGATTATCTTACTCGACGTACTCGCAGCGACTTTCTGGCTCATTCCAACTGCAACTATAGACCTGGTTCTTGATACAACTGACTTCGGTCTTGATCTTCGCGCACAAATCGATCTGGAATGGTTCGGTGCATTGCAACATATTGATCTGGACGGTCACACAGCCGGGGCCGCTCAAACGTAACTGATCCGGGATACAGGTCTGGGACTCCGCATCGAAGCGGCTGCCCAGCGGGCAACCCGGATATGTTCCACCTTGCGTGGGCTGACAGCACTGATATTGCTCTGAGTATGTGAATCCCGGCAGGCAGCCCTGGTAGGCGCCTGCAGCCTGTTCAGGCAGATTCAGGCCATAAGGCACGTCCACGCCGAGTGCGGGCGATGCGCAGGCCTCGTATCGGCTGTCAAAGTACATACCATCCGGGCACAGGCCATCGCCAGCCAGGCTGGGTGCGCAGGTGGTCTGACCGCCGCGGTCTATCATGGTGTACCCTACCGGACATCCAGCTACGCCAAAATCTGTGGAGACCGGGGAGTACAGGCAGGAGCCGGTACCGGCATCCAGGCCATAACCCGGATCGCAGACCTGGGTCGCGCCGGTTGCATCCGGAAGGTCGCTGCAAGCTGTATTGCATATCGTCACCTGTCCTATGGCGCTATCCGGGCCGTTACACGTCAGGCGGCGCTGGCCATCGATGACTCCATCCGTACACAGGAATCCCTGCGTGTTGACATCGAAAGAAGCGCCGAGAGGCAGGTCAATGGTCGTGTAAGGCTCTTTCGTTTCACAATATGTGGAACTAACACTTGCTTCCGGAACCTCGCATGCACCACTGGAGACAACAGCGCTAGGGATGTAGGAAGAAGTCTGGCACATAGGGGCCAACGGCGGGGGGTCTTGAACCACGCAGCGAAAGCCCAAGTCGTAGTTGTTATAGGCATTCCCAGCCGGGCGCCGGATGGCGGAAGCAGTCTGCTCGAGATCGGTCTCAAAGCCGCTGCCACGCACTACGCGGAACTCACCTGACTCGGGCCCGGTGGGATTCTGCGCCGGGGCATTGCTATAGTAGTTTTCTCCGTAAAAATCCCTCACCCATTCGAAGACGTTGCCAGCCATATCCAATGCGCCATAAGGACTGGCGCCATCTGCGTATTTCGTCACATCGGTAAGCGCACCCACACAACCGACAAAGTTGCCCTGGTCACAGCTTGGCTCGTCCCCACCCCAAGGATACTGTGCCCCACCCGAGCCGCGCGCCGCCTTCTCCCATTGCGCTTCAGTCGGAAGGCTGCCACCAGCCCAGGAACAGTAATTAGCGGCCATGTCCCAACTAACGCCTACAACGGGATAATTGGAATAAATGGGATTGTCATAGAGAGGCGCGCCAATAACCTGCGCCGGAGGCGCACAGGCGCCCACCAACACACAGAAAGCGTACATACTGTTAGTCACTTCAGTTTTGTAGATCCAGTAGTCGTCCAGGGAGACCGTCCGCTGCGGGGCGTTGGGCAGGCCAGAACCCATCGTGAACTCCCCGGGGGGCACATAGACCAGCACACCTCCATCCGACCAGGCCATCTCTGAACCCGCTGTAGGCCCGGCCAGGCTCACCGGGACGAGCGTTGGCTCAGGGAGACTGGTCGGCGGTTCAGGAGTTGGAGGCTGCTCGGTAGGCGCTGGCAGGCTGGGGGCCGGTTCGGTCGCAGATGTTGAGGCCGCTCCTCCACAAGCGCCTAATACCAACGACAGAATTACACCCGTGAGCACAATGATCTTAAAACGAATGTTCATCTACTCTCCTTTGTCAGCTAGAAGTAGCAAGACGCCCGTTATTATACAAGAATTAGCCCCCGCTTGTGTTCGGGGGCTAATCTGGCTCTCATCTTGCGTTTTTGACCTCTTCAACCGCTTCCGGATTGACTAGCGAACTGGTGTCGCCCGGATCCTTTCCCAGATAGGCCGAGCGGATCATACGCCGCATGACTTTGGCATTGCGCGTTTTGGGAAGATCGGACACGAACAGGATGGCCTTGGGCGCCAGCGGTTTGCCCATCGCGTCGACGATCATCTTTTGCAGACCCTCACGAAGTGTCTCGGTCGGACTCAGCCCGGGCTTGAGCACCGCAAAAACGACCAGCGCCATACCCTTGACTTCGTGCGGCACCCCGATGGCCGCCGCTTCAACCACATCCGGGTGCGCCACTAGCACAGACTCCACTTCCGCCGGACCCAAACGCTTGCCTGCAATCTTAAGCGTATCATCTGAGCGACCCAGGATGTACCACAATCCGTCCGAGTCAATGGCGGCGAAATCGCCGTGTACCCAGACGTTTTGCCAGCGCGACCAATACGTATCCAAATAGCGCTGCTTATCCTTCCAGAAACCGCGTGTCATCCCAATCCAGGGCGCTTTGATGACCAGCTCTCCGACCGCATTTCGCAATGGCTGGCCATCTTCATCGAACACATCTGCCGCGATGCCAGGACAGGCCGCCGAGAACGAGCACGGCTTGAGCGGTAATACCGGATTGCCCATCACAATGCCGCCCGAGATCTCAGTCCCGCCCGAATAGTTGATAATTGGTCGTTTACTCTCACCGATTTGTTCAAACAACCACTTCCAGGGATCGGGGTTCCAGGGCTCACCGGTGCTGGCAAAAAACCGCAGGGATGACAGATCGTGCTTGTTGAAAGGTTCTTCCCCATGTGGAATGAGCGCACGAATCAACGTCGGTGAAACGCCCAATTGTGTGATCTTGTGACGTTCGACCAACGCCCACAAACGGTCAGGGCCAGGATAATCGGGTGCGCCATCATAGATGAACAATGTTGCGCCTAATATAAGTGCACCAAACACCAGCCAGGGGCCCATCATCCAGCCCATGTCGGTCATCCAGTAGATGACATCACCCGGGTGCACATCGGTGCCAAAGGCCATGTCCTGCGCGGCTTTGACCGGGAAACCGCAGTGCGTGTGAACAGCGCCCTTGGGCCTACCGGTCGTCCCCGAAGTGTAGATGACCATCAGCACGTCTTCAGCACTGGTGATCTCGGTTTCGGCTTCAGCAGGCTGGGGGTCGACCAGATCCGTCCACCAATGGTCGCGGCCGGTTTTCATATCCACCGAAATGTCCGCGCGATTCAAAACAATCATGTGTTGCAATGTCGGTACCTTGGCAGCAGCCTCGTCTGCGACCGGTTTCATCGCAACCGGTTTTCCGCGTCGGAAGAAACCGTCTGCTGTGAATAAGGCTTTAGCATGTGCATCTTCCAGGCGCGTAACGACTGCACCCACACCATAGCCGGAGAAAAGCGGCAGGATAATTCCACCAATCTTGGCAACTGCCAGCATCGTCACCACGATTTCAATCGTCATCGGCATGAACAGACCAATGGCATCGCCTTTGCCCAGCCCCAACAAGCGCAGCGCGTTGGCAACCTTATTGACCTGCTCATACAGTTCGCGATAAGTCAGCGTTTTTGTATCGCTTTCCTCACCCTCCCAAATAACTGCCGGTTGATCTTTGATCACCGTATCTTGATACTTATCCACACAATTGTGGACGATATTCATCTTGCCGTCCACGCACCATTTTGGGAACTGGATGCCCTTACTCAAATCGACGACCCGTGAATAGGGCTCGTAAAATCGAATATCCAGAAACTTTAACACCGCATCTGTGAACCAGGCCACGTCTTCTGTCGACCGGCGCATCAATTCATTAAAATCTTTAACGCCATGCTGGCGCATGAAACTCGTCAGGTTAGCGTTCTCGATGTAATCAGGGGTCGGCTCCCAAACAATGTCTCCCCCGAATTCGAATGAATCAGGCATGTGCATCTCCTTTGACTCTGTTCTGGCTTTCTCTATTGTAGCAAAAAATGTGACAACAGTTGTTGCCACATTTCTATAAGCCTTGCTCAGAGTTAAGAACTCTACGGTTTAATGCAAACTGCCATAATAATCGTCATGGATACTGGTACCCGGCACGATGGGTGTTCCTTCCAACGATCCATTTCCATCCATGTCTGCATATGCACCGGTTCCTGAGACAACACGCCAACTTGCAGTTGTGTAGTGTGTGGCAGTATCAAGACGTACAACCATATTTACATCAAAGGTGCCATCTCCACAAGAAAACCGTTTCAAAACTTGGATAATCCTAAACGGCGCACTGGGAGCCCCCGAAGTCGCTACGCTAACGTCTTGAACCATCCCAGCCGCGCAGATTAGCCCGGCATCAACTGCTAGGCCACTTGCCGTGAACGGTTCATCCACACCGATCCCGGCAATCAGTTCATCAACCGCAATGTGGACGTCCATTGGCGGGGCGGCAAATACCGTTGATACAGTTACTACCATCAACACAAAAGCAATCAGTACAGATAGGGTTGTAGTTCGTATTTTCTTTGTCACAAGCTTCCTCCTAATTGGACAACTTCAATGCGGATTATTATTGTCAAAATAGTATCAATATATCTTGAACAGAACAATCACCCTCTGGTATGGTATCGAGGGAATACATATGCTCAATCCGGAGCTAAGCTTCGGATTGAGCATATGTATTGAAACTTATTGTTAATCCAAAATCAATTTACTGCGTTGGAACAACCACATTGCGATTCCCAGCAATACAACCTGGACCACAAATACAACCACCGCCGCCCAGATCGCAATCTGGACCGGGTCCAGGTTTGTCAGCGTGTTACCAAAAGATTCCAGCCAGGCGCGCGGGATAAATTGAATGAACATGAACGGCAGGAACAGCACCAGCATGCCAAAGCTCATCCATTGCTGGGCCTGGCGTACACTGCTGGCGCGCAATGAAACCAGCACGCCAATGCTGGCAGCTAACCCCGAAACCAGAATGCTGAAGACCAGCGCCCCGACTGTCATCAAAGGTGTAAAGAGCAGCAAGCCCTCTCCATGGACAGTGACATTGATCGTCACCAGGCTGACCAGCAATATGGCCCAGGTCAGTGTAAAACCGTAGGCCAGGGCCGCCAGCAGTTTGCCAAACAAAATAGCTCGGTCGGAGAGACGGGTAGCCAGTAACGCTTCTAATGTGTGCCGTTCGCGTTCACCTGCAAACGAGTCAGCCACTACACTATAGACCCACATGTAAGGCATCCAGGCCCACACCATGGCGCTGATCGGCGAGGTGACCCACTCACGACCACTCTGCAACGGGACAACCACACCGAAGATGGCCAGAATCACTAGCAGACTCAGCTTGTTGCGGCCACGCGAATCGCCGAATGTCAGCATTTCGCGCAGCTCCTTCCAGGCTACTGTTAAGATATCTGCGATCATTCTTCACCTCGCTTTTCTTCGTCCACCAGGCGCAGGAAGACATCTTCCAGATCAGCCTTCTCTTTGCGGACCTCATCAATCTGCACGCCCGCGCCTACCAATTGCGTCACGATTTCGTGCGAGCGGGTCATGTCACTCAAATCCATGATCACCTGCCCATTGTGTTGCTGCACATTGCTGACCAGCGCATTCTCGCGCAGGCTTTCCACCACCTGTGATGAAAATCCCTTTCCGCTGACATACAGACGTGGCGCAGAAGTACTGCTACGCAAATCCGCTGGACTGCCGAGCGCTAAAAGCTGTCCATGGTTGATCACGCCCACTTGATTACATAATTTCTCGGCCTCAACCAGGTTGTGCGTGGTCAGGAAGATGGTCACGCCCTCTTGCTCGGCCAGCATTTCCAGGTCTTCACGCAGGGCTGCTGAAGCGACCGGATCCAATCCAGCGGTAGGCTCATCCAGGAAGACCAGTTCAGGGTGATGCATGAGCGTGCGCGCCACAGCCAGTTTTTGCTTCATACCACGGCTCCAGCGCCCAATGGGTTCCATCCGGCGGTCATATAACTCCAATGGGTCCAGCAATTCGCGGATGCGTGACTCGCGCTCCGTCTTGGACATGTGCCAGATACGCCCGTAATAATCAAGGTTGTCAGCCGCAGACATGCGCTCGTACAGGCCGTGATGTTCGAGCAGGGCCCCGCTGCGTGCCCGGACCTCGTCTGGCTGCTCCCGCAAATCGAAGCCCAGCACCCGGGCCCCGCCTTCATCCGCGTCCAACAAACCAAGCAATAAGCGGATGGTGGTTGTCTTGCCCGAACCGTTCGGGCCGAGGAAGCCAAAAACTGTTCCTCGCGGCACTTCCAACGTTAATCGGTCAACAGCTTTGAGCGTCCCAAATGAACGTGTGAGTTGATTGGTTTGAATGGCGTACATAGGTTCCTTATTCCGTCTTCGTAATGAAATTTTGCATCTGCTGACGGTATTCATCAAAGGCTTGTTGTCCGGCTTCAGTCAACTTGCAGACTGTCAACGGCAGCTTGCCCTTGAACGTTTTCTCGATATTGACATATCCGGCGTTTTCCAGCCTACTGAGATGGGCTGACAGGTTTCCTTTGGTCAAGTCCGTTTCGCGTTGTAAGAAGAGAAAGTCCGCACTCTCAACAGTGGACAGGATAGTGACGATCAGCAAGCGCGCCGGTTCGTGGATCATCCGATCCAGTTCGGTCAGCCCTCGCAGATCATCACTCATGATTTTCCTCCGCAGGCACAGGATTCGCGCTCATATAATTTCGCAATACTATACCACCGGAAATCAGGATGGCAAGTCCAAGCAGGCCATAGAACAAACCCAGACTGTATGCCTGAGAAAGATTTAAAAATGCCAGGCCGATCCCCAGCAGGATAGACAACCCACCCAAAAGGTAGAAGCGTTTCAGTCCCGACGATTTACCTCGCAACGCGATGAAGATAACGCCCACCAGCAAACCGCTGATCAAGACCATCGAGTCTAACCCGCGGATGAAATCAATCAGCACGATGGAGGCCATTGCAATGATCAGTGCCACTACCACGATCACCATTCGCCGCTTGCGGTCATCCCGGTTGTTTACGCGGTATTCAACGTATCCTGTACGAGGGTAAGTCAATCGTTCTTTCAACGTGTTGACCAACCAACGCACACCAAATATTCCACCAACCAGCAACAACACCAGACTGACCTGCAAGATAATACTCACCAACGACGTCTCTCCGAAAAAACCCTGAGCTGAAAAGTACAATCCCAGGATAACAAACAGGCCACCGCTTGATAGTTCTGCAATGCCATCTTCGTACCAGTAGCGCCTTACGCGCTGTTCAACATTTTTCATATTATCGTTATTCATATATTCTCCTTGCAAACCGGTTTGTATTACAAACTAGTTTACAAGAATTATACATGATTTGCAGTTCATGTCAAGAAATTCATATAGATCTCAAGGCTGGTTCTACACCCTGCTGGAGAACTATTTCAGAATGACAATTATCATTACCCAATCTTGATTATTCAGGGTAGATATTCAATTACACATCAGTGCTATAATCCTCGCATGCACGAACTCCCCGTCACGCAGTCCATTCTGGAGATTGCCCTAAAGCACGCCAACAAAGTCGAAGCCAAACGTATCACCGATCTGCATATCGTCATGGGCGAACTGTCCAAGTTGGTGGATGAGTCGATCCAGTTTTACTGGGATATCATCGCCAAGGACACCATTGCCGAGGGTGCAAAGCTGCACTTCCGCATTGTCCCCACCGAGTTCCAGTGCATGGCCTGTTTCGAAAAATACCATCCCGAAGATAGCGACTCATTTCAATGCCCCAATTGTGGTTCGGTGGGCGTCAAGATCATCGCTGGCGAGGAATTTTCGCTGGAAGCGATTGATGTGGAGTGATCTGGACTAACCGCAGCACTTGCACCGCGCGTAAGTGCGGTGAGTGCGCTAAGGACGCAAAGAAAAAATATAACAACTTAGCGATCTTTGCGGTTCAAATCCATAAAAAAGTGTAGAATTAGAGGTACTATGAGCGAAAGAATCCCTGTTGTCGAACGCATTCTCTCGGCCAATGACAAATTGGCGCAAGAAAACCAATCCCAACTGGATGCCGCCAAAGTCTTTGCTGTCAATCTGATGGCCTCGCCCGGCGCGGGCAAGACTTCCCTGATCGAGCAGACCTTGCCGCGCCTGGCGGTCAAATTGCGCGTGGCTGTTGTCGATGGCGATATTGCCACTTCCATTGATGCCGACCGCGCCTCCGCTGCCGGAGCGACTGTGGCAGTGCAGGTCAATACGGGCGGTGAATGCCACTTGGATGCGGTCATGCTGCACCAGGCATTGGGGCAGATCAAACTGGATTCAGTGGACATGCTCTTGGTCGAAAACGTCGGCAACCTGGTCTGCCCCGCTGATTTTCGCCTCGGCACGCACAAATCCGTGCTGATCGCCTCCATCCCCGAAGGCGACGACAAACCCTACAAATACCCCGGTATGTATCGCGGCGTGGACGCGCTTGTCATCAACAAGATCGACTTGCTGCCCTACATCGATTTCAAAATGGATTATTTCCAGCAGGGTGTCGAAGCGCTCAATCCTGGGCTGGTTACCTTCCCGGTTTCATGCCGCACAGGCGAAGGCATCGACGCCTGGGTAGAATGGTTAATCGAAAACGCTCAACACTGATCCATGTCTCTCAAGGGCGTGCGTATCCACATCACGGGTATTGTGCAGGGGGTCGGTTTTCGCCCGTTTGTGTATGGGCTGGCAAAACGTTATGAATTGAACGGCTGGGTGCGAAACACCTCCGCCGGGGTGGACATCGAAGTGGATGGTGAAGGGGATACGCTGAAGGCTTTCGTCAAAGCATTGCGAGATGAAGCTCCACCACTTTCCCGCATTGACGAATTGACCGCATCATTCCAGGCTCCAAGCGGCTTCCGTTCCTTCGACATCGTCCATTCTGAAGCTGTGGAAGGCGCCTTCCAGCCCATCTCTCCGGACGTTTCAATTTGTGACGACTGCCTGCGCGAACTGTTCGACCCCTCCGACCGCCGTTACCGCTACCCCTTCATCAACTGCACCAACTGCGGTCCACGTTTCACCATCATCAAAGACATCCCCTACGACCGCCCCAAAACGACCATGGCTCCCTTCGCCATGTGTCCCGATTGCGAGGCAGAATACACCGATCCGCTCGACCGGCGCTTCCATGCTCAGCCGGTAGCTTGTCCCGTATGTGGACCGCAAGTCTGGTTGGAGCAAGGTAGTAACGACTTCCCTAGCCCCACCCGCCAGGGCAGGGGTAGTCGTTCTGATGAGGCAATCCAACAAGCTCGCCATTTACTTGCAAATGGCAAAATTCTCGCCATCAAAGGCCTGGGCGGCTTCCATCTGGCTTGTGATGCAACCAACGTTGAAGCTGTTACTGAACTACGCAAACGCAAACTGCGTGTGGACAAACCTTTTGCGCTCATGATGCCCAACATCGAAACCATCGAACAGCATTGTTATGTCAATGATGCAGAACGTGAATTATTATTATCCAGTGCACGCCCTATCGTTCTACTACAGCGCAAACCCAAATCCCCTATTGCCAAAGAATGTGCACCTGGGCAGGATACCCTAGGTGTGATGCTACCCTACACACCACTACATTATCTACTTTTCGCCAGCGAAGACCAAACCCCACTTCCCGATTCCCAATTTCCTCCCTTAGTCATGACCAGCGGCAACCTCTCCGAAGAACCCATCGCCACCGACAATGATGAGGCCCGCGAACGCTTGGCCTCCCTGGCCGATGCATTCCTGATGCATAACCGCGAAATTTATATTCGCTGCGATGATTCGGTCGTACGAGTGATTAGTGGCCAGTTACTAGTAGCCAGTGCTGAAGACTGGTCACTGGTGACTTATCCACTTAGACGCAGCCGCGGCTATTCCCCCTTTCCCGTCAAACTACCCTTTGAAGCCCCACCATTGTTGGCTGTCGGACCGGAACTTAAGAATACTTTTTGCATCACCAATAAGAATTATGCTTTTTTGAGTCACCATATCGGGGACATGGAAAATTATGAAACGCTGCAATCTTTCGAGGGGGGCATTGAGCATTTCGAGAATTTATTCCGCGTCAAACCTGAAACAATTGCGTATGACCTACACCCCAATTATCTTTCCACCCGCTATGCAATGCAGCGAGCAGAACAGCAAAATCTTCCAACGATAGGGGTTCAACACCACCATGCCCACATCGCTGCCTGCATGGCCGAGCATAGAATGGACGGCTCGCAGCCTGTCATCGGCTTATCTTTCGACGGCACCGGCTACGGTGAGGACGGTGCCATCTGGGGCGGAGAAGTACTAATCACTGATTACAAATCTTACGAGCGCGCTTTCCACATTGAGTATTTTCCACTCCCCGGCGGGGATGCAGCCATCAAAAAACCGGCTCGCACCGCGCTAGCCTTGCTTTGGTCGCTGGGTATGGATTGGGATGATCATCTGGCACCTGTAAACGAATTCTGTGCTGAAGACCGCACTACCTTAAAAACACAATTGGAACGAAAGATCAATACCCCGATGACCTCCAGCATGGGACGTCTGTTCGATGCGGCGGCGGCCCTGGCCGGGGGACGGCAATCGGTAAATTATGAAGCGCAGGCAGCCATCGAATTCGAGGCCTTGGCTGATCCTGATGAAGTTAAGATATATTCCTTTGAATGGGAACAGGACAGGGTCCAGGTGCGAAGCGCAGTCGAAGCTTTGATAACGGATGTTCTGTCTGGAGTCCCCATCCCAACCATCTCTGCCAAGTTCCATAATGGTCTTGGGGTGTTGGCGCTTGAACTCTGTCAGAATCTACGCTCAACCAGGGGCATCGAGCAAGTCGCGCTGTCCGGTGGAGTTTGGCAGAATATCACCCTATTACGACGAACTTTGTCACTTTTGCAAGAGGCGGGTTTTGTTGTATACATACATCATCAGGTACCGACGAATGACGGTGGTCTGTCACTTGGGCAGGCTGTTATTGCGGCAAGTCGATTACGAGACCTTTAGGGTCTGAAAACACGGAGGCACTCATGTGTTTAGCTGTACCGGGCAAGATCATTGAGATCACAGAAAATGACGGATTACAAATGGCCAAGGTTGACTTCGGCGGGATTTTCCGTGAGGCCTGCCTGGATTATGTCCCCGAAGCCGAGGTGGGAGATTACTGCGTCATCCACGTGGGGTTTGCCATTAGCCTGCTGAGTGAAAAGGAAGCCATGGAAACGCTCGACCTGTTGAAACAGATTTCCAATATCGAGGAAGAGCTCGGCCCCGAACCCGGTGTCGCAACTGCATGAAGTACGTTTCCGAATACCGGGATGCGGCGCTGGTCAAAGGTGTGATCGAGGGGATCCGCCGTACTGTGACGCGCCCCTGGACCATTATGGAAATCTGTGGCGGGCAGACACACGCCATCGTTCGGCACGGTATTGACCAGTTGCTGCCCCCTGAGATCGAACTGGTACACGGACCGGGCTGTCCGGTCTGTGTAACGCCGCTTGAATTGATCGACAAAGCCTTAGAGATCGCTTCCCGCCCTGAGGTGATCTTTTGTTCCTATGGCGATATGCTGCGCGTGCCCGGTTCCGGGCGCGACCTGTTCTCGGTCAAGGCTCAAGGTGGGGACGTGCGCGTGGTCTATTCGCCGCTGGATGCCATCAAACTGGCAAAAGCCAACCCGGATAAGCAAGTGGTCTTCTTCGCCATCGGCTTCGAGACCACCGCGCCCCCAAATGTGATGAGCGTGATGCAGGCTAAGAATCTGGGATTGGAGAACTATTCCATCCTGGTTTCGCACGTGCGCGTACCGCCGGCGGTTTCGGCCATCCTGGGTTCAGAGACCAACCGTGTGCAGGCCTTCTTATTAGCAGGCCATGTCTGTGCGGTAATGGGTTATCACGAATATCCGGCTCTGGCAGAACAATTCCAGACGCCTATGGTGGTCACCGGATTCGAGCCGCTCGATATTGTGCAGGGCCTACTCGAAACCGTCCGTCTGCTCGAGGCAGGAAAAGTTGAGGTGGCCAACGCCTATCAACGCGCGGTCACCTTCGAGGGCAACAAGCCTGCCCAAAAGATGATCGATACCATCTTCATGGAAGTCGACCGCAAGTGGCGCGGCATTGGCACCATCCCGATGAGTGGCTGGGATTTACGCCCTGAATTCGAGAAGTTCAACGCCGAGAAACGTTTCAATGTTGAAACCGTGACAGCAGAAGAATCACCCTTGTGCATCGCAGGTCAAATTTTGCAAGGGCTCAAGAAACCGCATGAATGTTCCGCCTTCGGGGAGCAGTGCACACCCGAACATCCGCTGGGCGCAACTATGGTTTCATCCGAAGGCGCTTGCGCCGCTTATTATCGCTACGGACGGGTTACAATTGAGGTATGACCAATAATCGCTCTCTCTGGATCGCCGTGGGATTGGTCTTAGCCTGCGGCTTTTTATTTTTCATCGTTATCCTGATCAGGGGATTTGGTAATCTGACTGCCTCCGCGCCCGAACCAACCATCGACCTGTTCGCCACTTTATCGGCAGCCACGCCCTCGACAGGTTTTTCGCCCGCACCCGTCACCCCCACTTCAACCTCTCCATTCGATTTCTCCGAACCCCCGGTGCAAACCGGCACAACCGCCCCTCAGGAAACGGGTGCAACAGATGTGCCTCCCATTTCTGCAGGAGATGCGCCTTCAGGCCACATCGTCTTCACCTGCCAGATTTACAAATACCAGTCCTCCGACCAGATCTGCATCATGAATGCGGACGGAAGCGGCTATCGGCGTCTTACCACCGAAAATAACATCCGGCATTTTTACCCCTCGTTCTCCCCGGACGGACGTCGCGTATTGTATTCGGCCTTTCGGCAGGAGAATGCCTACGAGATTTACTCATACCAATTGGCAGATGGCAGCGTGGACCGCCTCACGAACCGCAGCGGCGTTTTGACCGCACCTGAGTATTCGCCTGATGGGCAGCGCATCACTTACACACGCTGGGCCCCCAACTCAGAAAAATACCAGATCATGATCATGGAGCGCAACGGGAACGATCAGAGCAATATTCCGGGCATCGAAGGCTGGGATCCCACCTGGTCACCGAACGGGAAACTTATCTTATTTGCATCCACAAGAAATGGACCAGTTCAACTCTTCACCATTCGAGACGACGGGAAGAATTTAAAACAAATCAGCAACCTGCCGGCCATGCGCGGTCGCAGCGACTGGTCACCGGACGGGAAGTATATTGTCACTTATTCAGGGGAAGCCTGGCATCGCGAACTTTACATCATGAACTCGGACGGTTCCGATACGCACCAGCTCACACCTTCCGGCGGCAACAGCCAGGGACCCAGCTTCTCCCCGGATGGCAAATGGGTGGCATTCACCGCTTACTTTGATAACTACGAGGACATCCACGGCTGCGAGATTTACATCATCCGCACCGACGGCACCGACCTGCGCCGCCTGACGAACAACGAGTATTGCGATTACCAACCCAGGTGGGGGCCTTAAATCTTGGCGCTGAGCGGAGAGTCAAATGTCAATGAGGCTCGTATGTGGAGCGCGCACTAACTTGAAAACCGCCCTTCGACTGCGCTACCGCTCCGCTCAGGTACTTGTTAATCCGGCACCCCCGCCGCCTTCACATCCTTCAAATTCAACTGATAATTGACCCGCCCGTTGTATTCATTGATCTCATAGGTGAACATGACATCAATGGCTTCAGGCAATTCCGGTTGGAGATGACCCAGTCGGAATCCAATCGCGTCATGGGTTGCCCCGGCTTCGTCTTCCAGATACATCTTGAGGTGTTTGCCATCCGCGCCAACGGTGCGCGCATGCCGGACCTTCACTCCGCGTGAAACGAAGACCGCATCGGGATTGCCGTAGCCGGTCGGTTCCAGATATTTGAGCGCATTCAACAGTTCCGGGCGTACTTCTGTGAGTGGAATTTCAGCATCTGCCGTCAGCGTGGGGCGCAAATCCTGGCCGTCGAGCTGCTCCTTTGCAATGGCCTTCAAACGTGAGACCAGTTCATCTCGCTTGTCATTTTCGACCGTAAATCCCGCTGCCGCCGCGTGACCGCCATGCCGGACAAGGATGTCTGAACATTGGTCGAGCGCATCTGTGATGTGGAACTCTGGGATCGAGCGGCACGAGCCGCGTGTGGTGTCCGTGTCAATGTGCGCCACAACAGCCGGTCGGTAATAAGTATCCGTCAGACGCGAGGCGGCTAAACCGACCACACCCGGATTGAAAACTTCATGCGCGGCAAAGAGCAGGAAGGCATCAGGATCATCTTCCAGAGCCAGCTCTTCAGCACGGGATTGCATCTCGCGTGTGATGCGCTGGCGTTCGCGGTTTTGCACATCCAGTTGCTGGGACAGTTGCCCGGCCTTGAATACATCGGTGGTGGTGAGCAATTCATAGGCCGCCAGCGCTTCATCCAACCGGCCGGCTGCGTTCAGGCGCGGCCCGAGCCGGAATCCGATGTCGGTCGCGCTGACCTTGGCCAAGTTTAATTCTGCAACAGCCGCCAGGGAGAATAGTCCCTGTCGCGTTGTTGAGCGCATTTGGCGTAATCCACGCCGCACCAGAAAACGGTTCTCGCCCACCAGCGGAGCCAGGTCGGCAACCGTGCCGAGAGCCACAAGATCCAAAAGACTCGAAAGATGAAAACCATTGATTGGCTGCTGCTTGCTCACCAATCCTTCCGCCAGCTTGTAAGCAATGCCAACACCGGCCAGGTCTTTATCGGGATAGGTATCCCCCTCCTGTTTGGAATTGATGACGGCAATGGCTGGAGGCAGGGGTCCATCCGAGGGATGGTGGTGGTCTGTGATAATGAGGTCCAGACCCAGGCTGCGGGCGTGAAGCGCTTCGTCCGGGGAACGGATGCCGCAGTCAACCGTGATAACCAGTTTGACGCCTTCATCCTTTAGCTGTGACAGAGCCTCATTATTGAGGCCATAACCTTCATCGAAACGGTTGGGGATATAGCCGCGTACATCCGCATCGAAGGCGGTCAACACATCCACCAACAGTGCCGTAGAGGTCACGCCGTCCACATCGTAATCGCCATAGATGGCAACCGGCTCGTCCTGCGCCAGTGCGTAGCGGATGCGCTCCACAGCAGCCTCCATTCCGGTCATCCGGAAAGGGTCGGTTTCGAATCCAGGTTCGGCTTTTAGAAAGACGCGTGCCTGTTCGTCGGAAGCGTAGCCACGGTTGAAGAGCACCTGCCGCAGGGTAGGTGGAAAAGCCTTTAATGCGGTTTCAGCTTCAAGGGTAATCAGGGGGGGAATCAACCAGCGTTTTGTATGAGTCATCTTATTTTGTAATCCGGTAAAGTCTCGCTTCGATCTTTTCGACATTGTAATACGATTCCAGTGCCGGCACTTCCAACGTAAAATAGATGGGGCGCGATTCGATATTGTCGTCGATATAGGCTTTCATCGTCGATCCAGGTTGCGGAGGGACGAGCATCTCGTGCAATGCAATCCCGGTGCGGCCTTCGAGGATATGCGCGGTGTACACATATGAGTACAGCCGGTCCCAGTTGGCAAACAGGATGGCATCATCCTCCACCCGATCCAAAATGCGATGTCCCTCTTTGGTGGCACGATCGGGATTACGCGGGTAAATCTTCTCTTCCTGGATGAACATGGTCGTGCCATCTTTGATAGCGAGTCGCAGATTCGTGCGTGCGTTCCACAGGGACAGGCAAAACAATGCTACCCCCAGGATGCTGACAACGAACCCGCTCCGTTCTTTACCGATAACCTGCCAGCGCCTGAGCGGCCACTCCACGCCATCCAGCAAAATACTGACCCCCATCCCCAGCCAGACATACACAATGACCGCAGCCGGCACATAAAATTCCTGGTAGACCGAAAACTCCACGCTGACAGCAAAGACCCAGATGAGGGAAAAAGCGATCAGCGGGTATAGCCCTTCCTGCCAACGCCATTGTTCCCGTTTAGGAATGGCGATCAACCCCAACGCACCCAGCATGACCGCAACAGTTTGCCATCCCGGGAATGAATTGACATATTCCAGGATGCGCCGGTTGGTCTCTTCAGGCGTAGCACTGAAATAGTACGTCCAGAAACTTTGTGCCGGGAAGATCACCAGCAGGCGGTCCATGGGTGAATCGAACTCCTCGGGAGTCAGCCCGCGCTCGGACAGGTTGGTGCGGTAGGTCGTATTGTAGATACTCGAAGGCGGATCATTATAGTCAAGATAAAGAAAGAGCGCAAACGTCAACACCAATCCGAGCAGCGCACCTGAAATGGCTCCGAGCCAGGCGATCCCCTTGCGCGCTGTCAGAAGCATGTAGATCAACACCGAAGCGCCCGTCATGATGACCGTGCTGTGGATACCGATGCTCAATCCACCGACCAGCCCGGCTATAAAGAGCCAGCCCCATTTGCCTGTGCGCCGCCAGAGCAGGACGGAAAGCCACACGAGCGATAACATCCCGGCAGCAGGTCCATACGATTCAGCAATGATCGTTCTTCGCCAGAAGAAAGTACTGGCCGCCAGCGCGGAGCAGGCTACAAATCCTGCCGTCCGCCAACCGCCCATCAACCGCACGATCAGGTAAACGTTCGCGACAGCCAGCGCGCCAAAGAAAGCCGACATCAGGTTGACGCGATAAGCAATATCTCCAAACGGCAGGAAGGTGAACAACTTGCCAAAGATAATCTGTGTCGGGTAGCCGCTGGCGTGCGTCATCCCCAATGTGTAGGAAAGTGTCTGGAACTCAGCTACATCCCCATAAAGCAGCGATGGCGCTAGAGTGCGGATGTATAGCGCCAGGCTCAGAATGCCAATGAAGGTGGCTAAGAAAATGTCGAGGCGATAGATCGGGAAAAGGGACTTTGGTTTTTCTGGCATGAAAAGAATTGACTACAAAAGGGGATTGGAAACCTTCACACCACCGTAGTTCTGCCCATTAGAAAGATCTTCGGAATATAAGATTTTGCAATTGCTTTCCTTTGCAGAACGAATGATCATTGCATCCCAGAAAGAAATTTGATATTTTTGTTGAATTGAAATAGCCGCTAAAACATCTTCCGTAACCGGGCGATGCACTTTCCAATTGCTTAAGTCGCGGATAATTGTGGCTGCTTGTTCAGGTTCAAGGGCTTGTAAAGCTTTGCGAGTCACATTTACGTAAAACTCTTGTAATACTTGGATACTGACGCATCCATTTTCCTCTACCCAAAGCTCTTCGAAAAGTTTTGAAGCTTTCTGGTGTTTTTCACTAGTTGAAGTATCAAAAGCATAGATCAGGATATTTGTGTCTAAAAAAGAGAGATTATCCACGCTCATGAAGCTCATCCCGTTCAGGAAGTTGATTGTTACCGTATCCTAAATTTAAACCTTCCCTAACCAATTTTAGCTGTCGGTCACGGGCCTCAGCATAATTGGTTTCTTCATTTGCCAATTTTTCTAACGCATCAGTAACCAACCGAGAAATGGATGAGTTTTGCTTGGCCGCAATTACTTTGATCTTTTGTAGCGTTTTTTTAGGAATGGCAAGAGTGATATTCTGTGTTTCCATATCTACCTCCACAAAGTGAGTTTATCACGTAAACACGTGAAAATCAATGATTTTAATGGCATCCAAGACTATAAGCTGATCTGTAAAATTCGCCCTAGGCAACGTTCCCGCCGCCAGGAACATCGGTGGGCGTAATTTCTCGGATAGAGTTAAAATTATAATCAGCTTGATATTCGAATTCAGCCTCACCAATAACACACCGCGGTTGGGTGAGGAAGAGAGGTGAAAATGCGAAAATTATGGATCAACAACCAGGCTGTCGACGGGAGCGGTGGCACACGACCGGTCATCGATCCGGCTACCGAGGAGGCCTTTGGGGAGGTTGCCTGGGGAGGTATATCCGAAGCAGAACGCGCAATTCAAACCGCCAAACAAGCCTTCGAAACATGGCGTAAGGTCCCGGTCCCCGAGCGGACCGCTATGCTGCACGAAGTGGCTCGCCGCTTGCGTAGAAACCTGGAAACCATCGCCACCGAATTGACCTATGAAACTGGCCGCACAATCTACAAGAATCGCGGCTACGTTGAGTGGTCGGCGCAGTGCTTCGACTATTACGCCGAGCTCTCGCGTGATGCACGCGGACGGGTGATCCCCTCTCCGGAGGACAGGCAGCTTTCACTAGTGCTCAAGGTCCCGATCGGGGTTGTAGCCGCTATCGTCCCCTGGAACTATCCGTTATTGCTGCTGGCCTGGAAGCTGGCGCCTGCCCTGGCTGCTGGCAATACCATAGTAGTCAAGCCTGCCTCCTACACCCCCTGGACCACACTCGGATTCGACAAAATCTTCGACCACCTGCCCCCGGGCGTGCTCAATCTGGTAACAGGCTCAGGCGACAGCGTGGGCGATTACCTGGTCACGCACCCGGATGTGAGTATGGTCGCTTTCACCGGCAGCACCGAGGTCGGGCAGCACATCATGCGCCAGGCGGCGGAAGATATCAAACATCTGCATCTCGAATTGGGCGGCAAAGATCCGCTGATCGTCTGTGAAGATGCTGATCTGTATGCTGCCGCACGCGCTGCTGTGTGGGGCGGTTTCCTTAACGCGGGCCAGGTCTGCACCTCGGTCGAACGAGTGTATGTAGAAAAGCCTGTTTACCAGCCCTTCCTGAAGCAAGTCGTGGATTTGACCAGGAAACTGGTCATCGGTCCCGGCATCGACCCGGAGAGCGAAGTCACACCGATGATCCGCCCATCTGAACGGGAGTCTGTTGATGCGCAGGTGCAGGCTGCCGTCAAAGCCGGCGCCAGCCTGTTGACCGGCGGCCGTATCCCGCCTGACAAATCCAAAGGCTATTATTACGAACCAACCGTACTGACGGATGTCAGCGAAGATATGGCCGTTATGCGCGAAGAGACCTTTGGACCGGTGCTGCCCATCGTGCCGGTTGACGATTTCGATCAGGCACTGAAGCGTTCGAACCAGTCCCACTATGGGCTGGGGGCGACGCTCTTCACCAACGATGCGCGCAAGGTACGACTGTACATGGACGAGATCGAGGCCGGGAATGTATGGGTCAACGATCCGTTGATTGACAATGTCGCCGGTCCGTTTGGCGGTTTCAAACGCTCCGGGTTGGGACGCGAACTTGGTCACGAGGGACTGGAAGATTTTCAAGAGACCAAGCATGTCCACTGGGAGGTCGAAGCCCGCGCCAAACCCTGGTGGTACCCGATGGAATAACGCTTCAACGACCCCGACAACTTAAGGTCGGGGTCATTGTTTTAGCCTGCATTAAGCCATTATAATCACCCCGTGTTTGAATTCAACCTAACTGCAAAAAACAATCGCGCTCGCACCGGCACGTTCTCCACGCCGCACGGGCTCCTGCAAACCCCGGTCTTTGCACCGGTCGGCACACAGGCCACCGTCAAGGCGCTCACACCTGCACAGGTAGCTGACGTTGGCGCCAGCCTGGTACTTTCCAATACATATCACCTGTACCTGCGTCCCGGCGATGACCTGGTAGCCGAATTCGGTGGGCTGCACCGCTTCATGCGCTGGCCCAAACCCTTGCTGACCGATTCGGGCGGCTTCCAGGTTTTCTCGCTTTCGCAAACTCGTAAAGTGGACGAAGATGGCGTGACATTCAGAAGTCACATCGACGGCTCCGAGCATCGCTTCACACCCGAAAAATCCATTCGCATTCAAGAGAACCTGGGTGCCGACATCATTATGGCTTTCGATGAGTGTGCCGATCCCAACGACCACGAATACATCAAACAGGCCATGGAACGCACGCATCGCTGGGCCAAACGCAGCCTGAAAGCCAAACGCCGCGCCGACCAGGCGCTCTTCGGCATTCTCCAGGGCGGAATCGACCCGGACCTGCGAGCTGTTTCCGCGGAATTCATCGCTTCGTTGGATACACCTGGTATCGCCATTGGCGGACTGTCCGTGGGCGAGACCAAGGAAGAGATGCACGCTATGTTGGATGTAGTCACGCCGCTGCTACCGGAGAACAAACCGCGCTATCTGATGGGTGTCGGCACCCCGGAAGACATCATCAACGGCATCGCGCGCGGCATCGACATCTTCGACTGTGTGCTGCCCACCCGCCTGGCACGTCACAATGCGGCCTTTTCCCCCGAGGGCCGCCTAAACATGATGAACGCTACCTTTGCCCGCGATGAGCGTCCGATTGACGAAGATTGTGATTGCTACACTTGCAAAACCTTTACGCGCGCTTACATCCGGCACTTGATCGTAGCAAAAGAACTATTGGCCGGGACGTTGTTGTCCATTCACAATTTACGGGCATTGATACGGCTTGTTGAAGAAATTCGTGCCTATATTACAGATGGAACATTTGATGAGCAAATCCCGGCTTTATTGGAAAAGTGGTCTAATAACGCAAAACGGAATTCATCAAAATAAAAATTGGAGACAAATCAATTGAATTTATCTCATGCTTTTATTCTCGGCATTATCCAGGGCCTGACCGAATTCATCCCGGTTTCATCGACCGCACATCTGCTGATCGGGCAAACAATCCTGGGCCTACCCGCCAGTGACGCCATGTTCTCGTTCCTGGTGCTGGTCCAGATCGGGACGATCGTTTCATTGCTGATTTACTTCTGGAAGGACTTGCTGACTATATTTGTAGACACGCTTAAAAATCTGAGCGGCTTGCGTGACTTCAATTCCCTGCCAGCAAATGCCAAAATGGGTTGGTACATCGTAATTGCAACAATCCCAGCTTTGATTGTGGGTTACTTGCTCAAAGACGCTGTAGAAGCCCTGTTTCGGATGCTCTTGCTGCAAGCCTCCATCCGTTTGTTTGCTGCGGCCATCTTGCTGACCTTGGCCGAATGGCTGACCAAAAAAGACCGCCACCTCCCCTCGATGACCTGGCTGGACGCGCTTATAGTCGGGCTATTCCAGATCATCGCAGTCTTCCCGGGCGCTTCCCGTTCCGGCTCAACCATCTCCGGAGGGATGTTCCGCAATTTCGACCGTCCGTCCGCGGCGCGTTTCGCCTTTCTGATGTCGGTGCCGGTCATGCTGGCAGCCGGTGCGTATGAGATGCTGGACGTTATCCGAATGCCGGGTTTAACGGAATTCCTGCCAGCGTTGGGGGTCGGTTTTGTGACGGCAGCAGTTGTCGGCTGGCTGGCGGTGCGCTGGCTGCTGCGCTATCTAGCCGGCCACTCGCTGTGTGTCTTCTCCATCTATTGCGCGATCGTTGGCGCGATTGTTCTCACCTTCCACTTTGTGATTTAGCTTATGGACATGAAAACCCTGCTCAAACGACTGGTCGAGACCGAATCGCCCTCAGCCGATAAAGCTGCTGTGGACCGCGTCGGCGCGATCATCGCGGATGAAGCTCGCCGCCTCGGCGCGGAAGTTCAAACTGTTTCCGTTAAAGAGGTCGGGGATCAGATCGTTGCCCGCTTTGCAAAGAGCAATGCTATGGTAGAAAGTAATGGCAGCATCCTGCTTCTCTGCCACAGGGACACCGTTTTCCCACTGGGCACGCTCGAGAAAATGCCCTTCCGCGAAGAAGACGGAAAGCTCTTTGGCCCTGGCGTGCTGGACATGAAGGCCGGCATCGTCATCAGCCTGGCAGCGATCGAAGAATCGCAAAACAATGGTGGCTTGAACCGCCCGGTGACGCTCCTGTGTACATCCGACGAAGAGGTTGGCAGCTCCACATCGGAAGACCTGATCAAGGAACTTGCTCAAGAATCAGAACTGGTGCTGGTGATGGAACCCGCCTTGCCAGATGGTTCACTAAAGACCTGGCGTAAAGGAGTGGGTGAATTTCAGGTAAAAGTGAAAGGGCGCGCCGCCCACGCGGGGGGAGCCCACGAGGAAGGCCGCAATGCCATCGAAGAAATGGCGCACCAGGTGCTTGCCATTCAAAGCTTGACGAACTACCAAAGAGGCACAAGCTTGAATGTTGGCGTGTTCCATGGCGGAACGGTCTCGAATGTGGTTCCGGAGGAAGCCTTTGCCCAGGTAGATGTGCGTATCTTGCAGCCCCGTGAATGGGAACGCATCGAGGCCGAAATGCAGGTACTCAGGCCTATGCTGGATGGCACGACCATAGAGGTCACTGGCGACCTAAATCGCCCGCCCATGCCGTTTGATGAAACGATGAAATTCACTTTTAAGAAGGCTAAAACCATTGCCGAGAGTATTGGGATCCAACTCAATGCGGGAGGCAGCGGCGGCGGTTCAGATGGTAACTTCGTTGCCCCATTGGGCATCCCGGTACTGGACGGTTTGGGGGCAGTTGGTGAGGGTCTGCATTCAGAGCGGGAATTTATTCTCCTAGACAGCTTACAAGAACGTGCGAGACTGCTGGCAGCCTTGATCCGAAATTGGTGATATGCATTATCTAGAGTCCCTGAGCGGAGCCTTCCTTCGACAGGCTCAAGAGGGCGCAGTCGAAGGGCTGATTTTTTTTATGCAGCGCTTATTTCTTGGCAGGCACGCTTCGACTGCGTTCCACTTCGCTCAGCGAAACATAGCTATTTTATTGCTTATTATCTTCTTAACTGCCTGCGCCCCAACTCCCGTTCCTGAACCACAGATTATCAGCGTTTACGCTACCCCCGCTACCCAGCCTTGGATTGCAGAGGCCTTCGCATGTGCGCCAGCCGATACGGTTATCCGCGTAGCCAGTGATCCATTCGATGCAGAACTATCCCTACGCCTGGGCGAACCGGATATTTTGTCTACCCCAGCCTTCCAGATCGATACGGAAGAAATTCTGGTGGTGACCCAGCGCCAGAGCCCGGTGCAGAATATGGAAGTGGACGAAGTCCGTGAGCTGTTTGCAGGGCAAGGAGACCCGTCGGTACAGGTCTGGGTATATGCTTCGGGGGAGGATGTGCAAAGGGTCTTCGAGCAGGTCGTGATGGAGGGACGAAGCGTTACGTCATTGGCGAGGCTGGCGACAAGTCCGCAGCACATGTCCGACATACTGAACAACCAGGCTAACTCAGTCGGCATCCTGCCCCATCACGGGAAAGCGGGAGATTCGCGGGTTGTCTACACAATTCCGGACGTGCCGGTACTGGCACTTGTAAACGAAGATCCGCAAGGAGGT
Source organism: Anaerolineales bacterium (assembly GCA_050115035.1). Taxonomy (GTDB): domain Bacteria; phylum Chloroflexota; class Anaerolineae; order Anaerolineales; family Villigracilaceae; genus JAABUE01. Next base: position 25,051 of record JASFRG010000004.1, on the reverse strand, counting down.
ATCCAAACGCTCATCGCCTGTCTGCAAAAATAAGTTGGTTGCCTTTATCAATAGCTTGTATACAAATGGGGAGACCCCGTCGCCACAAACGGGGCCTCCTTGAATAAGGAGAATGCCAGAGCTACAAGTCGCCCAAAGCATTCGATCGTTTATGCGCCGGATCGATTAAAACCCTGCGCACGAGATCACAACTTCTACGATGTTCTTATCGATAATAACTTCCTAACTGACCAGGCTCATGTTTTCCACCAACGTTCCGGCCAGATACGCATTTACAGCTTCCCGAATATCCTGGATGTCAGTCAGAACCGGTTGGATACCACGAGCCGTCAGGCTGTATTGCGCACCCTGCCGCATGCCGCGAGAGATCAACACCTGGCAATCATCAATAGTATCCATCATCCTGGCATGGCGGTGCTGGGCTTGCCGGTCCATGCCATGCGGTTCGCCATGCTCGCCATAATGGTGATGTTCCCCAGCAAACTGCTTCTGATTGACCTTCGGGCGCGTTTCCTGCCTGGTCACCTCACCATCCTGCACGGTCAGAACGATATAATAGCGAGCCTGCCCAAAGTGGGTCGAGATGTTTTTTTCATCATCGGTTACAACTGCAATTTTCATAACGACTCCGTATAAATCAATACCGGTTTGTCAGCGCGCAAAGTGACGTTGCACCGCTTGGTCACGCTCGTCTGAAGAACAAAGCACCAACAACACACGCGATGGTGTTGCCTCCACGTTTTTCCAGCGATGCGGCAGATAAGCTTCGAAAAAAAGACTGTCACCCGGCTCCAGGATGAACGTTTCAGAATCGACCGTATAAACGATATGCCCTGACAGACAATATACAAATTCGCGACCCGTGTGTACGATGGGATTCTTCCCGCTATCGGCTCCCGCTTCGAGGGTGACGATAAGCGGCTCGGCCCCAAATCGCGACATCCCGGCCCCGAGATCTTCCATAGTGCCATGCTCAAAGAGAGCCTGCGGACGTTCGCTATCCTTCTGGAATACAACTTTTTTATCCCCCACATCCGTGACGAAGAACTCGGTTATCGATACACCCAACGCCCCGGCCAACTGTTGCAAAGTGCTGACACTGGGTGACGACTTATCATTCTCGATCAAACTCAAGGTATTGGCATTCAATCCGCTCATCTCTGCCAGCGCACGGATGGATAGCCCTGCACCCGCACGCAGCATACGCAAGCGCGCCCCTACATCAATGGAGCCGGCACTCGTCTCAGGGGCGAGCGAGTTATTGTTGGGAGGGGATGTTGAACGGGTCTGAGCGGTCATCAAGAATATCTTATGCGGTATTTCAACTATTATAATAGTTGAAATATATATTTTTTAATATTTTATCACATTATATTAGTTTATACGGAATGATAGGTTTACCTTGTTTAGCCTTTGACTGAAACGGGAGGGTAACTAAACTATGAACAAGCCGATGTGGTACGATAGAAACGTATACGGTGGAATTCGTTATAACAACACACTCCCCAACAAGTTAAACGTTTTTTCACCTCATATGGCTTTAGAGATAACAGGAAGGAGATTTAATCGTGAAATTTTCTCTCGCAACAGTAGGACGACATGTAGGAAGTATCATACTCGCAGCCATCACATGGTGGGCAGTGACTATCCTAATCGGGTTAGCATTGTTCCAGATTTGGCCACCTGTATCGTTCCCGGTCAGTAGCGAGAATAGCGGAGGTACATTTTCGATTATGCTGGGTGTTTCACTCGGGCAAAACTGGCAAAATATTCCCGCAAATATCCTTGGATTCGTATCCGCGTTATATGCATTTCGAGCATTGTGTCCAAAAATTGAATTTGTAAATGAAACAGACGAGTAGAGCTCAGATACACCATTTCCCTGGCCCTATCCCCCTCTACGCAACCAGGCCACCAACTGCGTCACTCCCAGGGTACCGACCAACGCCAGCAGCATCATCCATTCCAGCGAAAACTCTACCCGCACCAGGATCGCGATGGTAGCCAGCAGCATGCCCCCAAGCGCAACGATCGTCACACGAGTCAGGTGACGGCGCTCGAGTCCACGTTTATCATCTGTGATATGAACAAACTGTAACCGGCGCATGAAATCGCTCAGATCCCAGGCCAGCAGTCCGCCCAGCGCGCCGGCGATCATCCAACCCGGCGAGAGTTCGATCCATAAGCCAAAGCCGGCCAACGCAACGGTCAACAGAATGGCGATAATCGAAAACCAGGTCCAGCGCTTCCAGCCTACGAACAGCCATAACGCTCCCAGGATCAATAAGCCACGTACTACATTGTCCCAACCTATGCCTGCGTATGCATATACAAGTGAGCCAATCCCCATCAAAACACTGACCACAAACGCAAAATAACTCATATCTTCCCCCCGAACGCACGCAACAACGGAGGCGGCGGGCCCAGTCGGCGCTTCATAACCTGGTCAAAGGGATGTTCAACATTCCAATCCAGCACCTGAACACCAGCATGTTGAAGTTTTTTGATCAGCAGGTTACGCTCCATTTGCACGATACGCCCGGCCAATTTCGTTTCTGCTCTTTTCGGCAAATAAGACAATTCAAAAGCCACCGGATCCGGACTGATGACCATAACCTGGTAGCCACGCGCACGCAACTGGATCAGGATATCCAGATCACCGGCATCCAACGGACTGACCAACACTAATTGCGAATGCGCCGGGAAGAGTCGCACCGGGATGTGTTCCAGGTCCGAAAAAACCGCGCTGCCTCCGATCTGCGCGTGCGCCAGCGCCCGTAAGATGCGTTCGCGTTGGAGCTTGCCATAGGCAGGCAGCGTCCAATCCAGGTAGCGGCCATAAGATAGCAAACCCACACGATTGCCCTGCGACAGAAATGCATCTGCGAGCGAGGCCGCAGCCAGCACCGAGTGCTCGAATAATGAATGCTCGTCCTTAAACCAGTTGGTCCTCTCGCGTCCATCCAGCACGATGCCTACGTCTGCTACGCGCTCCTGCTGGAACTCGTTGGCATACAGAGTCTCTTTATGCCGCGCGCTGGCTCGCCAATTGATCCAGCGTGGCGGGTCACCGGGTTGGTATTCGCGCAGACCGAAAAACTCGACCCCGGGTCCGCCCAGCCTGGCGGGGATAGTCCCGGAATAGACACGCGTGCGGCGCGTGCGGATGGTGACGTACTTCAGACGCGCCAATGGGGGAAAGACGAACAACTCGTTGCGCGCCCGCACTTGTTGCGTTCTTGGCCGGACCCCGAAATGATCCAAAGCCCGTACATTGACCCTCTCGAACGGGTAACCGCCGCGCGGCCCGTTGACGGTATAGGAAAAAGAGAAAGATTGGCCCTTTTTTAATGAGAGCAGGTGTTGGGGCGATCCGTCGCGGATGGTCAATTCACGGGAACAGCCGTCTTCGAGCAGCAGTTCCTCGATGTCCGCACCTTGATTGGTCACCTCTACCGTCACAAGGATATCTTCTCCCGGGGCGGCGCGTTCAGAGGAAAGCGTGCGGTTCACCTTCAAATCAAGCTCCTCCGTCGCGCGCCAAAAACCCACCAGCAGGTAGACCACAAAGGGCAGCGCCAAACCCACGAATTCGCCACGCAGCGTAGCCAGGCCCGCCAGCAGCAAACCATAGATGATGATGATCAGGAAAAAGGTGCGAGACATAGTTATTGAAGGTCGAGTGCGAAACGTATTGTCCTTCAACTGCGCTACGCTCCGCTCAGGACCAACAAGTTAATCAATCACCGGAACGGGGACTTTCCCCAGCACGTCCCGGATGACTTCGCCCGTGACCTGATGCGACATCCAGTATTCGGGTTGCAGGAGGATTCGGTGGCTGAGCACGGGTTCTGCAAAGCGTTTGATATCGTCGGGGATGATGTATTCGCGGCCGTCCAATGCAGCATGGGCACGCGCCATTTTAAGGAAGGCCAGCGAACCGCGCGGACTGGAACCGACTGCCACACGCCGATCGCCGCGGGTGGTATGCACCAGGGTAGCGATATAGCCTTCGAGATCAGGATCTACATGCACGGTTTCGATGGTAGCGCGCATATCGAGCAATTGCTCCGCATTGGTGACTGTGCTGAGAATCACTTCCTCCTGGCGGCGTTCGTGACGGCGATGAAGAATTTCCTGTTCTTCCTCCACGCTGGGATAACCAACCGTCAGCTTGAGCATGAAGCGGTCGAGCTGCGCTTCGGGCAGCGGGAAAGTACCTTCGTATTCGATAGGGTTCTGGGTTGCCAGAACAACAAAGGGCTCCGACAGATGCATGCTCTCCCCTTCCAATGTAACCTGGCCTTCCTGCATGGCTTCCAGCAACGCGGACTGGGTCTTGGGCGAGGCGCGGTTGATCTCGTCAGCCAGGATGATGTTGGCAAAAACAGGGCCTTTACGCAACTCGAACTCGTCCTTTGCGCGATTGTAGACGTACCCGCCAGTTATGTCGCCCGGCAGCAGATCGGGGGTGAATTGGATGCGTTTGAAGTCCAAGCCCAATGCTGTGGCAAAACTACGCGCAATCAGCGTTTTTCCCAGACCGGGATAATCTTCGAGCAGCACATGCCCGCCCGCCAGCGTGGCAGCCATAATCATCTCGAGCAGCTCACGCTTGCCAACGATGGCGCGCTCCACTTCGGATACAACTAGTTTGCTCAGTTTGGATACTTCTTGGATAGTGATCACGAACAACTCCGTTGTCGATTTTCTTTTACCGTAGATGAACAGGATTAACCTTCTGGAGAGAAATTTCTTCCGTAAAAATTATATATTTTCAATTATGTTCATCTGTGGTTTATTTCGTTTGAATTTGAGATTCCAGGAACTCCACAACTTCTTCTACATCAATATCTAGCGGGGTTGGCTCAGGAGGACCGAACCGCCAGGGCTGGTTGGGATAGTCTGCAAATGAACCGTGCAACCCGGTATCCAGATAGGCGTCGACCTGTGCTGAGGGCTGCCAGTCATGTCCGATCAGCGGACTGAGGTCCTTTGTGCCAGCCCGGTCTCCGCGCAGGATGAGAAAATCTCGCGCCAGGCGGCCAAGCTGGTTGGCAACCTTCCATTTGTAATATGTGCCTCTGCGCATCTTGACCAGGTTTTTGGCCAATCTCTCTATTTGTCCCGGAGCAGGTTTGATTTTCGGATCTTCCGACGGCTTGCGCTTCCGGTCGCTGGCAAAACTACCCATCAACATCAGCGAAATCAAAACGATCAGCACAATCCAGACTACAACCTGCGGGATGGATCTATACAGCACTCCCAGTGCCCACCATAAGTAGGCCAGCGGGACCACTACAGTCTTGCGGATGACATCCTGCAACGGGAAAGCCAGAATCAAGGCAATGACCACCACCCCACCCAATGTGATCCATCTTCTACGCGTCACGCTGCTTCACCACAATAATGCAGAATAGCCGTCAGGCAGGATACAGCTTCGTTGATCTCCTTTTGGCTGGACTCCCGGCCGCCATAGCGTACTGCCTCGAACAGGCGCGTGAGACGGCGCACCGCGTCCCCGGGCAGCCCGGCCCGCTCCAGGCGGCGAGCGAACTCTGCCGGAGTCATGGCTTTGGTACGGAACAGTCCACGGTTACGGCTGACCGTGTCGCTCATGCGTGCGTAGCAGCCCACGATAACATCGTCCCAATCCTGGCCGGCCTGTAAATCATCCAGTGAGGAACGCGCGATGGCAGCCAGATCGTCGAGCGAGTCGGAGACAGGCCGCGGGCGGCTGAGGCGTCTCAACCAACGAGACAGGCCCCAGGCCAGGAGCAGAAGCACTAATACAACGCCGATGCTGATGAGATAGTTCACCCAGGGCGGAATCTCAGGCGGAGAGAAAGGGGGGATTGGGGGTAATTCTTCAGAGGCGGCAGCGGCGTCATCGTTCATCCCGGCAGCGAAGTTGAGCAGACTCAAAGTTCCTTCCCTGGCCAGATAATAGACCATCAACACAGTTCCGGCTGTACCAATGATCGTGCGGAACAACCACCGGCGCATTTCAGGCGAGAGCATGGAGGCAACCAGCACGACCATCGAAATGAGCAAGACCCAGAACAGAATCTGTTTCCAAAAGGGGATGTCCACGATCTCCTGGACAGTGGATTCGACGGTGGTCTCAAAACTCTCAGATTCATCCGGTTGCAGGGAACGGCCCGGCTCAAACTGTATATCGTGCAACCCGGTGGCAAGCAGTAACATCACAAGCACCGCCACGATTGAGACGATGAGAATGGTCCTTTTTTGAGCGAACAGGCCTGGCAACATATTTTCATTTTACCATTCTGATCCACGACCTTCGACCCTTCCCCAGAAGGGTATTTTTTTAGCTTTTCTTTGATTACCACAGAGAACACCCCGACCGGAAGCGTTGGGGCGGGCAGAGAGCACGGAACTATTTTTTTTGTTCTTCTTTGTGTTCTCCGTACGGTCAGATGTGAAATTTATTGGACAAGATCAGCCTTACCAGGATGGTATACTCGCAAACGATGAAAGCATTGACCGTCAAAACGTCCGATTGCGCTGGTACCATCCATCCGGCGGCTATCAAAGGGATGGGTTTGTTCAACGACGGGGAGTACTGGCTTGCGCATGAAGCCCTGGAAGAAGCCTGGAAGGATGAAGGCGGCGCTGTACGGGAGTTGTACCGCGCCATCCTGCAAACGGGGGTAGTGTACCTGCACATCGAGCGCAACAACTACAACGGAGCGGTCAAGACTTATCGGAAAGTGCAAAAATGGATTCAGCCCTGGCCGGACGTATGCCGCGGCATCCAAATCGGAGAACTGCGCCGTGACCTGGAAGCCGTCATCGAAGAAGTCAGGCGCCTCGGCCCGGACCGATTGGTCGAGTTCGATCGTTCCCTGTTTAAACCGGTGCGATGGACATGAACGCATCCACACCCACGCCCCAACCTGACCCTACACAAAAAGAGCCTCAAAGTTCCAAGCATAAATACATCTGCGACCGCTGCGGGCACGAGATGGTCGAGCACAACTGCAAGATCACCTGTCCCAACTGCGGGAACCGTTTCGATTGTTCGGATTTGAATATTTATTTTGATTGATTTTTGCGCAGACTAACTTTTTCCCGCTCTCAGTTCCTTTTCGTACATGGTATATTCGCCTGCCACAACCATACCTGCCCGCTGATAGAGACGCGTGGCTCCTGTAAGGTTGGCAGAATCTACACCCAAACCGATGATAATTGTACCGCGTTTGTAAAACTCACCGAAGGAGTGACGCAACAAAGCGAGGCCAAGGCCTTTCCCGCGCCACGGGCGACGAACTGCAAAGGTTCCAATCCAGCCAATTCCTTTACGGAAGCGGTTCTGTGAAAAACCCGCTATTTCATTTCCGTCCCAGGCAATCATCCACAAGGCAGGGTCAAAATTTGGATGATTAAATTTTCCATGTGACCATTCTTCATAGCTTCGGTCATGACTGCCCCAATGGTCACGGAAAGCTTCATTGTCTGCCTGCCAGACTGCAGCCGCATGTTCGTCTTTGATGAATGACCGTAGTTCGATGCCAGCAGGGAAATTTATTGAGACAGGGGCTTCCTGCAATTTGATTTCCATGCGCCAATAATATCGAACTGGAGAATATCCATTGTTTTGAAGCAGGTTGTGCCCTGCTTCATCCTTGTTATTGATTAAGCTTTGGATAAATACTCGCACATCAGGTGCAGCGAATTCCATCTCAACCTGCGCGCGCTCGGCTATTTTTTCAAGCAGGGATGAACCAATGCCTAATCCCCTATATTCTGGATGGACACAACCATCTGCCTTAAGTTGACAGTGACTGTTTTCGTTATAAAATTCCTCACTTCCAACCAGGCGTCCTTCTCGAGTTTCCACAACGAAGACGTCGCGCTCCACTTCGAAACCTTCGCTCCTCCACTCATTTGCCAATTCGTCAGCAGTAAGCACAAAAAGCGAATCACCTTCCGTTTCTGCCACACTGTGAGCGAGTTCTGCCACAGCATCGATATCTGTCCAACGGGCAGGGCGAAGTGTCAGGCTTGGGTCGAGATAAACTTTTCCGGTCATGGGGGTCTCCTTTTGCACCTAAAGTTGAATTGTCATATAGATAAAGGCCACAATAAGGGGGACAAACCACCCAACAACTTATATGTATAGCATTCTAAATGTTCATAACATCATGCAGCTATAAGTTAAATAAAACGAGAATAAAACAGATCGAAATTAGTTTAGCATGTGTTACTGAATAATGGAATATGAAAGAATCACAACCGTTATTCAACAAAATCACCCTGGTCACTGATTCCGGGCGCGCCATCGCGCTGTATTTCGCGCAAAACAGCAAGGATGTACCCGAATGGCCGTTTCGCCTTCGCGTACTTACCTTGATGAGATACACGACGAATGGCGGCGGACTCACGTTCCGAACGAGGGGCATGCCGCTAAGAGCAAGGTAATAAATATGAAAAAGAGCCGGTCACGATGATCGGCTCCTTTGTATCCTTTGGATTTCGAGCGTTTCTTCCTCTATTGGGCTGACTGCCTCAATCCCAGGAAGTTGCCATCCGCATCCTTGAGCCGGGCTACCAACAAGCCATTGCCTACATCCATCACATCCTGCACCACTTCGGCCCCGGCTGCCACTAAAGTTTTCAGGCTGCCCTGGATATCTTTTGTGTCAACATAGCTGATGGGACCATCGGACGTATTCGGGTCCAAGCCGATCTCCCGGTCATCCACCCTGAACCCGATGTAATAGTCTCCGTCAACGTACGGGTCGACTCCCAGAAACGTTTTGAAGAGCATCTTGGATTTTTCCGGATCGCTGGTGGGGTAGACCACCAAATTAATTTGATTTCCATTTTTCATTTTGATTTTCTCCTTTGGTTTATGCAGGGACAGGCAACCCAATCCCAAAATTAAACATACTGACTCGTGAACGACCTCTTGTCCTTCTTCAAGTCGGCCGGCGTGCCTTCGAACATCACCTGCCCGCCTTTGCTGCCGCCCTCCGGTCCCAGGTCGATGACCCAATCGGCGTTGCGCACCACGTCCATGTTGTGCTCAATCACGATCACGGTGTTGCCGCCCTCTACCAGCTTATTAATGAGTTCGAGCAGATTGGCCGTATCCGCTTTGTGCAAGCCGGTGGTAGGCTCGTCCATCACGTAAATGCTGCCTTCCTTGTGTAGCTCGCTGGCCAGCTTGATACGCTGGCACTCGCCGCCCGAGAGTGTGTCGAGCGGCTGACCAAGTGTTAGGTAGTCCAGGCCAACTTCACTCATGGTCTGCAGCGTGCGGGTGATCTCTGGGATGTCGAAGAAATCCAGCGCCTGCCTTACGGTCATCTCCAACACGTCCACGATGGATTTGCCGTCCAATTTGTACTCCAGCACTTCGTCTTTGAAGCGCTTGCCGCCACAGACCTCGCAGGGCGATTTCACGGTTTCAAAAAAGGACAGGTCAGTATAGACCACGCCCAGGCCGTTACAATTCTCGCAGGCGCCCTTGGAGTTGAAGCTGAACAGTCCCGCATTTACCTTGTTGGCCTGCGCAAACGCCTTGCGCACCTCGTCCAGGATGCCAGTGTACGTGGCCGGGTTCGAGCGCGGATTCGTGCCCACCGCGGACTGGTTGACCAGGATCGCATCGGGATGCTGGCTCATGAAGGCTTCATCGATCAGCGAACTCTTGCCGGAGCCTGCCACACCCGTTACAACCGTCAGCACACCGGCGGGGATATCCACACTCACATCCTTCAGATTATTGACGTTCACTTTACTGAGCCTCAAATGCTCGCTGGCCTGACGAAAGTCTTTCTTGATTGGCATGGCCTCTTTCATGAACTTACCAGTCACCGTATCTGCCTTTAGCAAACCGTCATAGCTGCCTTCGTAAACGATTTCACCGCCCCGTGCCCCGGCAGCTGGGCCGAGGTCCACAATGTGGTCAGCCACTTTGATCACGTCGGGGTCGTGCTCTACGACCAGGACCGTGTTCCCCATGTCGCGCAGTCTCTGCATCAATTCGTTGAGCCGGTGAATATCCCGCGGGTGCAAGCCCACACTGGGTTCGTCGAAGACGTACATCACATCGATCAGGCTGCTGCCCAGGTGCTTCACCAGCTTGACGCGCTGTCCCTCGCCGCCGGAGAGCGTATCGGTCTCGCGGTTGAGCGTCATATACTCCAGTCCGATATCAATCAGGTTCTGCAACCGACGCGTCAGGTCGTTTACAATCTCATTGGCTCTTTCATCTTTGATGCCTTTGATCACATCGATCAGTTCACCTACCTCCATCGCAGACAGTTCGGCGATGTTGTAGCCGTTGACCTCGCAATGCAGCACTGCCTTGTTGAGGCGCCCGCCTTTGCAGGCAGGGCAGGGACCTTCAGTGAGGTACTGCGCGATCTTTTCTTGCGTCTTCTTGGAGCGGGTTTTCAGGTCGCGCTCGATGTAGGAGCGGCTGAAATTGGTGATGACGCCGCGGTAGGTGCGGTTCATGCCCTCATACTCGAATTTTTGCTCGTCACCGTAAAGCAGAAAATCCATCTCTTCAACGGTGAAGTCGGCAAGCTTTTTATCATTGTCAAAGAAGCCACTGGTCGGGTAGATACTTTCATCGAAGATCGGCCCCTGGAGCGCGCCCTCATTCAGCGACTTGGACGGATCGTAGAATTTTTCAACGATGGGTTGCAGCTTGCGGCCGAATCCGTTGCACTCCGGGCACATCCCTATCGGTTCGTTGAACGAAAAGACGTTGGCATAGCCGACGAAGGGTTCACCAAGCAGCGCAAACAGTTGACGCAACAAGGTGTAGGTATCGGTAATGGTGCCCATGGTCGAATGCGAACCGCCGCCCAGGCGCTTCTGATCTACCACGATGGCCATGCCCAGATTCCGGATCGAATCGGCGTCCGGCTGTGAGTAGCGCGGTAGGAAAGTGCGCACCATCATGCTGAAGTTCTCATATAATTGTCGCTGCGCTTCGGTGGCGATGGTGTCAAAGACGATGGATGACTTGCCCGAGCCAGACACACCAGTGAAGACGATGATCTTGCGTTTGGGAATACGCAGCATGATGTTTTTCAGATTGTTTTCGCGTGCACCGCGAATTTCGATAAACTCTTGTTTTTTGGCTTCAGTCATAGTTACCTCTAAAGGGGATTTGTGGAAGCGTTCATACCTTGGCCAGATAATCGGCCAGGTTTTCCAGCGCCTGCATGGCGCCTACAATTGCACCGTATTTCACGGCTTGTTTGCGCTCGGCTGCTGTTACAAACATCAACTGTAAGGTGACTTTGGTTTTTTCATTCTCTTCTTCAAAAGTCACGGTGGTACGCACGGGTTCAGGCGCATTAGTCGCATCGGTTCCGTAATCGTAGACCAGCCGCGTTGGCCTGGTGATTTCGATGAACTCAATCTTGAATGTTTGTTTGGCGCCGCCCCGCACCGCTTGGCTGTAACGCCAGAAGCCGTCTGGTTTCACATCCATCTCGTGAGTTGTCGCCCCCTGCGGTGCCCACCATTTTTCAATATGCTTTTGTTGCGTGAATGCGTCAAAGACGAGATCGCGCGGGGCGTCAATCACGCGGTTTACAACGATTTCTCGATCTGTTGTTGAAGCCATTAGGGCATCTCCTTTTGAATGCTAACTGTTGCAAATGTTACTGTTACAACAAGTTTATTTTTTCTCATCTGATAATCCTTTTCTTTGGCGAGCAACATATCAAGCCATCCGGGAACAAAACTAACTTTTATTCTGCTCTTGAATCTGGCGTAAATATTCCTCCAGGCGGTCGAAATTCTCTTCCCAGTTTTCACGATAGCGTTCCAGCCATTCAGAAACATCCTTCAGCGGCTCGGCTCTCAGTTGGGCTGGCCGCCACTGAGCCTCACGCCCGCGTTCAATCAATCCGGCGTGCTCCAGCACCTTCAGATGCTTGGAAATCGCCGGCATACTGATATCGAACGGCTCAGCAAGCTCCTTTACGGTAGCAGGACCTTGCGCGAGCCGCCCCAGCATTGCCCGGCGGGTAGGGTCTGCCAGGGCGGCAAAGGTTAGGCTTAGGGAATCGGTCTCAGTCATGTCAGTCCATTATTTAACTAATTAACTAAATAGTAAAACAAAACGGGTAATTTGTCAAGTCGAATATTTACCAAGCTATTGAAAGCAAAATCAGCCGTAACTTTTTTGGCCTTTTTGCGACATATGATATGAAAGTCTCGTCAAAGACAGACTATATGTTTGTCAGCCCCGTCCCGTCTTCATCGGGACGGGGTGCTTTAAGTTGGTCACCACCCAGCGGCAATGCACCACTGAGGACACGGTAATCATAAAAGGGTTTGGAAATTGCTCTGATATATAAAATTTTGTTGTTAAAATTTACCCTAAATCTGAGATTCTTCGGCGCTACGCGCCTCAGAATGACAAGGAGCGCAGTAAGCCATTTGAAATACAGAACGTTCTCAATTATATGAAAAAGAGCCGATCATAGTGACCGGCTCTTTCGTAATCCTGTGGCAAGGGCGGGGGTTGAACCCGCGACCAAGAGCTTATGAGTCTCCTGCTCTACCACTGAGCTACCTTGCCAAGCGGAGAAAATATTAGCATGGACTATTTCTTTTGTCAACGGCGGGTATGCTTAAATGAAAATTCGCACGAACAAATTCGCAAACCCTTGTATAATATTTATAGAGGCAACTATGAACATTCTGGTAATAAGCAACGACTTGATGGAACGCTCTGTCATTCAGCAAGTATTGGACCACAGCGATCACAAAGTTACGTTTGTCGAAAATGCAAAGGATGCTTGGAATCTCATCACGGAGGACGGCATCCGCTTTGTCATCGCGGACGCTTCCACTCAGGAACAACCCGTGCATCAACTCATCCAACATGTGCGCAGCAACCCGGAATTATTCGGGCACATCTACATCCTGATACTGATCAACAAGGGCCAAAATGGAAGTCTGGTCTCCAGCCTGGGCGTGGGCGCAGATGATTATCTGAACAAACCGGTTGCCCCGCAGGAACTCAAGGCGCGTGTATCTGTAGGTGTGAGAATCCTGACCATGGGCGAGACGCTTATGCAAGCCCGAGAACAATTGGACAGCATGGCTCTGTATGATAATCTGACCGGACTGATGAACCGCCAGGCATTTTACAAGGTCGCCCAGGGAGAGCTGGAACGCGCGCGTCGCACTTCGGAAGGCATCAGCGTGATAGCCATGGATGTGGACAATTTCAAAGACATCAACGCCCGGCATGGACAAGACATAGGCGACAACGTCCTGCAAGTCGTCGCCCAGATCATCCGCGAAAAGAGCCGACCTTACGACTGCATCGGTCGCTGGGCCGGTGACCAGTTCACGATCGCTTTGCCCGGCATCGTCAGCAGCGATGCTGAGAAAATCGCCAAACGCATTCTGACCGGTGTGCAAGCCAGCCAGGTCTCGCTCAAGGATGGACCGCCTTTGGAAATCAAGCTCAGTGCTGGAATTGCCTCGACCCAAAACCTGAACGCCTATGCCGAAATTGACTCGTTCATTCAGAGCGCTGTGCTGGCCATGAGCAGCAGTAAGCAAAACGATGAGGAAGAAGTCAGTGTAGTCTTCATCTAGCTCTTATAAAACTCGAAAGCGCCCGCCAATTGAGCGGGCGCTTTTTGTTTTATACACTAAATAAAGAACTCCAATAACAACAGCGCCAGCATGCCTCCCACGATGGTCAAGAGGGTATTCTTTGTTTTCCAGGCCAGCAACACAGCCACAATCCCTGCCAACAGACGGAAATTGGTCAGTGAGACGTCCATGCGACCAGAACGGATGAACAGCTCCGGCACGACGATGGCTGTCAATACAGCCGGGGGGACGAACCTTAATGCGCTCCGCATCGTCTCCGGGACCTCGAACCTGCCCAGCAGATAAATGAAGATAAACCGTGTCCCAAAGGTTAACAAGCCGCCCAGCAGGAAAACCAGCCAGATATTCACAGAGACCCCCCGGAGGACTTTCGTCCCTCCAGCAATGTCCCTACCGCGATGCCCAGCAAACCGGCCAGCATCAAGCCCAATTTGTAGGGCAATTCATAAGCCAGCAGTGCTACTACCCCGGCTGTCAGAGAGGCAGCGATAGCAGGGCGGTCTTTCAAAGCCGGGATAATAATAGCGATGAACGTAATCGGGAGCGCAAAATCCAACGGCCAGGATTCTGGCATGGTCGCCCCCAACAGGATGCCTATTGCCGTGCTAATTTGCCAGGAAGTCCACAACGTCAGCCCAGCGCCCAGGAAGAACCAGTGCCCGGATGGGTTGGCGTCCTCTTTTTCATAGTTGAGAATCGTTACTGCATATGCCTCGTCCGTTAACAGGTAGGATAGCAGCACTTTCCATCTCATCGGCAGGGCGCGCACATAAGGGGCAACCGAAGCGCTGTATAACATGTGGCGTAAGTTGACAACTGCAATTGTCAGCACGATCACAAGGCCCGGAACGGCATCCTCTATCAATTGCGTCGTGATGAATTGGGCCGATCCTGCAAAAACGATGGAAGACATCATTTGCGCGGGAACAGGCATAAGCCCGGCATTGATCGCGAGCACACCATAAATCATCCCAAAGGGAGCGACCCCAATCAAAAGCGGGAGTTCGGCCCGGACTCCCGCCCAAAAAGATTTATTGTTCTCCTTCATAGGCTCCTTGTCGCGTCGCAACTCCCACCAGCCCTGAAGGAATTGCAGACTAATGCTGTATTGGTATTCCCGGATATCCTTTCATACCCATATCCAGGTACATTTCACGGATGGAGGCCTCCAGCACATGCTTGATGCGCAAGCGTTCGTTGGCCGCGGGATTCTTCGAATTATACGCGATTGGAAGGCCCACCTTCACTCGATATGTGTCACGACGCACAGCTAATGGATAGAATCGCAATGAGCGCCCAGTCCGTTCATAGTACATTTCACCTAATCGAGCAAATCCTTTTTGGAAAGGTGTCATCCTTGATTTTGGATCGATCTCTTTGGAGGGGTCTTCAGGGAATATCAACAGAGATTTACCCTCGACCAACAGGTCTACACTTTGCTTGAAGGTTTCATACAACATCTCACCCTGCCAGACAGGAATGCAGCCTGCCGAGTTCAACAGGCGGACGGAAATCTTCGAAACCCCCTTCGCAACCCAAAGACTGAATGGTAAAGCCAAATGCAATTGCCGTTGGGTGAAATCCTGATTCAGGTATGCAGCAGCGGTTTCATCATCCATCATTTCGCTGATTACCCAGGGATAGACGCGCACTGGTAGCGAAGCGATCACAGCGATCGGCCCCACTGCACCCAGATGATTTGAGACAAAGACAGCCGGCCCTTCCACAAGATTTTCGTCTCCGACAATTTCCCCGCCCCACAGGAAGGCATCAAAAAGCCAGGCAATCAACCGATACGTTGAGTCTTTCAACTTACACCATCCTCACAATCCGCAAGGACGAGAAACTGGTTTCCTGCTTTTACTATAGCATAATCACGCTAAAAAACAAATTTCAGGGAAGTAAAACGGCGGCGAGGACGCCGCCGAGAGCAGGAGAGTATAAACACTACAAAAGCCAAATTTGTCTGGAGATAATCAGCTTATAAGAAAATTTAGAATCACACCTGGTACTTGATCATCTCTCCCATATCGTTTACGTATTCAATGGTTGATTGATAATCAGTTAGATCGATATGTAACGTGCAATGTTGGTCGTCTTTTTGCCAGGAAAGGTTGACCTCGTTTGATTTGGAATCCAGAACCTGGAAGTCACCCTCAAAGGCGGGATACTCGTTTCTGAAGCGGATCAATTTCTGCAGTCGTTGAACCGCATCCTTTTTTACTGCCTGGTCGATTTCATCCACACTGTAGTTGTGACGGTTGATATCCCGGCCCTCGCCGCTGATCTCAGCGCTTTTCTGGTCGTTCTCTCCAGCCAGCAAACCCACGTAATAAACCTGGGGGATACCAGGCGCAAAGAACTGAATGGCCCTGGCCGCCAGGTAGGCATCATCGTCACTTCCAAGCAGGGAGTAATAGGTGCCTCTGATCTGATGCACATCAAAGCCGTCCGGGTCTCTGTGCTTGGGAGAGAAGATCAAACTAAGATTAGCACCCCGGTGGAGACAGATATCCACCAATTTTTTGGCGTCCCCACTATGATACAGATCGTTCAAATCCGGCTTGACCGGCACGCCGTCGTGGCAATCGAGCATGGTAAATTGTTTGTGCGGTCGATTGGCAAGATATTCGCTCAACCTCGTGCTGGTTTTGTTAATCAATGTATCCAGAACCGTATAAGGAAGAATGAAGTCATAAATCCAGTGTCCCTGCTCAGCCAGCTTGTACTGGGTGGTGTAATGGGCATGGACTTCCGGCAGCAGCTCGATATGCAGAGAATTGGCCAGGTCCGTGATCCAATCTAGGAATTGATAGATTTCCGGTTCTACAAAAAAGCAGCTCGTCCCCGGCTTTTTGATCACATAACCGACCGCATCCAAACGTACAATCTTGACCCCGTGTTTACTGAAATTGGTCAGGAACTCGGTAAGCAGTTGTCGCGTTGCCTCGGAGTGCACATCCAGGTCGATTTGTTCAGATGGGGTTGTTTTCCCAAACGTTGTCCAAACTCTCTCTACCTCCCCTGTTTCTTCGACGGTGAAATCGGAAAAAGGTTCGGTCCGGCGCAGGAATATTTTCTCAATTTCATCTTGTGGCGGATCGCCATCCGGCCAGATTTTGTCCACGGTGATAAACAGGTCTGCATATTCAGAGTCACGCCCATGTTTCAAGAAATCCTTGAAATAAGCAGATTTTGCAGAAATATGATTGACCATCAGGTCAAGCAAAATATCATGTTTTTCGCCAATGCGTCGGATA
This sequence comes from Anaerolineales bacterium, assembly GCA_050115035.1. Taxonomy (GTDB): domain Bacteria; phylum Chloroflexota; class Anaerolineae; order Anaerolineales; family Villigracilaceae; genus JAABUE01. The sequence continues at coordinate 8,159 of JASFRG010000004.1, read as the reverse complement.
TCACTCCAGTCCCCAAATGCCGGTTCGATTTCCAAATAGGTCAATGGCGCAAAGCCTCGGTCACCGGAGGACGGGAACGGGGGCAGAATGTGAATGCCACCCTTGAAATTATCTGGGAAGTAAGTTTCCAACACACTATGGAGTGTTTCCAAATCCCCACCCAATGAATCGGGGTATGTAATCAGCTGGACCTGATTTTTGACTGTCATGTGAGAACCTCTTATTCCACCTTGATCACATCGTAATCTTTGGTGATGATGAAATCCGCCAGTTGTTTGTGACCGGCGATAATCTTATGTTCCATACCCAGGACCTGTTCGATGAACGGATCTCCCACTTCTTCTCCCCTGTTTCTCTTCCGGCGGTGCTCCAGGGTGTCCAACCTGTTCCTGGCAATAAAAATTTTCGTGTCAACGTTTTTGAGCAAGGAAGTGTAGGTCCCCTCTGCAATGAGGACTTTAACACCCTCCAGGCTGATCGTTTCTTCTTCCACAGAATTTTTGTTGTAGTCAACCAGCGGCTTGGTGATCTGGTTCGCACCCTGGATAGCATCTTTCAAATTCTGTTCCAATACATCCAGTTTGACTTCGACGTGCGGCCCAAGCCATTCCGGGTCTTCCCGCCTCCTGGCATCGTTAGACTTTGGGGGAAGTACAAAATAATCATCTTGCCCTAGCAAGACGGATTTAATGCCGTGTTTTTCCAGTTCTTCTTGAATGGCTGCCCCCGTTTCAGATTTTCCACTTCCGGATTCGCCTGCCACAGTTATCGTATATTGCGCAGTTTTGTTCTTGATTTTTTCTAGGATCCCGGGAACAATTTCGTGCGCAGCCCGCCTGTGATGTTCCTCCAGAACAATGACATCGCCTTTCATACGCTACCATCCTCACTAAAAAATGATTCATTTAACATCTCTTGTTGCCCTTAATCTCGCTCGATTCGCCGTAACCCATTCTGGACATATTCTTCGGCGGCGCCCCCTTTCTGGGATGCTTAGCGAGGGACGCCGCCTGGAGCGGAATTCACAGAAAGATTTTTTGTCAATTTACATTTTCAAGAGCGCGTTCTGCCAACACGAAGGCGCCAAAAATCCCGGCTTTACCTTCTAATGCAACCGGGACGATGTATTTATCAATGTGCTCCAGGATTTGTGGAGATTGAACATAGCTATTCAACATGGATACTGTCTTCTCATGGATAAGCGGGAATAATTGCGATTGCTCCATGACGCCGCCACCCAAGATGATACGCTGCGGTGAGAGCGTACAGATAAAACTTTGCAACGCCAGTGAGATGTAATGCGCTTCCAACTCCCAGGCAGGATGGTCTGGGGATAATGTTTCAGCCGGCTGCCCCCAGCGATTTTGCAGGGCGGGCCCGGAAGCCAGGCCTTCAAAGCAATCACCGTGAAACGAGCAGAGTCCCTCGAAGGAGTCAGCGGCGCTGTCGCGCGGGAGCGGGATGTGCCCCATTTCGGGGTGCAATAGCCCGTGCATAAGATCCCCATTGACCAGACCGCCGCCGCCGATGCCAGTGCCAATCGTCAGATAGATGAAGGTATCCAGGCCTTGACCTGCACCCCAGCGCCACTCCCCCAGCGCCGCGCCGTTGACGTCGGTGTCGAAGCCGATGGGGAGGTTGAATGCCGTTCGCAGCGGACCGACGATGTCTGCGTTCGTCCAGCCGGGTTTTGGAGTCGGCAGGATGTGGCCAAACATGGAGGAGGCAGGCCGGGGGTCCAGAGGGCCGAACGAGGCAACGCCAATCGCAGCGAGCGGACCGATGCTGTGCATCTGTTCTTCGAAGAAGTCCACCGCCCGGCTCAGCGTCTCATCCGGAACTGTGGTGGGGAAACGCGCCTCAGCCAGGATCTCTCCCGATTGATTACCAACTGCGCAGACGAATTTCGTCCCGCCACCCTCGACGCCGCCATACAGCACAGACATACTACTCCCTGGGCAACAACCAAAGGAACTGCATGGGCTGCATGCGCAAAATTCCAGCCGGGAGATTCTGATCGGTGAGCAGGTCGGTATAACCATTTGGGCTCTCCGGCGTCACAACCGTGAGCGCCGAACGGCTCAGATTGTTCAGGATCAACAGTTTTTGGGATTTGTAGGTACGTGTATAGGCAGCCACTGCCTTCGTACCGACATCCACCCAGTCGAAATCTCCCCAACCAAAGGCTTGATATTGCTTGCGAATAGAGATCATATGCCGGATCGTATTGAGAAGCGAACGCGGATCCTTTCTCATATCTTCCACATTGACCTTGGGCGGACCATATGTCTCGTCATCTATGACGGGGATGTAAATCGCCTGACCAGGCGCTCTTGAGAAACCGGCATTGGTCTTATTTTTCCACTGCATAGGGGTTCGAACGCCATTGCGATCGTGCAGCCAGACATTGTCCCCCATGCCGATCTCATCGCCATAATAGATGATGGGGGATCCGGGGAAAGTGAAGAGAATGGAATTTGCAAGCTCGACCTTGTAGCGATTGTTGTCCAACAAGGGCGCCAGCCTGCGGCGTATGCCCAGGTTCAAGCGCATGCGTGGTTCAGGTGCGAACTCATCCCACATCCACTCACGCTCATCTTCTGTGACCATTTCAAGCGTCAATTCATCATGATTTCGCAGGAACATACACCACTGGTTGGTTTCCGTCAACCTGGGTGTGCGTCCCATAATCCACTCCAATTGGGTACGATCTTCCTTGCGAATGGACATAAATATGCGCGGCATGATAGGGAAATTGAAGCCCATGTGAAATTCGTCATCGCCCTTGCCAAAGTATGGAATGACATCTTCAGGCCATTGATTGGCTTCCGCCAGCAGGATGCGGTCCGGGTAGCGTTCGTTGATAAAGCTGCGGATATCCTTGAGGAACGCATGCGTTTCCGGAAGGTTTTCACAACTGGTGCCTTCGCGCTCAAACAAGTAGGGGACTGCGTCAGCGCGAAAACCATCCACACCAAGATCCAACCAGAAGCTCATCACGGTCAGCATTTCCGCCTGAACCGCTGAATTATCATAATTGAGATCGGGCTGTGAGGCATAAAAGCGATGCCAGTAATATTGTTCTGACTTCTTATCCCAAGCCCAGTTCGATTCTTCGGTGTCCAGGAAGATGACGCGCGCATCGCGAAAAGCCATACTGCTGTCACTCCACACATAGTAGTTGCGGAAGATGGAGTTTTTATTGGAGCGCGCAGCTCGAAACCAGGGATGCCGGTCGGAGGTGTGATTCAACACCAGGTCCATGATGATGCGCAATCCGCGCCGGTGGGCTTCTTCTAAAAGTTCTTCAAAATCATCCAGTGTGCCATAATCGGGATGGATATCGTAGTAATTCGAAATATCGTATCCATCATCCTTCAGCGGAGAAGGGTAAACCGGTAAAAGCCACAAACAATCCACGCCTAAATCTTTTAGATAATCCAGTTTCTCGATCAAACCACGCAGATCGCCATGACCATCGTTGTTGCTGTCATGAAATGCGCGTACATAAATTTCATAGAAAACAGCGTCTTTGTACCAAAGGGTATGATCCATAAGCAATTCGTAAATTCAGTAAATCACAGATTTACTAAAATTGAGTTTATCCTTTCATAAAGTTGTAATGCAATATATAACACAAAATAATTTTGTCAGAATGGAACCGCATTGTCTGCAATGACATCACGATACCAATAGGCGCTCTGTTTCGGCGTGCGGGTGAGGGTTTCATAGTTCACGCGCACCAAGCCAAAGCGCTTACTATAACCGCGTTCCCATTCGAAGTTATCCAGTATGCTCCATACAATATAGCCCTGAACGTTCGCGCCTTTGTCAATGGCCTCATGAAGAGCACGCAAATGTGCGCGCAGGAAATTTACACGATCCCAATCAGCAACGAAATCATTTTTATCCGGGATATCCGGCATGGAACAGCCATTTTCCATCAGATAAATTTTTGGGTTCCTGTAATTTTCTTTGACGTATAGAACCTCTCGTTTGATGCCCTCCGGGTCGATGCCCCAATCCATTTCCGTACGCCCCCATCCGGGTGCAGAAAACGGTGTGAGACGTGCTTTGTTAAGACCACCGAACAAATCGAAAGCAACATAATCTGTATTGTAATAATTCAGACCCAGGAAATCAATCGGCTGTGAGATGATCCGCGCGTCTCCTGTCTGGACTTTGGGCTGGTGAGGCCCAATGTACTCGAACAGCGCCTCCGGATAGGTTCCGTTAAAGATCGGATCGAGGAACAGGGCATGAGTCTCATCATGCACGCGCTGTGTTGCGGCCCGGTCTTCGTCACTGTCACTGGCAGGGACCAGACCGTTGAGATTCAGCGCCAGACCGATCTGGCCCTTATAGCCCCCTGCGCGGAAAAGCTGCACTGTTTTGCCGTGAGCCAGCAACAGGTGGTGCGCTGTTTGATAAGCCTTTGAATAATCACAAAGTCCCGGAGCGTGCAAGCCCGTTCCATAGCCCAGAAAAGCAGATACCCAGGGCTCGCAAAATGTGCTCCAGGTGTTCACTCGGTCAGCCAATTTCTCAAACACAACACGGGCATAATCCGCAAACCGGTCTGTTGTATCACGATTGGGCCAGCCGCCCCGGTCTTCCAAAGCCTGGGGAAATTCCCAATGATAGAGAGTCGCCAAAGGTTGAATACCGGCCGAAAGCAATTCATCCGCCAGACGATCATAGAAGTCCAGACCCTTCGCGTTGACCGTGCCAACTCCCTGCGGCAAAATGCGAGACCATGAGATCGTGAAGCTGTAATAGGGAATCCCCAGTTCCTTGATCAGCGCCACATCCTGGGGCATACGGTGGTAATGATCACAGGCAATGTTCCCGGTGTCGCCATTAAGCACATGCCCGGGCCAACGGACGAAGCGGTCCCAGATGCTTTCGCCTTTGCCATCTTCGTTGTAGGCGCCTTCAATTTGGTAGGAAGAGGCGGCAACACCCCACAGGAAATTTTCAGGGAAGGAAAGTTTTGTCATCGAGGTTTTTATCCCTCTACATTAGGATTGCGTACGCCGTAATGTTCGATAAAACGGTATGGGTAACGTTCCTCCGGTCTGCTGACCTGATTCAGACGCGTCAGTTCATCTTCGGTGAGCACAATCTGACTGGCGCCCAAATTATCCTCCAGTTGAGCCATCGTCCGCACCCCCATGATGACCGAGCAGACTGCCTGTCGGCTCATCAACCAGGCCAGGGCAATTTGTGAGTACGTGGCCTTATGCGCTTTTGAAATTTCATCGATAACCTGCAAGATATTCCAGTTGCGTTCATTAGCCCGGCGATGCCAGGCTTCCTCGGTCTCGTCCGGCATCATAGACAGACGCCTTTTTTCAGGTTTATCTCCCGGTTGATATTTACCACTCAAGAAGCCACCGCCCAGCGGACCCCAGGGAGTAAGACCCAAGCCTTCTGCCAGGCAAAGGTCGTTAAACTCATCTTCGATATTCCTTTCCACCAAGCTGTATTGGTATTGGGCTGCAACAAAGCGCACCCAATTGTGAGCGTCGCTCGTCGCCAGCGCCTTCATCAACTGCCAGGCTTTAAAGTTCGAGAGGCCGATATAGCGTACTTTACCGGAAGCAACCAGATCGTCGAAAGTTCGAAGCGTCTCCTCCAGCGGGGTGAGCGGTTCCCAGCAATGAGCATAGAGCAGGTCAATCACATCCGTCCCTAACCGGCGCAAGCTGTTTTCCACGCTGCGGAGAATGTGATAGCGAGAAAGCCCCTCATCATTTGGGCCCTCTCCCATAGAAAAACGGACTTTGGAAGCCAAAATGACCTGATCTTGACGGTCTTTTATGGCATCTCCAACGATTTCCTCCGAGCGGCCATCCACATAGACGTTAGCCGTGTCGATATGATTGCCACCGGCGTCCAGAAATTTGTGGATGATCTTCTTTGCTGATTTCTGGTCTGTCCCGCGAATCCCATCTTCCCTAAAGATCATCGCTCCTAAGCACAACTCGGAGACTAACAATCCGCTGTTGCCTAATAGCTTGTATTGCATTTAAAAACTCCCAATTATTTGCGCGCATCAGATGATGAAAACCTGAACAGGATGACCAGCGTCAACCCGGTCAGCGCGCCGGGAAGCGCACCAGATGAAAGAAATCCCGGCATCACTGTCAACCCGGTCGTCCAGGCTACGATGCTGATAATGATCCACCAGCCTGCCCAATCCAATTCTTTTCTCAAAAGAAACCACTGCACAATCCCGACTGCGCCGCCCAGTAATGGACCTATAAGAAAGCCCATATTTGCCGAGAAAAATATTCTAAACATAATGTATCCGGCGATCCATCCCAGTGCGCTGAAAATTGCCCATCGCCAGGCTTTTTGGATACGCTTATAGAGCACCGACCACTGGAATACAGCAATGGCAACGCCAGATACGATGTCTGGTATGGTACTTTGAAAAAGGGTCCCGACTAACCAGCCCAGTGTCGTGGCCATGATCCAATAGAACCAGAACGCCCAATCCATTGATTTGGATTTGATATCTGTCATAGTATTGATGAATTTATATAACATCATGGCTGCGCACTTCTATGTTAGAGCGCGCAGCCATAGTGTAAATACTGAATTTTTACGGATTGCTAAAGATTGCTGCCAAAGCCAGAAGTAAAGCAAGCAACCAGCTTGTAGCAAATCTCATAAAAGGTATTATCCTTTTACAGAGCCTGCCAGCATTCCACGTACAAAGTAACGTTGCAACCCAAAGAATACAATCAGCGGCAGAACCATTGAAACGAAGGCTCCAGCCGTCAGCAGGTGCCATTCGCTGCCGCGGGAACCGACGATGGCGGCCATGCGCTGGGTGACCAACTCGAATTCCGGATTACCGCCCAGGAAGATCAGCGCCACCAGATAGTCATTCCAGACCCAAAGGAACTGGAAGATGGCAAAGGAGGCCAGCGCCGGTACTGAAAGGGGTAGAACCAGCCGGGTGAACACTGTAAAGTGCGAAGCACCATCGATGAAGGCTGATTCAAAAATATCACGCGGCAGGGTGCTGACATAGTTATAGAGCAGGTAGGTCGCTAGCGGCAATCCAAAGCCCGTATGGGCCAACCAGATCGCAAGGAAGGTGCCGTTGAGATTCAATGATCTATAGTCTCTCAAAATTGGGACCAATGCGATTTGCAAAGGCACAACCAGCAATGCGACAACCATGATAAACATCGCACGTCGTCCCGGGAATTTCATCCAGGCAAAAGCATAAGCCGCAAAGGTCGCGATCAAAATGGGGATGACTGTAGCTGGAATAGATACGGTTAAACTATTCAAGAAAGCGCGGTTCATGTTGTCCCCAGGGACAGTTTCAACCGTACCGTCTGACTTGGTGAATTTGAAATCCTGTCCGCCCAGAACCTGTCTGTAATTGTCGAATGTGAAATTCCAATCGACCGCCCAAACACGATCCTGCACTTCCACGGTTCCGATGCGTTTATTCCCGATCCAGGTTACACGTTTGCCATCCGGGGTTTCGACTCCCTGTCGGAATTCTTCGAAGGTTCCAGAAACACCTGCGATTTCCATCACCCCATCAGGATTAAGACCGGCTTCGCTGGGGACAATCTCCTGTACTGCTTGCCACTCACGATGCGGGAATATATTCCACCAGCCAGAGGCAGCAATATCATCGCGGTTGCGAAACGACGAGACGAAGATCCCCATGGTTGGGACAGTCCATATCAATACAAGAAGCAAGAGAGTCAGGTTAACGAACAGAGCACCGAGTCGTTTCTGTCTTTTTCCGCTATCCATTTTAGAATGCCTCCTGTTCTCTGAACTGCTTCAAGTTGTAATACATGACCGGGATAACAGCGAGCAGCAGCACAATAGCGATCGCAGAACCAAAACCAGAATTCCGGTTTGTAAATGATTGTCTGTAAAATTGGGTGGCAATCACATGCGTGCCAAATTGGCCGCCGGTCATCACCCAGACTACATCGAATATCTTCAATGTAAATATCACGACCGTGGTCCAAACCGCGATAATCGTGCCGCGAATATAGGGAATCATAATCCGGAAGAAGATTTGAAACTCATTAGCACCATCAATGCGACCAGCTTCCAGAAGCTCTTCCGGAATACCTTTTAGGGCTGCCGAAAATAAAACCATGGAGTAACCA
>JASFRG010000003.1:0-66810 GCA_050115035.1 Anaerolineales bacterium | reverse complement strand
TTGCTGCTGTTATGGCTGTCTTTATCTACCTGATCTTCCAATGCTTGTATGCGCGCCTCAAGTTTCTGGACGATCCTAATCACAAAATCATAGACCGCATCTTCACCCTGGGCATAAATTGCTTGCATTTCCTCTCGGCTGGGTTTTATACTTTGGCTCATGGCTCTAATTATCACTGGCGTTTGTTTGATTTGCAATAGCTTTTTATCTGATTTTCGTTATGGCTGAATAGATACCCCTGCTTTTTGTTAATGCTCAAATGGATAAAGTCCAGCTAAGTGGAAACCAACTTCAACAGTTCAGTACGTTTTACGAATGAGAAAATTAGCAAATGAATTAAGCCAACATAACGATGCGGCTAGTTTTATTGGAGGATTGTGGCTAGTTGCAAAATATGGAAACGATGGAAACATAAAAAATTTCACGCAAAAAACCCTAAATATTTGGAAGAGTAATGATTGGTTAGCAAGACAAGTTGCCGCATTGTGGCCTAGGATTAAGACTCAGGAAACCAAGGATAACTTAAAAAATACAATAAACTCCTTTGGCTTGACTGCTGCACGTTTAGTATTGGATAACTATCAAGTTATCTCTTCCGATGGTTATTTATTTTCACAAAAGGTTAGCTACTACATCTATGCCCTTATGGCGAACAATTACTATCCCGTGCCGAAATTTTTGGTAGCATTATCCGTTTTTCAGGGTACCCTTAGTGACATCGTTAAGAACACAGCAAAAGAAAAACTCCTGGAAATAGTGGACGACCCGGTGTTGAGATACCATCTGTCGAAAGTTTCATGGTAACAAAGAAGTTAGTGGCAAACGAAAAGCCGCCGGTCCGCGAGGTGGAGGCCCGCCCGGACGTAAACGTCAGGGCTATCAGCCAAAGGACGGTAAACCGCCCTGGTGGGTTAGCCCGGAGGGCTTCCGCTTTGAGCCTGTCCCATTCATGGGCAGGCGGGTTTTAGTCGACAAAATGACGGTTTTATTTTTATATCCGTGGGGAATTTCAGGATTGCATTTGCACTTATAACTGCGTATGATAAGAATATACTGAAAGGATAAGTCTATGGGTTGGGTGCTGATCATCCTGGGATTTGTGATTGCGATGATTGCAACTGTCTTGATGGTTTTGGGGGTGATAGGGACAGGTCTGGGGGTAGTCATTGGCGCGCTGGGAATCGGTCTGATCGCCTTATCGGGGCGCTGGATGCCCAAAGAAGATGCGGGGGAAACTCCCGGCTCAAAGGGGAGTTGAAAGCTGAGAGTCTAAGAGAGACTTTGCCAGTCCCTCCGCAGTAAAGTGGGGCATATCAATAACGGAGGTTTGATCATGATGGATACAATCTTTGATTGGTGCGTGAACGTTTTGGTTTATTGGGCAGGCGTCATCGGTATTACCTATAAAGAGATCAATGTGTGGGTCTTTGTCATCATCTGGCCGGTTGTCACTGCTCTGCTGGTGGTTATCATCTTCGTGCAGCAACGGAAAATCCAGCAACTATCGCAAAAGGAAAAATAATAGAAACGGGAATTTAGTACTCTACGCCGGTCAGATCCCCAATAAAATCCGGAAGATCGGTGTGGCCCAACATCTGCCGCACGGCCTGGATCTCGCCAATGTGATACCAGTAATGGAAAATATTGCGCATCAGCAAGCCGCCCACATTCTCATCCCACTGCGTATCTTTCCAGGCATAATGCTGGTCCAAATCCCCCGCCGTAATCGTATCCAGATATTCATCCGCCGCCTTAGTGATCCGCCGCCAGGTTTCCATCGTCTCATCCCATGGCGGCATGCTGGCAGGCTTACCATATCCAACCAAATCATTTAGATCAGGTGCAATATTTTTTGCCTGAGCCAACCCTAACCAATAGCGATGTTCCTGGTCTGCCAGATGTCCCACCATCCAACTGATGCAATTTATCGGCAAAAAGCGGTGTTGTGCCTCTTCCGCGGTTACCCCTTCCAGGCCCCGCAATAACTCGCGGCGAGCAAAGCGCAATTGGGTCACTAAAGGATGTGTCATATCTCTTCCTTTCAAATTAAACATATCAGGCGGATTCTACTTCATCCCGTTCACGGTTGTGTCCGGTCATTTATATGGGAGCAGGAATGGGTTTTGTTTTTGTGACATTTAGATGAGAATGGCTATTTCAATAAACCCTGCTTGAGAGGCATGTCGGGGGGAGTTTTTCCCTCTATAATCAAAGTAAGGAGATCGACATGAATATAAACAAGACCCTGTTCGGCCTGAGTTTATTGATCGCGCTGACTGCTGCCACGCTTTTGTTCTTCGGTGTAATAGAGTCGGGTGTGGCTGCCGCTATAGGCATCGTGGGAATTGGTCTGATCGGTGCCTCGGGAGCGGGATTCGCAGCAAGGCATAGCAAGGACGGTAAGCTGTAACGTTTCCACCGGTCCGCGGGGTGGAATCTTTTACGGTTAGAAGGGGGAATTTTTCGCTTATTCCATTGCTTTCATTGAAAGAATTGAATATTTATGTTTAAATCGTTTATACGAGTACGCTTTTTTGTTGTTAACAAAAGGATTGAAAAGATGAATTTAAGCAAAGAGGAAATCGATCAATATTGGCACGACTGGTTCGCGGTGGACGCTTTAAAGACTGAGAATTTATTTACGAAAACCTTTCGATTGCTGCCACGAGACCCACGCTGTAAGATTTGCGCTTCCCCATTTGATGGAATGGGCGGTCTGATGATGCGCACACTTTTCGGCAGGGGACGCTCCGAGCTCAACCCGCAGTTCTGCAGCATATGCGAGGATTTTGTCAAAAAGCATCAAGGAGGGGCCGAGGTGGAGATGTCGATCCTGTTCGCGGATATACGCGGTTCCACAGAACTGTCCGAACAGATGAATCCGATGGACTTTCAAAAACTGATCAATCGCTTTTATGTCGGGGCCACCAAGATCATTACAGATGAAAATGGCCTGGTGGAAAAACTCGCAGGCGATGCCGTGGCGGCATTCTGGGGCGCTGGGATTGCAGGGAAGAACTACGTGGAAAGGACAATCCGCGCAGCGCAAAAGATCAGTAAGAACATGCAAGCGCAAAATATCCCTGTAGGGATTGGCGTCCATGCCGGTGTTGCATATTTCGGTGCCATGGGATCAGAGGACGGTCTGGCGGATATTTCAGCGATTGGCGACGAAGTGAATGCCACAGCCAGGATTGCGTCCAGGGCGGCGGCCGGGGAGATTCTCGTCAGTGAGTCTGCACTCGAGCAAGCGGGTATCCAGGCCGGGGAAATGGAATCTCGGGAACTGGCGTTGAAGGGGATCAGCGAGCAGGTATCGGTCCGCGTGATGAGGGGGTAAGGATTATGGGCAGGCGGAATAGCCGATTTTTACCCTAACGGGCACAGGTAGTCAGTTTTTTATTTGGGGGAACTTTTTAATCATTCATACGTCTGGAATAAACATCTTATTGTTTGGAGGCCAAAATGGTCCGCAAATTTAGCTTATCCTTTTTCTTTATCGTATCCATCTTATTGGGGGGCTGCGCTCCGCAGATTGCTCAGGAACCCTTCCTGCCTGAAACGCAGCTGGTCGAAACATCAACTCCTGAAAACATGCCGCCCACGGAAGCTCCCCCAACCGAAATACCTGTGCCCAACAATGAGTGGGTCACTTACCGTGATCCGCGTTATGGGATTGGCCTGGCTTATCCTTGTTGGTGGGCCTTCACGCCCATGCCGTCCGAGGGATTTGGCGGTGCGATCAGCCTGCGCAGTTTCGATGAGGAGTATTTCCGCGCCCATTCGACCAAAGGCAACTGGAACGGAGATATGCCGCCCGAGGGTGTATTTGCCTTGGATGTCGCAGTTTTCGAAAATATTAACCCGGCCTTATCTACTGTGGATGCCTGGAAGACCTTCACTGATCCATCCATGAGCGAGATCGCCTCTGTAGAGGAGCGGATGATCGGACAGAATAGCGCCACAGTCGTCCGGATGCTGAATCTGAACAACAGCAGCGATCCACCCGCCACCTTGTATTTGTTCCGCCTGTCGCCGGATAAGCTCTTGATGATCAACCCCCTGTTTCAAGACCGAATCGATTCTGACGATATCCAGGGTATCCTGATTTCGCTCTCACTCGACCCCAATCAGGCCATCATTGTACCTGCGTTCGCCCCACACGAGCCATTAATCGCTGCGGCCTACGCTGGGAAGTAAACCCGAAAACTGCTCGATCCTGCAGGAGAAGTTCAACTAAAACCAAAAAGGACTGGCATCCGTCAGTCCTTTTTATTCGCGATTTGCTCTAACGCATTCTTGAACACTTCGTATGGCTGCGCGCCGACGATCGCATAACGGTCGTTGATCACATAGGTCGGGACCCCCTTCACGCCGATCTGATAAGCCTGGCGGACCTGATCCTCGACATCCTCTTTGTACGCTTCGCGCTCTACTTCTTTTTGCAGCACATCCCCATCCAACCCCACTTCCTGGGCGGCGCTCCGCAGCACCTCCCACTGGCTGGGATCTTTCCCCTCTGCATACACCATGCGAAAGACAACCTTGTGGAATGCATTCCCCTTGCCCTGTTCACGCGCATATTCGGTGGCTTCATGCGCGAGGCGCGTATTATAGATGCGTTCCGTGGATCTGAATTCCATGCCATATGAGGCTGCCATGGAGCGCAGACGTTCCTCCGATCCATTCGCGCGCGCTCGCTTGATGTGCTCGGATAGTTCCTTGCCTTCAGGCGGCGTGTCGAAATACAAATAGAACGGACGCCATTCAACCTCCACGTTATGTTCCGCTTTCAACTTCTCGACCACACCCTGGCCGACATAACACCATGGTCAGATGTAATCGGAGAAGATCGTCAGTTTGAAATCCATCTTATTTTCCTATAGGTGACAGTCACCTTCATTACCAAACAGACTGTGATGGCTCACGATTTCTTACGCATCAAGGATGCAAAGGCGCGAATTTAACTTGATTTCAAGAGCCTATGGTCGAAAATTGCCTTTTGAGAAAAAAAACGGTAAGATTATTCTCATTCATGTAAAACAACAGTTCTCATTAGTGATTCTTACGGTTTCAATTTGGAGGTATTTATGAGTACAAAGAGCCCCGGCGGATTTCAGGGTATATTGCGGTTTACGAAAGATGCCCTGGCAATTGTGATCTCGATCATCTCGTTTGTCATTTCTATGGTCAATGTTTATGTGACCAATCTCAAATCCCCCGATTTAAGCTTGATTGTTGCGCCTTATGTCAGGCACATCGTGGATAACGCCAGTCTGAACGAATCCTTTTTTATTCCACTGACGATCGTAAACCAGGGTGCGAAGCCCGGGTCACTCACCTCTTTCGAACTGGTCATTACATACTTACCAACCGGAGATCAAGAAACATATTATTCGCAATATTTTGCCCAGGAAGACAACTCAGAACTCCTTGGCAGTTTCTTTTCACCTGTAAATCTAAGCGGGTACAGTTCGGAAGGGCGCACAGTTTGCTTTTATCCGCTAGGCGCACGTAGTGGAAATTTTTTCACTGAAACGGGTACTTACGAATTCACGCTTACGGGTGTGGCAGCCAATGTAAGGGGAAAGCCGCAAAAAAAGATCATCCAGGGTTTCAGAATCGACCTTACTCAGGAAATGTACAACCAGATGCAACAGACGCCTGATCTCGAATACCCCTATCCTATGCCCGTCGAAGTCATCAACAATCGCAGACCCCTGATAGACATTTTACGTGGTGTTGGAACATAATCCCTCACACAGGAATTAAGCGATCAAATCCACGCCCTCGCTAGTTTCCCCCATAACGGACAGAAATCGGCGCTCGATCTCTGCCAGCAGCAATTCGATTTCCTGCCCATCGATAGCGACCTGTCCACCGGCCATTCTGCCATGTCCGCCGGCTTTGCCGGGTGGAACAACCACTTGCTGAATGATCTGGCCTGCATCCTCGCCCATCGGTTCGGTGCGCAACGAGATTTGCAGCGTATCGCGATGTTGACCCATGCACAGCGCAGCCTGAGCGCCCTCCAGGCGGATAAGAATGTCCGCCATCTCGGCCGCAAAGTCGGGTTGTTCCATCACCCCCAGGCGGCTGATGATAGCCCCTCCGTACAGGCGGGTGGCGTGCAATCCCCGGCTGAACGCACGGAAATATTCACGGCTGAGACTGGCCAATTCCACTCTGGATAATTCCTGCTGGTCCAGATGGTGAAGCAGGTTGACAAAAGCAACTTCATCGGCGGGCGAATCGCCGCGCGACAGGCTGCGCGTGTCGGTTTTGAGTCCGTAGAACATAGCGGTAGCCAGCATCGGGTCCGGGTGGATTCCGGCGGCATCCAGATATTGATACAGCATCGTGACCGTCGCACCCGTCTCTGTGCGCACATCCGCATACGAGACGTCATCCATCGTATCCCGAACCGGGTAATGGTGGTCGATCACAATGTGATTGGGTTGCACAGTGTCGAGACGGTTGTTCCCGGCGCCGGGCTGCGTATCCACCTGCGCCACGGCTGAAAATTCTTCAAGATCGGGTAGCGTCTCGCCGTACTCCCATTCCGGGGTCAGGCGCGTGAGCATGGCATGGTTTTCGGCGCGCGCCACCAGACCGCTATATACGAGCCGGCTGGGGATATTCCAGGCTTCCTTGAACAGCACCGAAAGGGCCTTGCCAGAAGCCAGGGAATCAGGGTCGGGATTGTCATGTGTCAAAATGAGCACAGGACCTTTTCCGGCAACGGATCGCAGCTTATCCAAATGGGTTTGGTTGATCGGGTTATTCAATTCAATAATCAAGTTGCTCATTGGTGATCCAGGAATTTGGATGCAATGGACAGCATTCTCATAAGGTCAGTATAGCATGTTGTTTGAACGAGGGGGAAAATCAGCTTAAATTCAATTACCTGACAATGAGCAGTTTCCCTTCCAATTATTGTACAAAATGCTATTCACGAATTTCGTTTGATTTGGAAACTGTCGAAATCCCGCGCTACGGCAGAATTCGGGAAGACAGCTTGCGCTTCAGCCAACACTTCGCGTTCGCGGTAACGGCGCGAGAGATGGGTCAGGATCAATTGCTTGACTCCCGTAGTTTTTGCCAGTTCAGCGGCCTTTTTTGCTGTCAGGTGGGAGAATTGTCCCGCCATCTCCGCTTCCTCTTCGAGGTAGGTTGATTCGATCACCAGTGCATCCGCGTTCCGGCAGTGTTCGATGAGATTGTCAGTTCGGCCGGTGTCCCCCACCACGACCAGTTTCGTGCCGCTTTGCCAGGAACCCAGCACATCGTCCGGCTGGATCGTGCGCCCATCGACTAGGGTAACGCTTTTTCCGGTTACCAGTTCGCGGCGTTCGGGTCCGAACGGGACGCCCAGTTTGTCCGCCTTATCCGCCAGGAAGGGACGACGGGCTTTGGTCTCGAAGATATATCCCAGGCAATCCGGTCCGCGGTGAGTTACCGAGAAGGCTGTGACGGTGAAATCGTCGGCCTCAAAGAACACGCCGGGGTTGATTTCGCGCATCGCCAGCGGCATGGGCGGATGTTTGCCGCGCAGCACCACGCCATATAGCAGATCGTGGACACGGTCGAGCGCTGAGCGCCCGCCGAAAATTTCCAACTCGTCGATCGCTTCCCAGCGCAGGAAAGTAGACAGCAATCCACCCAGTCCCAGAATATGATCCAGGTGCCCGTGCGTGAGCAGAATGCGCGTCAAACGCTTGAAACCCGCGCCTGATCGCAGGATCTGGCGTTGCGTGCCTTCGCCGCAGTCAACCAGAAACCGGTATTCATCGTGACTGACGATTGCAGCAGAAAGCCCACGATTGGCAGATGGCGCAGAGGCGGAAGTTCCAAGAAAAAGAATTTCAAACACAAAATATCCTTAAAAGGGATTGTACGAAGTCAAGCCGTCAAGGACATCAGGATGCCCAAGCGGTAAATCAACCATGAAGTCGTTGTTCCTGTAGAGAGTGGAGCAATTGTACCTTAAAGAAAACAGACCATTTGTGCTATAATCTTTTCACGAACCGCGTTACTTAAAAATAGCTCCCATGCCCGCAAAAAAAACAAAATCCTCTCCCAAAAGCAGCTCGAAAGGCCGGAAGACTTCTTCCAGGAAGAAATCTTCCAAGCCATCCGCGCGCGCGTCCAAAAAGAAACAGGGCTCTGCCTCTCAGCGCTCACCGGGTTATTGGGAAACGCTTACCATTGACCGCCGCCTGGACATCATCGGCATTGTGCTGGCCCTGGTGGGCATATTAACACTTCTAAGCCTGATTTCGGCCGAGCGTGGCGCATTTACCGGAAGCCTGATCCGTATTCTGGGACAAATTTTTGGTTGGGGTCTTTACATCCTGCCAATCGGGCTGATCGTGATCGGGGTGTGGTTGGTGCTGCGTAACCTTGAGAGTGTCCCATCCATCTCGATCGAACGCGTCACTGGTGTCATCCTGCTGTATATCTGGCTGTTGACGGCCATGCACGCCATCATCGCCGCGCCTGAACTGGCAGAGCAAGCTGCGCTGGATAGGGTCGGTGGCGGCTATATTGGCAGCATGATCGAACGCATGCTATGGCTTGGGTTGGGTTCGTGGGGGGCAGTCGTTGCCATGATCGCCTGGTTATTGATCAGCCTGACTCTGACCCTGGACATTCCCATCCGTGAAATGTTTAGGTGGGTTGGGCCGCTAATGGACCGCATCCGTCAAGAACTGGCACGCGTATCGAGAGCTTCGCAAACTGCGTCGGATGGCGTTGATGTGCAGGCCAATGGGTATACGCCTATGCGGCGTCCGCCCGTGCCCGTCAACGTGCCGCAAGCCGCGGATTCGCAGATAGGCGTCCCCACCACAACCAGCAGTGCACAGCCTGTCATCGAATGGGTTTTGCCCACCGTCTCAGATATTTTAGATGAAGGCAGCGCGCCGGAAGTCAATGACGAATTCATCCAGCAGCGCGCGCGTCTGATCGAAGATACGTTAGCCTCCTTCGGCGCGCCAGCCCAGGTGGTGGAGATCAGTCGGGGGCCGACCATCACCCAGTTTGGGGTGGAGCCGCTCTTCGTCGAGACCCGCAGCGGACGCACGCGTGTGCGCGTCAACAAGATTTCCGGCCTGGCGGACGATCTGGCGCTGGCCCTGTCTGCGCCGCGCATCCGCATCCAGGCTCCGGTGCCGGGGCGCGGCTTCGTGGGCATCGAGGTGCCCAACGAGGAAATGACCCTGGTGGCCCTGCGCGATATTCTCGAAGGGGAATTATTCCAGCGCAAGCGATCGGATTCATCTCTGAATTTTGCATTGGGACGGGATGTGGCCGGGTTACCGCAGATCGCAGCTCTGGATTCCATGCCGCACTTACTGATCGCCGGTACCACCGGTTCCGGTAAGTCGGTGTGTGTCAATGCGATCCTGACCAGTTTTCTGCTGCACAACACCCCTGATGATTTGCGCTTGGTGCTGGTTGATCCCAAACGCGTGGAGTTGACCAGCTATAACGGCATCCCACACCTGCTTGCCCCGGTCATTGTTGAGGTGGACCGTGTGGTCGGCGCGCTGCAGTGGATGACGCGCGAAATGGACAAGCGTTATCATACTTTTGCCAAGATCGGCGCACGCAACATCGGCGATTACAACACACGCATGGAAATGCGCAATGGCAAAAAACTGCCCTATCTGGTGATCGTGATCGATGAATTGGCGGACCTGATGATGATCGCTCCCGACGAAACTGAGCGCACGATCACGCGTCTGGCGCAGCTAGCGCGTGCTACCGGTATTCATATGATTCTCGCCACCCAACGTCCCTCCGTTGACGTGGTCACAGGCCTGATCAAAGCCAACTTCCCGGCGCGCGTGGCCTTTGCGGTAGCCTCCAACACCGACAGCCGCGTCATCCTGGACCAGCCCGGTGCAGAGCGATTGCTCGGTCGTGGTGACATGCTTTATCAGGCGCCGGAAGCGCCCGCGCCAGTACGGTTGCAGGGTGTCTTTGTCTCCGATCCTGAGATCCAGCGCCTGGTCGATTTCTGGCGTGCGCAGATAGGAGGCGGCAGTCCATACGCAACAGCAGGTGCACCGGTGGATGCTCCCCTGCCATCCGGCGTACCACTCAAACAGCAGGCGCTGTGGGAAGAAATGAAGGAAATACAAGAGGAAGAGGAAGCCGACCCGCTATACAGTGAAGCGATTGATCTGGTGCGCCGCCAGGGACGTTGTTCCGTTTCCATGTTGCAGCGCCGTCTGCGGATCGGGTATACGCGTGCGGCCCGACTGGTGGATGTGTTGGAAGAGAAAGGGATCGTCAGCGAGCCACAGGGGGGGACCGGAGTCCGCGATGTGCTGGATTATGGCCCCGCCGCACCGCCAAAAGATGATTAATCGATGCTATAATCGCCCTGCTTTGCCCCGGTAGTTCAATGGATAGAACAAGGGACTCCTAAGCCTTAGATGTGGGTTCGATTCCCGCCCGGGGCACTTTCTTATATGATTCTTAGACTTTTTAAGAGAAAAACTATTGCATTTCTTAATGGAATATAGTAATATATAGACGGCAGACGCAAGGGTGCCCCCCTCACCCTTGCGTTTGCCATTTAAACGAGAAAAGGCCTGAAGATTCCACTACCGGACTCATCAGGCCTTTTAATATTAACTGGATTATGTACTGTAACGAGCCACTTCAATCAGGGGAACGTTACTTGCCGAAGCCACTTCTTTGCGTAACGCTCCTGCCAAAATGTCGATCCCTGGTGCAGTTCCTAACCCCAAGTCTTCGGTCGCCATAGCCAATAAAATCAGATCCGGTTTGGCTTTTTCGAGCACGTAATCCACGGTCAAAGGGGTAAATGCTTCCCGAATATCAACGGCTTCGATGATACCTTCCGTTACCGCGAAAGAATCTGCGTGCGGATCGGCGGTAATAATCTCAATATCCGGATTTTTCCTCAATTGCCGAATGACGCGTGCTCCGGTACGTCCGGCGCCAACCACGAGTACTCGCATTTTATACCTCCTTACCTACAGAACTGGCTCACATTAAGTTAAGCACAGCCAGCACATAAAAGAATATGCCCAGTACAATGGAACTGACAACGGTCATGATCAACCCGTAGCGCATCATCTCGTTGCGATTGATAATGCCGCTGGCAGCGATCAACGACATTCTACCGGAAGCGGATGGCAGGGAATAACCGAACGTGGTCGCCAGGGTGACCGGTAAGACCAGTTGCACGGCATTGAAGGCCGGGTCGGCCTGTGCCAGGGTGATCAGAATCGGGACAAAGACCGCCGCGATGGTGGTGTTGTTCATCACATTTGTCAGCAGCGCCGAGAGAAAGACAAGCAACATCATGCTGACCAGCAAAGGCGGTCCGCTGACAATGGGGACGATCAGGTCTGCGAACCAGTCAGTGGCGCCGGTGCGGCTCAGGGTCTCACCCAGTGAGAGGCCTGCGCCGATGATCAGGAAGATACCCCAGCTGACCCCTTTGACATCTTCCCAGTTGATGATGCCGCGGATCGCCAGGTAAGAGACGACCAACACAGCCACCATGGCGGAGGAGAGCAGCGTATCTGGCAATCCAAGCCAGGGCTCGATAAACGAGCCTCCTACCCATAACACCACAGCCACAAATAACGTTCCAAGAATCTCGCGCTCGGAACTGCTCATCGGGCCGATTTCTTCCAATTGCTTGCGAACAGGCTGGATATCCAGAGTGCGAACCGGGGTCTTTACAAGACGCATAAGCAGCCACCAGGTCAGGGGAAAGATGAGCAGGAAGGAAGGCAGTCCGTATAGCATCCAATCTATAAAAGTCCAGGAGCGGATCTGGGACAGGAATCCGGCCGCTACTGCATTGGAGGATGAACCCATGATTGTGACCATGCCGCCCAGGCTGGCCGAGTAGGCAATGCCCAGCACGAGCAAGACCAGCAACTGGCGGGCTTTTTTTGGATCTGGTAACTGTTTGGCAATGGTCAGCGCAACCGGGATCAGCACTGCCGCTGTGGCTGTGTTCTCAACCCACATGGAAAACAGCGCGGCGATACTCATCAACCCGAAAACGAGCATCGAGATGACGCCGCCTGAACTGACAATGGTGGATAAAGCCAGCCTTCGCGTCAGGCCGTGTTTGCGAAGCGCTTCAGCTAGGAACAGGCTGGCCAGGATCAGGAAGACAACCGGCCTGGAGAAAGTCTCGAAAGATTGTGGCGTGTCGGCCACACCTAACGCTACCTGCGCCACCGGGACCATCAGCGCCGCGATGGGCAGCGAAACGGGTTCTAGCGCCAGGATACTGCCTGTAAACACGAAGACCGCCAGCGCGCGGTGTCCCTCTGGGGACAATCCGGTGGGCCGCGGGATGAGCAGCACGGCGATGGTCAGAAGCAGGACCAAGCCAAAGCGCCCAACGAAGCGCATGAGTCCTTTCGCGCCGCGGGATATCTTCGGGGTGAGCACGCGCAACGGCTCAAACTGAACCGTAGCCTGCTCCTCTTCTTCCTGCTTTTGCTCTGGTTGACTGGGGATACTTTTCAAAGGCGCTGCTAAAAAGGAAGCGCCTCCCCGCAACAGATGCGTTACAAAACTGATAAATACGCCCGAATGGACAGATCCTTCTTGCGCCTGACGTACCGCTTCAACCGCAGCCTGGCATTGCTTGCAGTCTTCCAGATGCGCATCGGCTTCCCGGCGTTCGTTGGGCGAAAGTGCACCACGGACGTAATCAGCTGCGACGATATGACCGGACGTCATTCGGCTTTTCCAGAATCCAGGACGGTCACTTCTTCTTCCGTCAAGGCGGCGTTAGGCAATGAGACCAGACCCTTTCGAGTTTTGATTATCGCTTTGACCGTTCCGATGCTCATCAATTGACCTGAATGGCCGCGCAAACTTAATTGCTGACCCTCCTCAAAAGACTCCCTGGCATGGTAACCGGCCATGATGTTGCGCGCCAGGTCGCGACTGCCAAAACCAAAGGCCAGTGCCAGCGCCAAAGTTGTGGCGATCACGAGCGCGGAAGCAGCAATCGTAAGCAAATCGGTCTGAATGCCAAGTTGGCCCAACGCCAGGATGATCGCGAAAACCAACAGCGTATAGCGAACCACCTGTCCGAGCGCAGAACCCGCGGTAACGCCAGCCTGTGTGGTCATCTTTCCCAGCGTTTCACCGATCACTTGCGCAACCAGACTGCCGAACAGCAGGATCAGGGCTGCAGCCAGCACGTTAGGCAGGTAGCCTACCAATCTATTCAGCATTTCAGTAACGCCGATCAAGCCCAGACTTTCCACCGCGGCCAACACAAAGACAAACAGGATCAGCCAGTAAGCCAGCCGCGCCAACAAGTTTGCCACGGAAGGATCCAAACCGGCATTGGATAACATGCTAGAGATGCCTACGCGCTCGGTCAACGCATCCAAGCGCAAACGCCGCAGCAGACCGCCAATGATAAACTGCACCAGCCTCGCTACCAGCCAACCAACCAAAAGCAGAACCAGTGCACCTAACAGGTTGGGCAACCACATGAAGACCGTTCCCAGAGTCTCTTCCCAGAGATTCATCCAGAATTGGGGGTCAAAAGGCATGACTTCCTCCTTTTAATGAACAATGGAACTTACGCAGTTCACGAAAAGGTCCCGTTCAACTGCGTAACTCCTAAGAATATTATTTTGTTATGATCGCAAGTACAATTTATTGTAATCAATAATGACTAAATAAGTCCGATTTCCCAGTGATATAGTAATCTAATACCTTTAGCGAACTATTAAATTCCGCTACTTGTAAAACTGACTTGTCTGTTCATCAACTGCGCATTGATCGCTACAATGACCGTGCTGAGCGACATCAACAGCGCGCCAACGGCCGGAGAGAGCAGGATACCCCAGGGAGCTAAAATGCCTGCCGCCAGTGGCAGAGCAATAATGTTATACCCCGCCGCCCACCACAGGTTCTGGATCATTTTTTGATAGGTAGCACGGCTCAAAGTGATAATGTTGACCACATCCAAGGGATTGCTCCTGACTAGGATCAAACCGGCCGATTCGATGGCAACATCTGTACCGCCACCGATGGCGATCCCTACGTCGGCGCGCGTCAGGGCGGGCGCATCGTTGACACCGTCTCCCACCATCGCTACCTTTTTGCCCTGTTCTTGCAGTTCAGTGATCTTCTGATCCTTGTGCTCCGGCAGGATTTCGGCGAAGACGTGATCGATACCCAACTCATCAGCCACCGCTTCTGCCACGGGACGGCTGTCACCGGTCAACATGGCAACTTCTACACCCATTTCGTGCAAGCGTTGCACAACCTGTTTACTCTCCGGACGGACCACATCTGCTACGGCGAAAGCGGCCACCACCTTGTCATTGGAAATCAGATAAATAGCGGATTGTGCTTTCTCGCCAGCAGATTGGGCAAACTCCTCGATTTCTGATGGGGAGGATATTTCCAGTTTTTCCAGTAAGGCGGGCCCGCCGAGATAAACCGTCTCTCCATCCTGTTTAGCCTGCACGCCCCTTCCCTTGATGGCTTCGAAATCACTCACCGAAGGCAGCGACAACTCGCGCTCCTGTGCCGCCTGCCGGATGGCCTGAGCGATCAGGTGTTCCGAATCGCCTTCGATGGCAGCCGCCAGCGCCAGCGCATCGTCTTCTTTCCAGTCCCCGATGATTTTTATGTCCACTACACCAAACTCGCCCTTGGTCAGCGTGCCAGTCTTATCGAAGACCACCACACCGACCTGACGGGAAGCTTCCAGCGCCAGGCGGTCGCGCACAAGAATTCCGTTACGCGCGCCCAGTGAAGTGGTGATGGCCACTACCAACGGGACAGCCAACCCCAGCGCATGCGGGCAAGCGATGACAAGCACAGTCACCACACGCTTCAGCACCTCTGCATTGAAACCAACGGCGACAACCCAGGCAACAGTGGTCAGCGCAGCTACACCCAGGGCGATGTAAAACAGCCAACCGGCAGCCCGGTCGGCCAGAAGTTGTGTCTGTGATTTGGACTTTTGCGCCTGATCGACTAAGCGCATGATGCCTGCTAGGGCAGTCTCATCGCCGGTAGCGGTGACTTTGATGCGCAGACTGCCATCGCCGTTGATCGTCCCAGCAATGACTTTATCGCCTTCCGACTTTTTGACCGGGCGCGATTCGCCCGTGATCATTGATTCGTTCAGTGTGGACTGACCTTCGGTGATCTCCCCGTCAGCCGGGATGCTGGCCCCGGGTCGAACTAGGAGCAGGTCTCCGGTCTGGAGAGAAGCGGCAGAGACCGTTTCTGTGGAGCCGTCTTCCTGGATGCGCTCGGCCTCATCCGGCATCAGCTTGGCCAGTTCATCCAACGCGCCGGATGCCTGTCGCACGGAACGCATCTCTAACCAATGACCGAGCAGCATGATGTCGATCAGGGTGACCAGTTCCCAGAAGAAACCCTCGCCGAGATTCGTTAACTGCGCCAGCAAACTGTAAACCAGGGCAACCGAGATGGCCAACGAGATAAGCGTCATCATGCCGGGTTTGCGGTTCTGGATTTCTGGAATGGCCATTTGCAGAAAGGGCACGCCGCCGTAAGCGAAAATAGCCAATGAGAATACAAACGGGATCCAGGTACTTCCAGGGAAGCTCGGCATGCTGAACCCCAGCCAGCTTTGCAGGGCAGAACTGTACAATAGCACCGGAATTGTTAACAGCAGGCTCCACCAGAAGCGCGTGCGGAACATCTGCTCATGACCGCCATGATCCGTGCCATGATCGGCATGCCCGTTATGAGAGTCGTGGCTTTCGTGACCGGAGTGACCCTTGTGTTTCATCTTGTCCGCCTCATGACCATTTTGATGAGCATGTTCCGAATGATCTGTTTCATGCTTTTCGTGCTGCATGGTTTCTTGTTTATCCATTATTTTCCTTTTGTCCCATCCCCTAGAATTCAACCATCCGCAGGAATACCAAAATAGCGAGCTGTCTTTGCGCGATATTTCCGGTAGGTTTCCCCGTAAATATCTTCAAGATAAGGTTCTTCCAAAACCACGATGTAGAAATGAACTGCCAGTCCAAAGAGCACGGACAATATCAAAGCCAGGCCAGATCGACCGATGATAGCTATGCCAAACAATGCCAATCCCCAGCCGAGATTCTGGGGATTGCGACTCCAGCCGTAAATGCCACCGGTAATAAGTTTATCGGTTTGAAGGCCAGACATGCGTTGAAATGTTCGAAAGTTCAGAATCGCGATGGTTGTGATCGTTATGCCAACCAAAATCAGAACAGCGCCCGCCGGGATTGTCAGCCAATTCGATAGACTTAATGCCCAGGCACTAAGGGTGGCCGTCCAGAGCACAACACCGGCATGGAAAAGATAAGCTATCCAAACCAATACTGTTGTCGAATTGGTCAATACCTCGCGGTTGTTGTAATCTGAACGGACAGCCATAATCGCTGCCAGGGTCAACCCCAATGAAAGAAACGAACCGATATAGAGATAGAGCATATTTTTCCAGCTTTAACGAAAAAATTAAGCCGGGACCACATCTCTATCCTAAGCTTCGATCACCCAGTTAGCAATATCATCCTGCGGTAGGCGGCGCATACTGAGGCTGACGCGCTCCAGTTCAGGTTCGATTTCGATGATCCTGACCAACACGTCATCTCCCGGATTGAGGACTTTCGTCGGATCATGCGAAACACCTGGAAGCAGTTCGCTGACATGCAACAGACCGGTTATTTCATCCGTTAATTTGATGAATGCGCCGAAGTCCCGCACGGACACGACCTCCCCTTCCAGGATGTCGCCATGATTATGTTCCTTGGCAAAATCATCCCAGGGACCGGGCAGCAGGGCACGTCGGTCCAGACTGATGCGCTCCCGTTCAACATCCACATCCTTGATCAAAACTTCAACTTCATCGCCGGGTTGAAGCACATCGGAAGGGTGATCAAAATCTTCCCAGGCCAACCGGGACCGATGAATCAAACCATCCACACCGTCCAGATTGACGAACACACCGAAATCGACCACATTGGATACGGTACCGGTGATATGTTCCCCTTTCTCTAACTCTTCAAGGCGCTTTTTGCGGTTTATGGTCTCCGCTGCTTTGCCCGAGATGATGAGACGCTTTTTCGGTTGATCAACTTCGATAACTTTCGCTTGCAGCGAGTCGCCGATCATTTTGGCTTTTAAGGTTTGCTTATCGTTCTTAGACAAGCCACGAGGCAGGCCCGGGGTCATGGAATTGGGGACAAATCCCTCTAGTCTGCCGAATTCCACCAGCACACCACCTTTGTTGTAGCCGATGATCTTAAGGTCCAGAAAATCTCCGTTTTCCAGATATTCCTTGGCTTTTTCCCAATCCTGTTGTTCGAGGCCCCTTTCAATAGAGACCAGCAGTTCGTCATCGTAGCTGGACGTGTTGGTGACAAAAACAGGCAATTGATCCCCGATGGATAAATCTTCGAACAATGTTTCGTCCAGATTTGCGAGTTCCCTGGCAGGAACAACTGCATCTCGTTTCGCGCCGACATCCAGTAGAACTGTATCCTCGGTTAATTCTAGAACCTCTCCTTGAACAATTTGCCCACGATGGGGTCGGACACTTTCATATTCTCGGAGCAATTCCTCAAAGTTGTTGTTCTGATTATTGGTTTTCGTTTTTGTAATTATAATCTTATCTCCTTTCCAAGATAATTTGATTTGTTTGAATTGGCTAAGCAGCCACTGTTCCTTTCTGTTGCTTGGCTTTTTTACGGCTCTCTTGCATGAATCGCTCCAACTTTTGCCGGGCTTCTCTTATTTCAATGCCTCTGCTCAAAGACCATTCCTGGCAAAACCGCTTGACGATGGTATTGAACGCATCCTGTTCGGTATCATTCAAGCCTTTCTTGAACTGCCGTGCATTTAGATCGCGGACAAGCTTCAGGTCTGTATTCAGGTCACCGTCGAGGGATACTTCTCGAATACGCTTGCGCCGGGTTTGAAAATTTCCGGCCATTTTCTTGGGAGCACTTTTCAAGGCGTTCAGTGCACGTTGAATCCTTTTTTGACCGGCGATGGGGCGTACGCGTTCGTTATCTGCATTATCCAAGGGTAACCAGAAAACACCATCTTCGGTGCGCACGCGATAACACATTTTCTGATCGCCACCAATGGGTTTTTTCTCAAGTTTCTTGACTTGCCCCACTCCGTAAATCAAGTGGACTACCCAATCCCCTACAGAATATGTGCCTTCATTGTTATTCATTTAGACTCCAATCTACTTGTTTCAACAACATTATTGTACTAAATCTGCCAAATTTATCAACTAACCTGGCTTTTCTGACGTTGGCAGTCAATGCAAAGCTCTGCCGCAGGAAGCGCTTCTAAGCGCTCAGGCGCAATGGAATTACCACAGTTTGTGCATTGGCCATAGGTGCCTTCATCAATGCGATTAAGCGCTTCAGTGGTTTCCTCCAGTTGTTCTTCTAACTGTTCTACCATCGAAAGACGACGAGCGCGGTAAGAGTAGTCACTGGCCAAATCTGAACGATCTGGATTTGCTAAAGAATTAGGTGATGCTTTTTCTCTTTCTTCTTCGACTCGCGCACTTAATTCTTTTTTTTGTTTATCGAGCTTTTTTCGCATTTTGTCGAGATTGATTTGACGCTCCATGTCAACGCTCCTTCCTAACTTTCCTCGATCGATACATATTGCTCATCTTTTTTGTCCTGGATAGCCTGCTTATACACATTGACCAGTTTCTTTGTCAGACGACCCACATCAAAGGCTTTTGCCTTTTTCAGGGCTTTGCTATGGAATTGCCGCATTTTTGCGGGAGACTCCATCAATTTATTAATGGAAGCAGCCAGGGCATCCACATCGTTCGGAACCAGGAAACCCTGTTCACCATTATCGACGATGTCCCGCGTCCCGCTGGCATCTACCGCCACCACCGGCAACCCAGCGGCCATAGCTTCCATAGTGACCAGTCCCTGAGTTTCGGTGACCGAAGCAAATCCAAAAAAGTCAGCGGCCTTCAGATACGCAGAGGTTTCTTCGAATGGCAATTCGCCGGTAAAGATGACCCGTTCTCCAATTCCAAGCTGAGTGGTCAGGTCCTGTAGAGTTTTTTTTTGCGGGCCATCACCGATGAGCACCACACGCAGGTCAGAATGGGTTTGATAAACCTCTCCAGCCGCCTTAAGCAAAGTTTTCCAATTCTTCTCCTGGGCAAGCCTGCCAATCGAGACCATGACCTTGTCATCCTGCCAATTTTCTCGGGTCCGCAGATCATTTCCGTTAGCGGATTGGTAAGGCTCCAGATTTATACCGGTTGGGATAACAGTGTATCGATCTTGTAATCCGTATTCACGCGTAAGAATCTCTTTCATACTCTCGGAAGGGATGACAATATGCTGGCATTTACGCATAAAGTCTTTCAACCAGGTTTTGACCGCGCCTTTCAAAAATTCCTGAATTGTTTCCTGTGGTAAAGGAAAGTAATGCGTGTACTCCCGGTATTGTGTATGAAAAGTAAACACCAGGGGCAGGGACATATTTTTTGCCTTGGTGGCGGCGGTTTGACCCAACAGGCCCGGGTGATGAGTGTGGATCACTTCCAGCTTCAGTGATGGCAATAACTGGTCAACAAAAGGCGAAACCGGGATCACAGCCGGAACCTCGACCTGGATTGGCAACGTCAGGCTGGGATAACGGAAGATGAACGGGGCCTCATCCTCATAATCGCCATCGGACTGCGCGAAAACAAAAACGTTATGACCTTGTCGAGTGAGTTCCGCACGGAAAGATTCCACTGAACGGACAACACCGTTGACAACCGGCAAATAAAAATTTGTGAAATGAGCAATGTTCAACTGTACCTACTCCGTGATCTGATTTAGCAATGACAGGATGCTTGTCTCTGCTTGTAGCTTTGTCTCGAGAACGTTATAGGCATAAATGAGCATGCCTGCATTCCAAGTGAGAGGTGATTCAGATTTGTACCAGACGCTATTGAGCGGTTTGCCGTCTGGTCCATGCACCTCGTTCACCTGTCGGTCTCTGATTATTATTTCGGAGATACGCGCCATCATTTCTTGCGCTTGCTCTAGGCGATCGCTGTTTGCCAACGCGATGACATGCCAGGCACCAATCCATAGCCAGGCAGCGTCCGTATGATAATTCCCCAACCCACCCAGGATGTTTTCTATTGCGATCAGAGAATTCGGATAGGACGGATACGCCACCCGTGTCGGGACAGGAACAGCCATCCCCGCTTCATCCATGACCTGCAGGATGCTCTCCGTTTGATCGAGAGATGTCAGCCCCCAGGCAATTGACAACAAGTTCCCCGCGCTGCTCAATTGCTCCAGGCTGCGGCTGGTAATAAAATATCCCAGGTCCGGGCGCCAGAATTCTTCCTGAATGGTGCGCGAAAGGGCTTCGGCTTCAGCGATATAAACAACAGCTTCATCAGTTTTATCCAAGCTCGCGGCGGCCAATGCCATTTCCGAAAGAGCCTTCCAATAAACAACATTGGTAAATAGCACGCTGCCTCTGCGGGCAACCGAGTCGGCCCAATCCGCGTAGGCACCCTGATTCAAAAGCGCATTGCCGCTGTTTTGACCGTTGTCCTTGATCCATTTTATTGCCAGGTCGAGTTGCTCCCAATGGGCATGGAGGAAAGACATATCTTCCGCTTGTTGCGCATACGTCAGTGCTGCGATGATTAGTAAAGCCTGTCCATCAAAGGAATCAGCTCCATGAGCGCTGATATATTTCGGTTTAAGGGGAGTCTCGGTCGGTTGTTCACGTCCCAGCAAGGAATGAAAAAAGCGGGTGACAACGTTCAGAGAATACAATTTGACTGGTAGCTGTCCATCCGTCGTCTGGTGCCAGTAAAATGCTTCCAGCGTTTCTCTAACAGTGTCGAACTGCTCCAGAGCGAGCAATCCAAAGTTAGCAAAACCAAAGTCCCGGGCCCAACTTTCGCGAAAGTTACGATAGCCCGCATGCAAGATTTTTTTGCTTACATCTCCCGAGAGCAAGCGAGGCTGGATACCCGAGCGCAGATTTTCAGCCGCGATGAACATAGCCAACATTTCCCTATTTTCGAACTCATTCTCTGAAAATATTTCCTTGGAAATCAGACGCGGTTGCCGCAAAATCCTGTTGAAATACTGATACGCCAGCAAGGATCCGATGCCAAGAACTGAACCAAAAAACGCGCCGCTCCAAAAGCCGGAACGACGTTGTGTCATTTCGGCAGTTTTCTTCATATGTCTATAATACCTCCTTACCATCACTTCACCGGGTCGATACGTATCGACCCGGTGAAAATCGTTTTCTATTTTTTCTCTGGTCAGTTATTTAATTGTTTTGTCGCGTTCTTAAAAGAATCGCGCAATTCATCCATAGACTTTTCGATACCTGAGCGTATCTCGTCCCAGGAGTCTTCGGCTGAATTTGAGAATCGATCCAGCCTCATTTCGATATCTTTAAGCCGGGATTCCAGGTCATCCTGGTTTTTCTGAAATTTCATACGCATATCTGCGCTGGCTTTATCGGCATTCGCCTCCACCAATTTCATTTTGGCCTTCATCTCTTTGATTTCGGCTTCAATTTTTTGTTTATAAGCATCTATTGTTGTTTCATTAAGGTCTAACATTAATTAAAAGTCTCCTTTCTTTTATCTATCCAACTTGTGTCTGGGACTGGAACTGCAACCAGCGGATGATGTCCTTTCGGCGCAGCAGCCCCACAATTTTGTTTTCATTCACGACTGGTAACTGGCGAACCTCTTTGGATTGTAAGCGTTGGAAGGCCTCCGAAACTTCCTCATTGGGAGCGACAACGATCAATTTCTGGGAGGGCGTCATCACATCCCTAACCATGGTCCGAGAACGGGATTCAGAGTCGATTTTGCGAACGTCGTCGATCGTTACCAGACCGACCATCGTATCATCGTCATACACGATAAAAGCACGCTGGTCTGATTGCATGATATGGTTGTTCACCAAATCCTCTATCGAGATGTTCGCGGGAACGGTAGGTACGTTTGTGTTCATGATTTGCCTGACGGCCACATCGTCCAAAACATCCTGAATAACCACTTTGCGATAGCTTTGAACAGCGGCGTTTTGTAAGAACCAGCCGATAAAGATCAGCCAGATACCGTTGATAAAGCCGCTTCCCAGGAAGGGAATCTGTGCGCCAAACAGCATGGATATGCCTGCAAATATCATGATCCATGCAACCGCCTGCCCCATCCAGGAGGCCCAGCGAGTAGCCTTGTGCAGATTATCCGTAATGCCCCATAAAATTGAGCGGACGATCCGCCCACCGTCCAAAGGAAAGCCCGGAATCAGATTGAACAAGCCAACGAGGATGTTGACCGAACCCAACCAGAGCAGAATCGTGGAGAAGGGCCCCAGATCTGACAGCATTGCTGTCGCATTCATAATGTTCACGTTCGTTAGCGCAATGTTTCCGGCTCCTAATACCAGGAAGATAGCGCCCAGGATAAAGCTGGTCAAAGGTCCGACGATTGTAACCAGCAGTTCGTCTATAGGGGAAGACGGATCTCGTTGAATGTTCGACACACCGCCAAACATGAACAAAGTAATATTACGAACAGGCACGCCTCGCGATTTTGCAACCAATGAATGGGCTAACTCATGTGCGAGCACTGATATAAAGAACAAAACTGCAGCTGACAGAGCCACTCCCCATTGTGTTAATGTTGTCCAACTGGTATGCATCTGCCCGAACATGGATGCCAGGCTCCAACTGACCAGAGCAAAAATCAGCAACCAGCTCCAGTCAATATGTATATTTATGCCAAATATCTTACCAACACGAAAACTTTTCATCGTGTCTCTCCTTTCACAAGCTCTATGCCATAGCAAATATTCAATTCAATGTTGCATTAAGGGAATAGTAGAAACTCTCTTCCCCCCTTTGCAACAACTTTAGTCGAATGACTGAGTTTTACCAGTAAAAAAGAACACCCAAGCATCTGTACTATAACCATAGCATGTTTAGCGAGACAAAGCTATGTATCACGGTCCATGTATGGGATACAACTTTGGATATATTCCCCAAAGAGCCTTTTATTTCAACCCACTAAGCCGCATAGCGCATAATAGCTGCCAGATCGCCATCGCCAGGCAAATTTTCAGGTTGGACGGTATAAACTTTCCCTGAATTGAAAAGCGTGTGCGCGGCTGCAAAATCCAGCAGATCCTCGTTTTCAGGCTTTGATTCTGCTTCCAAAACTACTTTATTCTTTTGAGCATCATAATGTCCCCAGCGTTGTACGCCCGACGGGACAATCAGCGTATCAACCCGGCCAAAGTTCGCGGCTTTTACGACGATCTTCAAATCGTCAGATGCCAGTTCATTTTCTTGACCGTGAAGCTGTTTGAATTGCTCTAGAGCCTCTTCTTGTTTTTTGATGAAGCGGGGTTCAACAAGCTCCCAGGCAGATTTATGCAATTCTTTCCCATCCAATTCATCTGGGTTACCTTCCAGGCCTTCGACTAACAGGTTTGGATAGGTATTGGCCTGATGATACATGGGCAATAAATAGTCCACGCATGCCAGCACCATTGGGATGGTAATACCGCTAAGCAAGTCGCTCAAACCATTATCCACGAGTTTGAAGTAGCGGAGAATATTTTCCTTATCCTGCTCGTCTGCCTGGACTCCCTGCCCATGAAATATTGCCGGTCTGCCTCCAGATGTGCTGGGATTCTTCGTGCCGGTATGGAAGTCGAGATGTTTTTCTGGGTCGTCCATCGAAAGAGCTTCTTGCATACTGGTAGGGACATCGGGGAGGTCCACCTTGTTAACGGTGTCCCTGGTACCTAAGAACAGACGAACCTTATTCAGACTGATAGCTAGGATATAAAACTGACCGTTTTCCACCAACAGGGGCAGCAAAGGTTTGATTTGAAAATTGTCGGCGATGACCATCAATTCATCAAACTTGGAAGGTAACTGGTAAATTCGTGAAAAACCGGAAGTCAGGAAAACTGCCAGCCCATCACTTTGATGCTGCCAGAAATCCCTGTCGTCGAACAAACTCTCTACCGGGCGCATCAGATTCTTGACCTCCGGCCTGCGGAGGCCAATTTCGAGAAGTTTTTCCTCCGCCCGGGTGACGAGATTCTTAAAGCGGATCGGATCTTGCTGTTGTTCGCGCCCGAATTTGTGTGCGGGCATATAAATAGAAACACACCATTCCCCGGATGTTTCTATGAGTTCTCTTAAGTCGGTCTGTTTCAAAATATCCATCTATAATGCTCCTTTCTAGCTAGTGTTCGACGTTATTGTCTTTAATCCAGAGGTCAATAGCAGCACTGAGGTGTGCGCCGAATAATGTGATCATGGAAACGATATAAATCAAAAATAACAAGGCAACAATCGCACCCAGCGAACCATAAACCAATTGGTAACGCCCAAAGCCACTTCTCAGGTACCAGTTAAAACCGGATGTGACAAGTTTCCATATAATGGAGGTGGTCAACGCACCCCACAAGGTTGCACTCCAATGCACATCGGGAGTGGGCACCCAGCGATATAAGACCAGAAATAACAGAAAAATCGTCAGCCAGGAGCCAAAGATTGAGAAGAACCTCCACAGGCTCAAGCCGGGAATCGATGCGCTGGCAGAGTTTACAAACGGAGCCAGGTTGATGATCCAGTCCAAAGCCAGCGAGAGGATCAGTAGTCCGCTTAGTCCCGCAATCATTCCCAACCCGACCAATCGTTTTTCGAGAAAATTGCGCCGGGATGCCTGCGGCCAGGCCAGGTTGATGCTGTAAGCCAGATTAGTAAACACACCAGAAGCTGACCATAACAGGGTCAGTAGACTGATAATTCCAACCGTCCCTCGTATATCGAGCACCTCTTGCAGATTTTCGGTGATCAGTTGAGTCGAAACCGGAATAGCCTTCTGCACAAACTGCGTGACATCCTGGAAAACCTGCTGACTATTCAGGAAGTAACTGCCACCTGCAATAAGAGCGAGTAATAGTGGAAAAAGGGAAAAAAAAGCATAATAGGCCAAACTTGCGGCAGATTGGGATGCGCGCGTATCTGCGAATGTCCCCAAGGCATTTTTTAGAATGTCGAGACGTTTTCCACTGAGTTGATTTAGATTCCTGTACCAATCCTTTAGCTTTTTAGAAACCAAATACAAACCCTTTCAAGGAATCAGGCAGGCTCCATGATGCCGCCGAGAATGTGAATCAAATCTTTCAGGGTCAAGTTATCCAGTTCCTCTTCATGGTATTCTAACCACTTGGTCCTGACCCAACTGCCATCGTTGGCAATTGCCATAAAGCGTACCCGAGGATGATCTACAATATAGGTATCGACCCATTCGGGCAAGCTGCCATCCTGAGGCAATGACATGATGACCCATTCCGCATCGGACTTTTCGATTTCAGTCGGTAACTTTTTGTGGTTGGCAACTTCCTGCACCACATCCAGGTTTTCAGTTTTGTGAAGGATGCGGTTCAGCATCTCATGCACCAAACGTGAACCATTGGCCAGGATAATGCGTTGTTCAGACATAGAAATCTCCTCCATCGTAATAATTTATGCTAGGAGCATAGCATTTAGAGCCCAAAATTACTATATACAGATTCATATGAGAGGGATACAAATTTGGATATATCTTAAGAGTTGGTAAAGAAAAAAGCCCGCCACGTGGCGGGCTTACAATATGTTAAAAACAAAACTATTTTTTTATGAACGCCAGGTAGGCGGCGGCTTCCCCCCGGCTGCCAACATTGAGTTTTTCCAGGATACTATGTACGTGATTCTTGACCGTTCCGACTTCGATCACAAGCTGTTCGGAGATCTGCTGATTGGTCAGGCCCTCCCCGATCAACTCCAACACTTCGAGTTCACGCGGAGTCAGTCCTGCATCGTCTGTGACGCTGTTCTCAACGTCCGAGAACATTTGCGCCAGATCCGAGAGGCGCTCCATCATGGCTGCGGCGATCTTTGGTGAGACAAAGACCTTATCATCCACCGCAGCACGGACGTTTTCGATCATATCATCGAGCGAATCATTTTTCAGGACATAACCGGTGGCGCCAGCTTCTACAAAGCGCAAAACGCGTTTTTTTTCTTCGGTCAGACCCAGTGCCAGAACTTTCGTGTCAGGTGCCAGGTCGGCAATGGCGCTGGTCAGTTTGAGTGCACCCTGATCGGGCAAGCGGGTGCTGACCAGGGCGACATCCACATTCTTTTCCTGTACCATCTTTAAGGCATCGTCAACATTCGTCACACGTCCTGCCACGATGATATCCGGTTCGTCTTCTAGCGCGGAAGCAATTACATTGCCCATTAATGGGACTTCATTGACCAGCAGAATACTGATGGGTCGTACGGGCTTATCGGCCATTTCACTCATAAGAAAATTATACTTCCTAGCGGTGCTTCTGTGATAATGGATTTCTTAAAATAAACGTAGAATTTGTTATTCAATCGGCAGTAATTTTAACCAAGACTTGTCCGAAGCGCTCGACTTCATCCAAGGTATTGTAATGCACCGCACCGACTCGTACCATGCCGCCGTTGGCCTCCACGCCCAATCTTTCGGTAACAGCCAGGGCATAATAATTCCCATCCCAAACATAAAATCCTTCTTTTCCCAATGCTTTTGCGATCTCAAGCGGATGTTTACCATCCAATGTGAACGACACTGTTGGGACACGC
The DNA here is from genome assembly GCA_050115035.1 of Anaerolineales bacterium. Lineage (GTDB taxonomy): Bacteria > Chloroflexota > Anaerolineae > Anaerolineales > Villigracilaceae > JAABUE01. The sequence continues at coordinate 40,107 of JASFRG010000003.1, read as the reverse complement.
TCGTCCAGGCGTTTTATATCCGTGATCCCGTGGATATGCGTGCCAGGTACAGCTTCGATGGCTTCGATCAGTGCGCGGCTGAGTTCGAATTCGTATGCGCGTAAAGCGATCATCGCGGCCACTAAATTCAACCGCCGACCGATCAGGCCCTCTTCAGCCATGCTGCGTTTTTGTGTATCTCCAAATTGATCTGTCAACCATTCGAAGTATTCCAATGCACCAAGCACGCCGGCGATGCTTTCGTGGTTTTGCGTGCCGGTCATCCATTTGCCGGGCGGGTCATTCGGAGCAGGACGAACCTTATAGGCCTTTAGATCCTCCAGCAATTCCATTTTTCCATAAAGGATACCCACGTGCGGCCCGAAGAACTTGTAAGCGCTGCACACCAGGAAATCACAGCCGATACTCTTTACGTCGATCGGGCCGTGCGGCGCGTATTGCACCGCATCGATGTAGACCAGCGCGCCAGCCTCCTTAGCCAATTCGGTCAGCTTGCGAACCGGGTTGATCGTGCCGGTGGCGTTGGAGGCATAACCAAAGGCCACGATCTTTGGTTTGTTCTCCAATGCCTTCTCGAACTCATCCAGTTTGAGGGTGTAGTCTTCTACATCGAAATCCACCCAAGTGAGTTTGCAGCCGCGATCTTCCGCGATCAACATCCAGGGTGAGATATTGGCATCGTGATCCATGCGTGTGACCACAATCTCATCACCGGGATTCAGCCTCCGTGCTAGGGAACGGGAGATGTGCAAGGTAAGGGTTGTCATGTTGGCACCAAACACGATCTCATCCGGGGATGAGGCGTTCACGAAGTCAGCCATAGCGGCGTGCGCTTCGTGCAGAAGCGCGTCCGATTGCCGGCTGGTAGCGAAGGCTCCTTCATGGTTGGCGTTGCATTCCAACAGATAGCGGTTGATACGCTCCAGGCTGTGCTTTGCAATTTGTGTGCCGCCGGGGTTGTCAAGAAAAACGGCCGGACGATCGAGCGATGGAAATTGTTCACGGATGAGGGGAAGGTCGAGTGGCATAATGGCTCCTGGTGGGTTGCTTTTGGCATCTGATTTTATGTATACTTAAATTGTAATCGAGGTGAGAGGAGGTAGATAATGTTTAAGAATATTTTGCTCGCTGTTGATGGTTCAGAACATTCCCTGCATGCTGCTAAAACCGCTGCTGAACTTGCTCGAAACATGAACGCGGATATCCTCCGTATTGTGGTCGCCTTTGAGCCAGTGCCATCCTATTTGGGTGAACCCAACATGCAAACTGCGATTTCTGCCCGCATGGAGGAGGCAGAGACGATTTTACAAAAAGCCATGGATGCAGTTGGTGAAATCCCGGGCGAGGTACATACCGAAGTTCTGGAGGGTGCTCCAGCGGAAGCCATTTTGGATGTTGCAAAAACGCGCAAGAGCGACTTGATCGTGATGGGTTCGCGCGGTTTGGGACTGTTGCAAGGTGCACTGCTCGGCAGTCAGAGCCAGAAGGTTGTGCGTCATGCGCCGTGTCCGGTTTTAATAGTTCGCTAGTTGGTTAGTTTTGTAGTTTAGCGCGTTCTTCGGCTTCGGCAAATTCTTCGGGGGTATTCAGATTCCAGAAGGCCAGCCCGGATGGATCGTAGGTTTTGACTTCATCGGGTTGGATAATGCGCACTTTGACTTGCGGGAACCACGATATTAGTTTCCATTTGTCCGCTTCGATGGCGGACTCGATGGCCGGTAGACAGGTCTCGCGGCGGTAGAGGGCGTGCATTGGTTCCAACCCGCCGCCTGAATCCGGGATGACCACGTCTGCTTCTGCCTCGACGAGCAGCCTGCTGGATGCTTCGATCAGCGAAGTGTTGGCAAAGGGCATATCGCAGGCCACCACTGCCACGACATCGCAGGTAGCAGATGATAACGCAGTGAAGAGTCCTCCCAAGGCCCCGCGACCAGGCTTGAGGTCCGGGAAGAGCGATAGACCCAGAAAACGATAATCGTCCGGATTGTTGGTGGTCACGATCATTTCGTCTGCAATCGGACTGAGACGGTCTACCACTCGTTGGATAAGCGGACGTCCAAGAAAGGACATCAGCGCTTTATCCTGCCCCATTCGACGGGATTCGCCGCCGGCCTGCACACAGATTGTTAACATGGGTGTATTATAAGAGTATTATGACAACAGTTGCCAATATTTTAGACGAATTGACTCGTGATGGAGAACTTTACGAGACTTTAGAGAATAACTCTGTACGTTGCTATGCCTGCGGACATCGCTGCCTGATTCGTGAGGGCCGGCGTGGGGTCTGCCAGGTACGGTTCAACGAAGGCGGCAAATTACGCGTGCCCTGGGGATATGTGGCCGCACTACAATCCGACCCGATCGAGAAAAAGCCCTTCTTCCACGTGCTGCCCGGTACCAACGCGTTGACTTTTGGGATGCTGGGCTGCGATTTCCACTGTGGATATTGCCAGAACTGGCTGACCTCCCAGGCCATGCGCGACCCAAAATCGGATGTATCGGCGAATTACGTCCGGCATGTTACGCCGGAACAAATGGTCCAATTCGCGCATGATACCAATGCTTCAGCGGTGGTCTCCTCCTACAATGAGCCGCTGATCACTAGCGAGTGGGCAGTGGCGATCTTCAAGGAAGCCAGGGCCGCCGGGCTGATGTGCGCTTATGTCTCGAACGGCAACAACACGTCCGAGGTGATGGAATACCTGCGACCGTACATCAGCGCATATAAGGTCGATTTGAAATCCATGCAGGATAAAAATTATCGTAAACTGGGCGGCGTGCTGCAAAATACGCTGGACGGCATCCAGCGCGCGCATGAGATGGGCCTGTGGGTTGAGGTGGTGACGCTGGTCGTACCCGATTTCAACGACTCCAACGATGAGTTATGGGATGCAGCCCGTTTCCTGGCGGGCGTCTCAGCGGACATCCCCTGGCATGTGACAGCTTTCCACAAAGACTACAAGATGACTGAAAACGACAACACGCCCGCCAAGACGCTTTTACGCGCCTCAGAAATCGGACGGGAAGCTGGCCTCCGTTATGTGTACGCGGGCAACATCCCCGGCCATGTGGGCGAGTACGAAAGCACCTTTTGTCCCAATTGCAATCAAAAGGTTGTTGATCGCATTGGCTATTCCATCACAGGCTATCACCTGTCAGACGAGGGAAAATGTCCAAACTGCGGCACGGAGATACCGGGGGTATGGCCGGATGAACCGAAAAAGGTCAACTTGCACGGGTACGGGATGCCGCGACCAATATACTGAAACCTATCAATTTCCTTGAATAGCTTCCTTTGACGATTCCAAAGGCACCTCAATATTTTTGAGCAGTTCTTGTAACACTCCGGTTGTCGTTTCCCCGCTGAGGATATTCTCAGGATTCACCATCATACGGTGTGCCAGACAAGTTACTGCAATACGTTTGACATCATCGGGGATGACAAAATCTCGTCCGTGCAGGGCTGCAGTTGCCTGGGCGGCGTGAAAGAGCGCCAGGCTGCCTCGTGGGCTGGCGCCCAGTCCCAAAGCGGGGTGCTCACGGGTAGCATGGACAATATTCAAGATATAACGGCGAACACTCTCCACCACATGCACCTGACGAACCTGCTGCTGAAGAGCGGGCAGACTGTGACCATCCACAGCCTGTGCGAGCGTGTCTATCGGATGGGTCAATTGCTGCATTTGCAACATAGCATCCTCATGGGAGAAATCTGGATAGCCTAGGCTAATGCGCATGAAAAATCGGTCCAGTTGCGCTTCCGGTAGGGGAAAGGTTCCTTCGAACTCAATCGGGTTTTGAGTTGCCGTAACTAGGAACGGTTTGGACAGGGAATATGTCACCCCGTCCACGGTGACCTGCCCTTCTCCCATCGCTTCTAACAAAGCGCTTTGAGTGCGCGGCGTAGCGCGGTTGATTTCGTCCGTCAGTAAAATGTTGCTGAAAACCGGGCCCGGCCGAAACTCGAACTGCCTTGTTTTTTGATTGAATACCGAAACGCCGGTCACGTCATTGGGCAATAAATCTGGCGTGCACTGTATGCGTTTGAATTCAAGTCCGGTTGTGATGGCGATGGCGCGGGCTAACATCGTCTTCCCGGTGCCAGGCGCATCTTCGATCAAGACATGACCTTCGCACAGTAATGCGATCAGCACCAACTCGATGGTCGAACGTTTCCCGACAATGACCTTTTCGACATTATCGATCACGGCCTCGGCAAACCCCTGGACTTCGTTGAATGATTTTTCCGTGTTAGTATCTTTTAATGTCATACGGATTCCTTCTCCTGTTCCATCGTTATTCCCAATATTTGACTGACAAAGCCGATATGCTTCTTCTCATAACTGAGAACCCACAACCACCACAATTTCCAGCGCAGGCCTTTCCATTGTTGTAAAACGCTGGAAGCGTGTACCGAATCCTGTGGTGATGGCCGGTAACTCGTCCGCACGATATCATCGGTCAATGCCTGAAGTTTGCGGAACAAATCTGATGCAAATTCGGGTTTCTGGAATCCCAGTTCCTGCAGACGATTAATCAGAGCGTTTGTAAATTCGTAAGGTGTGTCACTTGATGGCGATTCCACATCCAGGGATTTACCAAATCTTCTCATGCGCCGATAGACTTCTATGGCAACTTTTTGTTCGGACATACGGCGAAGTTGAACTTCGACAAAAAGTACCCAGAGGAGACCCACTATCCCCGCTGTCCCGATCCCACTAAATAGCCAACCCCATACGCGCGGCGTTGTCCTTTCCTGCGAAACAACAGGCGGGGGTGATACCGAAGGTTGCACAATGAACGCTGGCTTTTCTCTCTCCAATTGTGGACGGCTGGCGGTTGGCTCAAAAGGCACCCAGCCGATATTCGGAAAATAAATTTCAACCCATGAATGCGCGTCTGCTTCTGTGACGACAAAACGTTTCGAGTTTAAATTATAGGTTCCGTTTGCGTAGCCCATGGCGAGCCGGGAGGGCACCCCGGCTGCCCGAGTCAAGACCACCATCGAAGTAGCATAATAATCACAATATCCCTGCTGTAAATCAAACAAGAAATAATCAGCCACCTCTCGGCTCGAAGGGGGGTGGGGTACATCGAGGCTGTAAGGAAAGGTACGAAGGTAACGCTCAATGGCCTTTGCCCGATCGTAAGGGGTTGGTTCGGAGGCCGTCAACTCGATGGCCAACGCCCTTACCCGGTCTGGCACGCTTGATGGGAGAGACAGGTAACGCTCTCTGAGCCAATCCGGATATCTTTGCCCGGCTGCGCGCAGCTTGCGTTTGTCAACCTGGGGAATCGCTGAGAGCGAACGATAGGTGCTTGATTTTTCCAGTTGGAGGCCGAACAGGTCATCAAACGAGCGCCAGGCAGCTTCACTCTTCAAATCGATAGTCACTGGCTCCCCGGCAGTGTAAACCGTTCCACCTAAATCTTCTACAGGATGCACATCCTGCTGGATCATAACTTGACCTTGTCTCTGATCTGCCTGTATGGGACTCTCAGCGTCATAGAATTTTGGCTCGATCCCACTCACACGCCATCCGATCCCGGTATAAATATCGTACGTATAACTGCGCCAGTATAAAGGCAAGGTTTGACCCGCCTGCGAAAGGGAAGACAAATCCTTGACGGCTATCGTCATCACCACACGCTGTGAAAGTTCCGGTCCGCTGCCGATGAGATGCTCCTGAGGCAAACCCGGATTGCGCGCCGCCTTAAAAACGTCCGGGGCTGCTGTGCTGCCGGGAATGATCCCCAGAGATTTCCCCAGGTTTCCATTTTCCTGTTGGGCACTGGATTTCGTATGTTCTGAAATCCACTCCTGAATGCGGCGGATCGATATCGAGGAGGTGAAAGCGGAAAACAGGACAAGTGCGAGCGTTACTAACAGGGAAACGAAGATGATCTGCCGACCCTTCTTTGCAGGAAAAGCCGCATCAGACTCGACCCAGGCCTGCTCCCGTTGTTCCTGCCGCACCACCGCTAAGAGTAATAAGAGCGACCCCAACATCAGGTAGAGAGCGAAGGAAGTTCGCCGCCCGTATGCGAGTGTGGACACGCTCAACAAGATCGCCGGTAAAACCGCCAGCAGAGTATTCTGGCGCGCTTCGATGACCCAACCAGCCCAAGCTGCAACTAGCCACACGATCGCATTCCAAACCAATGCAGCTGCCACCGGATCAAAGGATGGTTGTCCCTCTACAAAAGCAAGAAGCCAGGCCTGGAGGCGTGTCATAATGATTCCTGCTGAAGAGAAAAACACATAGGACAAATCGATCAACGAGGCGAAGTCAACCGTTTCCCCTCTAGGGGAAGCGACCCATTCCGGTATCAAATGGAAAATTTCAGCCAATACAGGGATAGCCTTCTCGATCAGCCCGCCCGGAAAAAGGAAAATATAGGCGAAGCCAAATGCGATAACGATCAAGGATCCACGCCAGGCTGATTGGCGGAAAAGTGCCAATCCCCAGCCTGTAAGCAGTCCTAGAAACAAACTCTGCAAGAGCAAACCCCAGTTCGGCCCCGTCAACACACCGGCTACACCGGCCATAGCAGCCACCATCAGGACAAATAACAGCACCAGGGTGGCCAGTCTGTCAGCTCTTTTGGCGCGCGAAAAAGCGCCCGGCAAGTTCTTTCTTAACCCATCTGTTGCCACGGGACACTTCCCTGTTGCAAATATCGTTTCTTAGCCTGGAGTCCGGCAGGAGGCTTTCGTTCACCCTCACGCAGAGATGGATAAGCCTCTTCGAGCAGCAACCTGGGTATCGATGCAAAAGGTATACCGCTGCGCGCTAAAGCATTGACGACCTTGCTTTGATCACAATGGCTATCGAAATCACCTGGATTGACCAGTAATGCTGTTATACGGCTGTCGCGGCTATGCAAGCCGGCCGTTGCCACCCAGGCAGGATTAGTGGTCGGTGTGATGACGATCAATGTGGCTGTTTGGGCCGCTCGCCCTTGCCCTAACTTCATCAAATCAGCCAGTGAACGTTCGCCTGCCTCGACCATTGCCAATGCGCGCAAGATGCGCCAGCGATGAGCCGGATCAGAGCGCGGCTCCAGCAAGGTTAGTGCCGGTCCGGCCATCGCCAGCCCGACGCGGCGGTGCTCTTTCATCCCGCGTGTGGCCAAAGAAGCAGCCAGTACGATGGCAAGTTCCAAAGTCGAATCCTGACCGGTTCCAGCTTGGGCGGCCACATCCAGGTCAACGAAAATCCACCAATCTTCGGAAGTGGCGGCCTCAAGCTGCCTGACGATCAAAGTATCGTGGTGTGCTGAGGCGCGCCAGTGAATCTGTCGCAAACTATCCCCTGGAACATAATTGCGGACGCCCACATCACTGATCTCGCGTACCAGAGCACTGCGTCGACGCTGGTGGTCACCAGCCCAACCGCCGGGCGCAATCCTGAGTTGAGTCAACGGCAATTGTGGGGGAGTGACTAAAATGGTGCTGGAATGCCGGTCGTGTAAAGTCAGGCTGTAAATACCAAATGGATCCCCGGTTCGCAAACGAGTAGGGCCGAGTGTGTACAATCCACGACGCTTGAACAGGTGACTCGGGTGTCGTCTACGTGTGATGCGTGGCCCGACATCAGAAACCAGTCGAATCGGAGCTACCCATGTATCGACTTCATCGGTAATCTCCACCCAGATTGCGGGGAACCGGCTTTGATTGATAACCAAAAGTTGTTCGGGCACTGAATCTCCCACATTAGCCCAGGCCAAATGGATCTTGCGCTCGATACTGAGACCTCTCTCCAAGGAATAAACCCAAAGGAAAGCCAGCAGCCAAACACCGGCCATCCCAATTAGAAATATCAGCCAACCACGATAGCGAGTCAAAGCATATAATATCGCCAGAAGGAGAACAAAAACTGGCAAAAGTCGCACGTTGAGCTGCCGTTCGCTCTTATCAATAGAACTTTTTAATTGCCTCTTGTTCATTCCTGCTAATCAAATTCTCAATAAAGTACAAAAGCGCAGATGGCGTCTCTGAGTGCCACCTACGCTTTCTACAACGTTCCAAACACTTTTTATTTCAGTAAATCTTCGGCATAATGACAGGCCATGGAATGCCCGGGCCTTAATTCTCGCAAAGCAGGTTCTTCAACAGCGCAATTTGGGCGTGCAATGGGGCACCTCGGATGAAAGCGACAGCCTGAAGGTGGGTTGATCGCGCTGGGAATTTCGCCGGCAGGCATTGGCTCAGTCCTGCGGTGTTGCGGGTCGGGAACCGGGACGGCTTCCAAAAGGGCGCGTGTATAAGGGTGCCCGGAATTCTCATAAACATCAGCCAGGGGGCCAATCTCACACAATTTCCCCAAGTACATAATGGCGATCCGGTCACAAACATATTTGGCCGTTGCCAGGTCGTGGGTAATAAAAAGATAGGTCAGATTGAGTTCATTTTTCAAGCGCATCATCAGGTCGAGCAGTAAGGCCCTTACGCTCACATCAGCCATGGCAATTGGCTCGTCTGCCACAACCAGGTCCGGTGCTGTTACCAGGGCCCGGGCGATGACCACACGTTGGCGTTGGCCACCACTGATTTGATGTGGAAACTTATCATAGAATTGTTCCGGGGGAGCCAGTCCTACTTTTTCCAGGATTTCGTAAACAACATGCCGACCCTCATCATATTTTTCCGTAATATGGATCTTTACCGGATGGCGAATAGCCTCCCCTATCGTCATACGCGGATTGAGCGAGGCCAAAGGATCCTGGAACACGATCTGCATACGAGAACGCAGGCGACGCAACTCTTCAGGTTTTATACTGTCCAGGTCGATACCGTCGAATATCACCCGCCCCTCGGTTGGCTCAAGCAGGCCTAAAATCAAGCGACCTACAGTGGATTTACCGGAACCACTCTCGCCAGCCAACCCGAAAACCTCACCTCGACGAATGGAAAAGCTGACACCATCCACTGCTTTAACAGCCGGGATATTCCCTTGATTGAGAAGGTTAGCGATGAACCCGCTTTGTATGGGGAAATGCTTGCGCAGGTTCTCAACTTGAACCAGATTATCGACCTCGTCTGTGGCTTTCATTGTGGAAAGATTGTTGGCTTCCAATTGTGATTCAGACATGGCTCTTTTCCATTCCTGCAGGGGCCTCTTGGTAAAGCCAACAGGAGGCAAGATGTTCTTTCTCAACAGGGTCAAACGCCGGTTCTATTTCTTTACAAACATCCATCACATAAGGACAACGAGGATGAAAGCGACAGCCTGAAGGCGGGTGAAGCAGGTTTGGAGGCGCGCCTCCCATTTTGTATAATTCGTCCTCATCCAACCGGATGTTGGGAACGGACTTCAACAAACCTTGCGTATAAGGGTGTTTGGGGTCGGCAAACACATCATTGACATCCCCAACCTCAGCCATTTTGGCAGCGTACATAACAGCCACCCGATCAGCAACTTCGGCAACGACGCCAATATTGTGCGTGATGAGCAAAATCGTCAAGCCAAATTCCTGCTGAAGTTCTTTCAATAAATCCAAAAATTTAGCCTCCACGATGACATCCAGGGAAGTGGTCGGTTCATCAGCGATCACCAACTTAGCTCGCAGGGCTAACGCCAGGGAGATCATCACCCGCTGACGCATCCCCCCTGACATCTGATGCGGGTATTCGCTCAGACGCTCGTGCCGGATACCGAGTCGCTCCACAAGTTCTTCCGCTCGTTTACGTGCTTTTTCGTCCGATGTTTCCGGTTCATGGGTTTGGATGGTTTCGGTTAAATGATCGAGAACGCGCTGGACCGGGTTGAGAGAGGTCATGGGGTCCTGGAAGACCATTCCAATTTCAGCACCGCGTATATCCGGCATCTCACGATTGGAAAGTTTCATTAAGTCGCGCCCATCAAACCACAGTTCACCAGCTGTAATACGGGCCGGACCGGTGTGCAATCGCATCAGAGCCTTCCCCAAAGTTGATTTGCCGCACCCGGATTCTCCTACCAGCCCCAGAATCTCCCCACGACGGATATCGAGAGAAACATTGTCCACAGCCCGCACTGCCCCAGCGCGTGTCCGGTATTCGACAGATAGATTTCGAATAGAATAAAGGATATCGTCCGGCATTAGCGCTCCCTCAGTTTTGGATTGAATATTTCCGTCAGCCCCTCACCCATCATGGAAAATGCCAGGACGACTAACATGATCGCTAAGCCAGGGAACGTGATCATCCACCATGCAGTTTGAATGAAGCGTTGGCCGCGTGCGAGATCGATGCCCCAGTCGGCAATTGTGGGAGGCAACCCCAGGCCTAAAAAGGAAAGACCAGCGCCGGTTAAAATCGCATCTGCCACATTGACCGAGAAGATGATAGCTACGGATGGTATCACATTAGGAAAAATATACTGTCGTAGAATCTCCGCACTACGCGCTCCAATACTTTTGGCGGCTTCAACGTAAATTTCTTCCTTCACAGACAGAGTTTGCCCACGGACGATACGATAATATGTGGGAATATACAACACCGCAATCGCAACGATGACATTGAATACACTGGGTCCCAATACAGCAGTGATGGCGATAGCCAGGATTAGGCCAGGAAAAGCGTATAAACTATCCATTACCAGGCTTAACAAACGATCAAACGAGCCACCAATGAAACCTGCCAGCAGGCCCAGAGGCACTCCTAATACCAACGCCACGATGGAGGCACTAAAACCAATGATCAAAGCGACGCGTGTGCCCCATAACAAGCGACTGAATACATCCTGCCCAATGTCATTCGTACCCAGAATAAAGCCACCTGATGTAGCAATATCCCCTGTGATACTTGCGCCTTCGCGCAACATTGGAAATTGGGATGCAATCAGTTCGAATTCGGATGATTGCACCACAGCAGCCTGTACCGTACCATCAGCTACTGCTTGCAGAACTTCTTCTATTGTAGCGAAACGTACAATGCGCGGGCGCAGACGTAAACCTTCGGGTTCGTTTTTGATTTGCTCATCGATGGTTTGCGCCTGTTCGTTCAAGGCGCCGGCAGTGGGCACACCCTGGACGACAGCAACGGATGGTCGCGGTTCGCCCGATGGGACTGCCAAATCCTTGAGTTCGTTGATTGGCGAATCTGCCGATATCACCAACACTGGAATAGCGGGCTGTTCTCCTGGCGCTAAAAACCTGTGCCCGACCAGAACATCAGGAGCGTAGGGAGCAAACCAACCTGGGAATAAGGCGATGATGATAAAAGCAATTACCATAACAGCTGAAATGGCGACAAACCACCAGTCGGCTCCATACCAGCGACGGGCCAAGAACATACGGCGAATAAAGCCAACCCGTTCAAGGTCACTTTCCCAAGTTTCGACCTCGGGGACGGATTCGGGACGATCTTCTTTCATCATGGTCATGATTTAGTACCTTACCCGCGGATCTACCAATGAATAGATCACATCGACTGCTAAACTGATTAAAGCTACCAACATTGCAAACACGGTAATGACACTTTGCACGGCTGTATAATCCCGGGACGAAATTCGTTCCACCAGGTAACGTCCCATTCCAGGCCAGGAGAACACCGTTTCTGTCAGCACGGCACCAGCCAGCAAGATGGCCACTTGTAGCCCAATCAGCGTGATGACCGGGATCATAGCGTTTTTCAACGCATGTCCATAAACAAGAATGCGCTCACGTAGTCCACGGGCGCGCCCGGCAGCGATGTAATCAGCCTGGAGGGTTTCGATCACGTTGATGCGGGTCATGCGCACGAACACACCCGAGAGAATCAACCCCAGCGTGATGGTGGGAAGCACGAGATGCTCCAAGACGGAAATCAAGGCTGGCCAATTACCGGTGATCAAAGTATCTACAACGTACAGGTTGGTAATATGCTTGATGCTTGTGCCGATGACCGGATCGATACGGCCAGCGATAGGCAGCCATTTAAGTTGGACTCCGAACAGGAGTTGCAACATTAAACCAAACCAAAATATTGGCAGGGAATAGATAACCACAGAATAAATACGCCATGAGTAATCGATAGCACGTTTACGGCGTGAAGCTGCAAACGTTCCTCCTAAAATCCCGACCAGCAGCGCCAATATAGAAGCCGGAATCACCAACTCCAACGTGGCAGGAAAGCGTTCGCTCATTTCATCGACGATCGGGCGATGTCCGCCAACGAGCGAGTTTCCAAAGTTTAGCGTGACCATGTCGATCAGGAATCGACCATATTGTACGGGCAACGGATCGTTCAAACCCAATTGTGAGCGTATGCGCGCCAGCATCTCCGGAGTGCCTTTCGGACCCAAAGCTGAACTGACTGGATCGCCGGGTAGCACCCGCATTACGAAGAAAACCAGCGTTGCCAGGATAAAAACCATTGGCAGAGTTAAGCCAATGCGCGTCAGAATATAACGGCGTAGTCCTGTCGAGCCTCGCACAAAAATATAGATCAACAGGATTAAGGCCGGGACGCCAATAATGAGTGCAATTAATGCAATAGGAGACACGATTCCCTTTCCGTTATATGGTGTGGAAAGAAGGAGCGGGCTTGTTATGGCCCGCTCCTAAACTGCTTACAACCTTACGGAGTCTTGCTGAGTGTGGAGTAGTTGAATTCGATCGTACCAGCGATATTCAACGTTTCCGGAGTAGCAAACTGGTCGGAACCTTGGATGTTGTCGCGGAAGACCACATATTCTGGGTTGAGGAACAGCGGTAGTGACACTACCAGGTCGGCATAGATATCCTGTACCTGCCCGTAAAGTTCGGCACGCGCATCCAGATCGGTTTCAACGTCTGCTTGCGTCATCAGATCGACAAGTTGTTGAGCCTGATCGTTGATCGGTTCACCATAATCCGTCCCTTCCGCAGCGGGTGACACGTTAGTGCCCAGACCACCGTTATAAACGAAAGGATCCAGATAGTTGGAGGGATCCGGGTAGTCGTAGAACCAACCCAGCACACCTACAGCATAGGCCTCGCCACCCGTCAAGGATGTCACGTATGTGCTCCATTCCTGGCTCTGCAAAGTAACTGTGATCGCACCCGTGGCTTCCAACTGCTGTTGGACAACCTGCATCCAGGCTGCGGTGGAAGCGCCGTAGTGCTCAGGTGGGTACCACATTTCGAGCTCTAGGGGGTTGCTCTCGTCGTATCCAGAGGCTGCCAGGTATTCTCTTGCGGCATCCAGGTCAGGCGAAGCGTATGTGGCGTCGAAAGCTTCGTTGGCACCCAGGAATCCGGGTGGAACCATGGAATAAATCGGATTGACTTGCCCGCCGAAGACTGTATCCGCGAGCTCATCACGATCGACCGCCGAAGCGATTGCTTTTACTACGTTCGGGTCGTCGGTAGGAGCCATGGTGTGATTGAGGATCAAATAACGGATCGATCCACCGTTGATCGTGCTGGCGGTTACACCATCGACACCTTGTAATTGGCCGAATAGTTCCGGTCCAAGGAAGCGCCAAGCTACATCGATCTCTCCATTTTGGACGGCCAAAGCCATGGTCTGTGGGTCAGAGAAAAAGCGCACAATGATCTGACTGACCTGTGGTGGCAATTCACCTGTGTAATAGGGATTGGGTTCTAAAACAATTTGCTCTTGAGGAGTAAACTGTGAGACGAACCAGGGACCGGTCCCATAGATAGGCGGCTCAGGGAACAGTTCGCATGAATCCGCCGGGAAAATATTGGGGTTGGCTGGTGTGTAAGTAGCGCTTGCCAGGATCTGCAGGAAGTAAGCCACCGGAGATTTTAGATGGAACACAAGGGTGCTATCATCCGTGGCTTCGGCGCTATCCAAATATGGCGTAGCCAATGCGTCGGCTACCCCGTTCGGGCAATCGGGTCCAACGGTGAGCAGACGGTTAATGCTGTCCGCGTACATTTGTGCGGTCAAATCAGTGCCGTCACCAAACTTGATACCATCCTTTAATGTGACGGTATAAGTCAGGCCATCATCGGAAACCTCAGGCATACCTGTAGCAAGGGCTGGGATAAGTTCGTCACCGCTGCCCGGTTTCCACTTGAGCAGACCTTCGTTGATGTTCTTGATGATTTCCCAGTCACGAGTTGAGTAGGCATCCGCCGGATCGAAGCTGGCCATCGTATCGGTAGTACCGATGATAATTGTGTCAGCGGGCGTGCCGGCCGGTTCTTCCGTCGGTGCCTCGGTGGGTTCTGCAGCGGGTGCTTCCGTCGGTTCTTCCATCGGCGCTTCTGTCGGTTCTTCTACTGGAGCAGCGGGTTCTTCAGTTGCAGCGCCGCCACCACAAGCTGCTAACACCATGCTTGCAACGATCAAGAGCGCAATCATGGCAAAAAGTGATTTGCTTTTCATATTTTATTTCTCCTCTTCTGAATGGGTGAAAAAACTAGACAAACTGGCAAATGATATTCTATTCGTTCGACCTCCTTTCCTGTTCTCAATAGGTAGTCTAATTATTATACGTCAACATCTTCCCGTGTCAACGCTCCCCAAGAATGGAAGTGAGTGCATCGTCAGTATGAAATATGCGAAGACCTGTCTGCTATTCATGAATCTACGTGAATCGGCTTCAGAGTATAATGATTTCAGCGCTCGTTCCCTACACTGAGAGCCCAAATGGACCGACTCACTTTTCCAAAACGTGCCTATTCACTAATTACCTTCATCCTGGCAGCGATGCTGATGTTCTCCTGTGCGTTGCCGAGTCTGCCGCCACAAGGCCCCGAGCCCACGCCGACCATAACCACCGTTCAACAGGAACCGCTTCCACCGGCCCTGGCAGAAGTCTCACCGCTGGATGGAAGCCAATTGGGACTCGACCAGCCGATCACCTTTTACTTCAGCCAGCCCATGGACCAGGACTCCGTCGAGGCGTCTCTCTTCGGACTTCCGTCCGGCTCCCACACCTGGAGTGATGACTCAACTCTGACATTCACTCCCGACTCCCTTTATGAAAATGATGTCGAGATAACGGTAGCAATTTTATCGGCTGCGAAAGCTGCGAACGGACTGTCCCTGACCGCTCCCGTCACGCTGACATACTATACGCCGCCACCGCTACAAGCCATCAACTTCCTGCCTGAGCCCGCCAGTCAGGATATAGATCCGACCGCTGCTGTGGCCGTGACGTTCAACCAGCCGGTCGTCCCATTGGGAAAGGATGCCGATTTACCGGAAGCGTTCTCACTTGATCCGGGGGTGAATGGGCACGGAGAGTGGCTTTCAACCAGTACCTACGTTTTTTATCCTGAGCCGGCTCTGGCTGGTGGTGTGACGTACACAGCCAATCTGAACACCGACCTGGTCACTACGACAGGAACACCGCTGGATTTGAGCGAGGGTTCGATTGAGTGGTCGTTCGACACAGCCCTACCCAGATTGGTTTCGGTGGCACCTTCCAATGAACAAACTCTGGCGCTCGACGCTCCTATCACAGTGACCTTCAACCAGGCCATGGATCCCTTCAGCCTGGAAAACGGGTTTGCGTTCTTCGGGGGCGGCATTCCGGTAAACGGGGATACCTCCTGGAATGAAGCTCATACGGAGATGACGTTCGAACCCGCCGAACAATATGAGAGAAATACAACTTATACCTTGAGTGTGACCAGGGACGCGACCGCCGCCAGCGGCACACCTCTCGCATTGGAACAACAATTCCAGTTTTCCACTTTTGGGAACTTCAATGTAGAGGACAGTGAACCGGCAAATGGGGGCATCAAAACCGAAACCGGCAACATGCGCATCCTCTTCACGTCCCCGCCGAAGAGAGTAAACGATCTTGAAGATTACATCAGCCTGAACCCGGAAATCTCAAATCCTGGGATTTATATTGATGGAACAACTTTAAATATTAGCGGCTTTTTCCTGCCCGAGAGCGATTACACCCTGACTATTTCTCCCGAATTGGTAGATAAATGGGAACAACCTTTGGGCGCTGAATTTGAAATCGAGTTCAGCACGCCTCCCGCCTCGCCCAGCCTGAATGTGCCATTTTGGGGCTATGTTTACTTCGTGCGCCCGGATGAACCGGTTCTAAAGGCTAATGCGACCAACATTCAGCGTGCGGA
Organism: Anaerolineales bacterium; assembly: GCA_050115035.1. Taxonomy (GTDB): domain Bacteria; phylum Chloroflexota; class Anaerolineae; order Anaerolineales; family Villigracilaceae; genus JAABUE01. The sequence goes on along the minus strand of JASFRG010000003.1, from coordinate 24,087 downwards.
TGTGTCCATAGCATCGATCGCTCTGGAAGATTTCCAACTGCTGACCGGTCCGGAGAGTTATGATGCCCTGCAAACTTTCACACCGCAAGCGCCACTGACCTATTCTCAAACCTATGACCTGCCGGACAGCCGCAATGAGCCCATCGATTTGCCATTAGCAGGAACGGAAGATGAACTTGGGACGGGATTTTATTTTGTAAACGTGGATTCGCCACAATTGCAACAAGCGGTAGCGGCGCAGGACTTCACCGTCAGCTATCAGAGTCCTAATGATCGTAAATATCTGGTCGCAGCCAGCCACCTCAACCTGACTTTCAAAATTGGCGCTACCGATGCGCTGCTGTGGGCAACCGATCTGCGCACGAACGAGCCGGTCTCGGCGCCCTTCACCATTTATGACTACGAAGGACATCCCGTCACCAGCGCGGAGACAGACGCCTCGGGGCTATTGTACGCAGATCTCCCACCACAAGAACAACCCGGGCAAACCTATACGGTTGTGATGAGCGAGCCGGGGCAGGATGATTTCGGAGTGGCACAAACTTCCTGGAGCACTGGTATTTCACCCTGGGATTTTGGTATACCTCTTCGGCCACAGGCACCGGAGCCGGAAACCTATCTATACAGCGACCGTCCCATCTATCGTCCCGGACAGACGGTATATTTCCGCGGCGCGGTACGACAGGCCTTTAACGGAAGATATACGCTGCCAGAATTCTCGTCCGTTTCGCTGGAGTTGGAAGGGAACAGCGGACGCCCACTCAAGAGCTTCGAACTTGTGCTTTCGCCCTATGGCACCTTCCACGGCGAGTATCAGCTTTCGCCCGAAGCTGAACCCGGTTATTACACTTTGCGCAGCGAAGAATTGAATGCCAACCTGTCTTTCACTGTGGCTGAATATCGCAAACCGGAGATCGAACTGAATGTCGCTTTCGCGCGGGAGCAAATCCAGGCTGACGAGCAGGTGCGGGCCGAGTCCAAAGCGAATTATTATTTCGGTTCGCCCGCCGGTGATGTGGACGTCCAATGGAGCCTGTTCGAACATCCCACTTATTTCGATCTACCCGGTTACCAGACCGGTGTTTTTGATGACAGTTGGCTGTTCCCCAGTTGGGCCGATATCGATAGATTTGGCCGCACATTGGAAAATGGCACAGCGCGCACGAATTCGGATGGAAGCCTGGATCTCGAACTCCCAGACCTGCCCGAATCGGACACGCCTCGCACCCTGACCCTGGAGCTGACAGCGCAGGACGAGAGCGGATTCCCCGTTAGCGCACGCGACGAACTGACCGTGCATCCGGCCGATTTCTACATCGGTCTGCGGCCTGATCAGTGGGTGAGCCGGAGCGGAACGGCCATCGGGTTTGACGTGTTTACCGCCAACTGGAACAAGGAGGCCACCCCTTCAAAGACTTTGCAGGCGGAGTTCAATCAGGTGCGCTGGGAGCGTCAGGACCCGCCGCCGGAAGTAGCCTACGGGGTGCCGACCTACGAACCGGTCTATACGCTGGTGGGCAGCAGCAATCTGTCTACAGCCGCGGATGGCAAAGCACGCCTGTCTTTTGCCCCGGAAGAGCCAGGCACCTACATGTTGGATGTCTTTGGTGGCGGGGCGCGCACGCAAATCTTATTGTGGGTCACCGGCATAGAGAGCGCCCCCTGGCCGAACCTGCTTAACGATCAGATCAAGATGACTGCCGATCAAGAGAGCTACCAGCCCGGTCAGACCGCGAATATTTTTATTCCCAACCCATTTGGGGAGAGCGTGCAGGCGTTGGTGACGGTAGAACGCGGGAAGCTCATGACTGCCGGGGTGCTCGAACTGGGCGCAAGCGGTTCGACATTTACGCTCGAACTGACTGACGAACATGCACCTAATGTGTATATTTCCGCCACGCTGCTCGGCCCGGATAATGAGTTCCGTCAGGGATACGTGAACGTACCGGTCGAACCTACGGCGCAGGAATTACAGGTTGAATTGACCGCGGATCCGCAAATCAACGAACCACGCGGCGAAATGACTCTGCAACTGCGCGTTACTGATAGCACGGGCGAACCGGTCAATGGCGAGTTCTCGCTCTCGGTGGTCGATAAAGCCGTACTGGCATTGGCTGATCCGAATTCCCCTGAAATTCTATCTGCTTTTTATGGAGAGCAGTCTCTGGGTGTGTCGACCAGTTTGTCTTTAGCCACTTATAGTGGACGCTTCGTGCTGCAACCGCCCGGGCTTGGTGGTGGAGGCGGCGGTGCGATGGTTGCTCCCGTCCGCGAAGAGTTCCCGGATACAGCCTACTGGAACCCAACCTTCATCACCGACTCCAACGGCAGGGGTCAGGTGACCATCACTCTACCCGACAACCTGACCACTTGGGTAATCGAATCGCGCGGGTTGACCATAGATACGCGTGTGGGGCAGGCTGAAACCGAGGTGGTGACCACCAAACCGCTGCTCATTCGTCCGGTCACGCCGCGCTTCCTGGTGAGCGGTGACCATATTGAGTTGGCGGCCATCGTCCATAACAACACGGGCAACACATTGGAGGCGAGCGTCAACCTGGATTCCACCGGATTTTCACTGGATGAACCGGGCCAGGCTTCGCAAACTGTCGAAGTACCGGGCAACGGACGCACACAGGTAACCTGGTGGGGCACAGCTGGGGATGTGGAGCAGGCTGAATTTGTGTTTGCCGTCAGCGGAAGGAGTGGGGGACAAGCACTCAGCGATGCAGCCACACCGGCCCTCGGTCCGGTACCGATCCGTCAATATGTTGTGCCGCAGACTTTCGTCACGGCCGGCATGTTGATCGATGGCGGGGAACGCCAGGAAATCATCAGTCTGCCGCGCACCTTCTCACCCACAGACGGCTGGCTGGATGTGGAGATGTCGCCCTCATTGGCTGCTTCCATCCTCAACAGTCTGGAAGCGCTGCCCACACCCTCTTGTACCTGCAACAATGAAGCGGTGCTTTCCTATTTCCTGCCAAATTTGGAGACATATCGCGCCTTACAAGCCTCAGGCATCGATAACCCGATGCTGAAGGAGCGCCTCGACGAAAGCCTGAACGACAGCATCACAGCCCTGGTCCGCAACCAGAATTTTGATGGCGGCTGGGGCTGGATCCAGGGAACTGATTCTGACCCCTATATTTCGACCTATGTACTGTTTGGTCTGGGACGCGCTCGAATGGCGGGCGTCAGCATCCTGGATGATACCTTCGATCGTACGCAGGAATATTTACGGGAATTTGCCCTGGCCGATCCCGCGTTGAGCACCTACCAGCCCTGGGAACTTGACCGTCTGAACTTCACCTTCCTGGCCCTGAGTCAGACCAGCGGTTTGCAGGAACCCGATCTGCCGATTCTCAATACCATGTACGATAAGCGCGACCAACTCAGCCCTTGGGCACAGGCAATGTTGGCACTCAGCCTGGAATCTGTTACTCCCAGCAACTCCCGCACCCGGGACCTGATTGCCAACCTGGAAGCCAATGCTGTCCGCACAGGTAGCAGTTCCAACTGGGAGAGTGAATCCGTTTCCCGGCGCAATCCGGGTACGCCGCTTTATACGACGGCTGTCGTCGCCTATGCCCTGGCGCAGCGCGACCCGGCAGCGCCGGTGTTGATCGAAGCCGTGCGCTACCTATCTACCCATCGCAAAGCAGATGGACTATGGGGTTCCACCTACGAAGATGCCTGGGGACTTCTGGCGCTGACCGAGGCTATGAAAGGTTTTGGCGAGCTACAGGCTGATTTTGAGTTCTCGGCCAGTCTCAACGATGCGCAAATGGCGACCGGTGACGTCAGCGGCACCGAAATCTTCAACCCTGTCAGCGCCACCGTTCCGCTCGAATATCTTTCGCCAACCTCGCCCAACAAGCTGGTCATCGAACGTGAGTCCGGTCTGGGACGTCTGTACTATCGCGCCTCCTTGCTGCTCAACCGACCGGTTGAATCCATCCAGACGTTGAATAAAGGCATGGACATCAGCCGCGCGTACTTTGATGGGAATTGCGACGACGAATGCGCGTCTCTCTCTACCTTCGAGCTTGCTCCTGATGCTCAATTGACCGCCCGTCTGACGCTGACTCTGCCCAACGACTTCTACTACGTCATGCTCGAAGACCATATCCCGGCAGGAACAGAAATCCTGGATCAAACGCTCAAGACCAGCCAGCAAGGTCAGAATGGGAAGGATGTGCAGGTGGTCTACGATGCGGACGATCCCTTCGCGCGCGGATGGGGCTGGTGGTATTTCAACGAACCGCAAATCCGCAACGAGTCCATCACCTGGACAGCTGACTACCTGCCCGCCGGAACCTATGAACTGACTTACACGCTCATCCCCTCCCAGGCGGGCGAATTCCGCGTGCTGCCTGCGCGCGCCTGGCAAGCCTTCTTCCCGGATGTGCAGGGGACAAGTTCTGGGATGATTTTCGAAATTCGATAAAATGCGAGAGAATTTATTTCTGTTGCTCAGCAGTTGAACTGCTGAGCAAACATGAGATAAAACTTTAGAGGAAAGCGTATATGAGTTTTTGGGAACTGATGCTAGATCAATGGTTGGATATTGGCCTTGCCGTAGGTGTTTTTCTACTGACAGCAATCTTCGGGCGCTGGATCATCAAGATATTTTTTGGCCGCATCCTTCGTCGCTTTACAAGTTTCACCAAGAACACACTGGACGATGCAATTCTGGATGCCATCGCGCCACCCCTCTACTGGCTGGCTTTAATTTATGCGTTTCAATTTGCACACAACAATCTGAGCACTGTTTTTGAGCAATTGCAATTTGATTTCGAACAGATTTACTTTGTTCTTTTTTCACTGGTGGGATTTATTGCGGTCTGGCGTCTGATCGGTAACATCGCTGACTGGTATGGGAAACAACTGGCAACGACTGGCGAGATCGAACTTGGCGAACAATTGTTGCCTTTCTTCAGGCGTGTTGTTCTCATTATCCTGACATTGATCGTCATTATCATCCTGTTGGATCACTTCAACGTTGAGGTGAGCGGCTTGGTAACCACCCTAGGAATCGGATCGTTGGCAATCGCACTGGCGGCGCAAGCTACCTTGTCCGACACGATCAACGGATTTGTGATCATGGTCGATCGCCCCTATCGGATCGGTGATCGCATCGAAATCCAGGACCTGGACACATGGGGAGATGTGGTCGATATCGGCTTGCGCAGCACGCGTATCCGCACGCGCGATAATCGCATGGTCATCGTGCCGAATTCGGTCATCGGTAAAAGCCTGATCGTCAACTACTCTTATCCGGATACGCAATACCGCATCCAGATCCACGTTGGCGTTGCCTACGGGTCGGATATTGAGGAGACCCGGCAAGTTCTCATCGAGGCAGTCAGCAAGGTCGAGGGCGTATTGAGCGATCATCCAGTGGAAGCGTTATTCCTGGAGTTTGGCGATTCGGCACTGATCTTCCGAGTGCGTTGGTGGCTTGATTCCTATATCGATACCCGGCGCATGTTCGACAGTGTCAATACGGCCATGTATAACGCGCTCAACGAGGCAGGTATCGAAATCCCGTTCCCGCAGCGCGTGGTTTCACATAAGATCGATCCGGCTGATAGAGATGGAATTGTTGAGGTGGTTCGAGGAAAAGAATAAATCAAAAATCTCGGCCCATGTTTGTCCGGCAGTTCAACTGCTGGACAAACGCATTATACAAGTTATCGCTTCCTGCGCCTGTTTCCCCGCAACTTCCTGCCCTGAAATACAAACCCTATCACGATCAAAATGATAAATGTAACCATCCCCAGCCCGCCGCTTAGATTGAGCGTGTCCATAACCAGTGCCGCGCCTGCGAGTGATGAAAGGGAAATCAACGCCCAATCCAGGAACAAGCCCACCAGAATGATCCCAACCACACCGCCGACGATGAATGCCAGCAAAGTGGTCCACCAACCGCCATCTATGTTGAGCATGGGAAGAAGTTGCAAAGCGATATAACCGCCCACCAGAAATCCGGCCAGATTGATCGCAAAGCGCTGGACGAAAACCGCCAACAGCGCAGCCAAAAGCCCGATTCCAATGCCGATGATCAGACCGACCGATTCCGGGACTTCGAGGATGTTGTTTGCCAGGGATAGCCCTGCAACGAAACCAGCGCCCGCTACGAACAGCCAGAAGGCTCTGCGTCCGAAGAACAAAAGCGCTACACCGACTAAGACATTAACAATCGCCATAACTATCTATTTGAGCAATCTCAATCCATTCATTTTATTGCACAAACGGGAACCACATCCCAATCGCAGCCAGCGTGCAGAAGATGATCGCAACCACGGCCACCCCCACAATAACGTCACGAGGCTCGCGCAAGTCTTCAACACGCAGGTTGGGCGCAATGCCCTGCACTTCCCAGTGCGGCCCGGCAAACCAGGCAAAGATCAATCCACCCATCAAACCACCGATGTGGCCCCAGTTGTCGATGCCAGGTTGCAATCCAAAGAACAGGTTGATAACCACCACGAAGATGACATTGTTCAAGGCGCCTCTCATCCGTGACCCGAACAACTTGCGGTTCTGGATCAGGAAGATGCCTTCTGCCGCTACCAACCCGAAGATGGCGCCAGATGCACCGATGGAATAAGCAGTGGAAAACAGGAAGGAAAATACTGCCCCCGCAAATCCGCTCAATACATAAAGAAGGAAGAAGCGGCCATGTCCGTAGCGACGTTCCAGTCCAATACCGAAAAGATACAGCGCGTACATATTAAAGCCGATATGCAGGATGGAACCATGCAACAGCATAGGGGTAAAGAAGCGCCACAGCTGGCCGGCGCGGATGGCGTCATTGGCTTTGGCTCCCAGACCAACCGCCAGATCGTAACCAAAGATGAATTGCGTCAACAGTTGTATGAGATAGGCGACCACTGTAACGCCCAGGATCGTGTAGGTCACGCGTGGAGGCGTGGCTGGCATCGAAACAGGCACCATCCTTTGAGGGGGAGCAGGCTGGGGCTGAGAAGGAGGCGGCGTGTGGTTTTCTTCGGAGGGTTGGTTCATGTTCACAGTGTCACCTCGCGATGATTGACACGGTGATGTTCGGCGTCGATTATGGCAGCTACGGTATCCACCGTTTCGTCCAGTTTGAAATCGTGATTGATGATGACATAGTCGAAAGCCTCCACACGCTTGAGTTCCTTGCGAGCCATGGCGATGCGCAAAGCCAATTCGTCGGATGTCTCAGTCTTGCGTGACTTCAGGCGGCGGACCAATTCATCTTCGCTCTCGGTGGTGATAAAGATCAACAGCGCCTCAGGAGCCAGCTTACGTACGGTCTCCGCACCCTGCACGTCCAGGCGCATGACTACATCTTTGCCGCTGGCCAGCGCTTCGCGAACCTGCTGTTTGGGAATGCCCTTGTAATCGCTGTAGACAATAGCATATTCGATCAACTCATTCTCTTCGATCATGCGCGCAAATTCGTCTTTGGAGACAAAGAAGTAGTCCACCCCGTGCTCCTCGTTCTCGCGCTTGGGACGCGTGGTGGCAGTGACCACAAAATGGAAAGGCATGCCGCGTTCCTGCATGAGTTGCATAACAGTGTCCTTACCCACACCGGATGGACCGGAGATGACGATCAATAACGGTTGAGGGTTGATGATAGTGAATTCGGGATCATGGCTCATAGTCGTATTGTATCTTAAACAAAGGATACACAGTTGAAGTCTAAGAAGCCCGAAAATAAGGGGAGACGAGCGCCGCTCGTCTCCCCTTATTTTCGGTACTTTTTGCAAACCACGTATATCTAAAAATCCATCAGGACTTGGACACATTTTGGGATTTTGATAAAATACAGGCATGCCGACCTATGACTTCATTTGCCAGGACTGTAAAAAACGCTTCGATGTGTTCATGACCTACATCGAATACGGGACCAAGCCCGTAGCCTGCTCCCATTGTGGCAGCGAAAATACACGCCGACGCATGACTCGCGTGCGCATCGCCAAATCGGAAGAGAGTCGCATGGAGAGTTTTGGCGACTTCTCCGACCCATCCGCCCTGGAAGGGCTGGAGGATGATCCGCAGGCGCTGGGTCGCATGATGCGCAAAATGGGGAACGAACTGGGCGAGGAAATGCCCCCTGAATTCGACGAAGTGGTAGATCGTTTAGAGAAGGGTCAATCGCCTGAAGAAATAGAATCCGCGCTGCCAGACCTTGGCGCGGATGATGGCGCTGGAGGCGGCGGATTTGATGATCTGTAATTACACAAGTTATTGTATTCGGCGGCAGGCAGTTGCCCGGAGCATTAGCATTAAAAGTTAGGAGCGGACGAGAAGTCCGCTCCTTTTACATTGGGTATGTCATTGCGAGCCCAGCGAAGCATCCGAGAGTGTACGAAACGGAGCGTGGCAATCTCCAAAAAATTAGATGCCTTGATGTATGAGGAGGTTGCTGGGGCGGACGGCCTCTCAATTAAATGCAATTAATTCTCGTTCTTGATCATCATCTCCTTCAACGTCAATCCCAGGCGGGTGATTCCTTCGCGGATGTCTTCCGGGTTGGAGAAAGAAAAGTTCAAGCGCATGGTATTCTTGCCGCCCTCATTGGGATGGAAAGCAAAGCCGGGCACAAAAGCGACCTTCTTTTCGATGGCCACTTTTAACACTTCAGCCGCATCCATGTCTTCAGGCATAATGCCCCACAAGAACATACCACCTTTGGGGTGTGTCCAACGTACTTCGGAAGGGAAGACTTCGGCCATCGTGTCCAGCATCACATCGCGGCGTTCTTTGTAGACGGCGCGAATGGTCTTGACGTGTTCGTCAATGAAACCACCCTTGCCGACTTCAAAAGCAATAAGTTGATTGAAGGTAGCGGTGTGCAGGTCGGCAGCTTGCTTGGTCATGACCAGTTTGCGGATGACTTGCGGCGGGGCGATGACCCAGGCCAATCGCAAACCAGGTGCCAGCAATTTCGAGAAGGTGCTCATATAGATTACATTCCCGGTGTAGGTACCCCCGTTAGGCCCGCGCATCTGGCTGTCGAGTTGCACTACTGAAGGCAGATGTTCGCCTTCGTAACGTAGTTGTCCATAGGGATCGTCCTCAACGATGGGGACGCCGTACTTGTCGGCCAACTCAACCAGTTTTTTGCGGCGTTCCAAACTGAGGGTCGAGCCGGACGGATTCTGGAAGTTGGGCAGAACATAGATGAATTTGGGTCCCACGCGCAAAGCCCGTTCTAACTCGTCCACGATCATGCCGTCTTCGTCTGAAGGGACGGCAACATATTGCGCGCCATAAGCGTTCCAGGCTTGCAACGCGCCCAGGTAAGTGGGAGATTCAACCACAACGAAATCACCGCGGTTGATAAAGAGACGCCCGATGAAATCCAACGCCTGTTGGGAGCCGGAAGTGATCATGATGTTATCGGGCGAGACCTCGACCGAAAAACGGGCATTGTGACGAGCGATCATCTCCCGTAATGGCAGATGGCCTTCCGTAGTGCTATATTGCAAGGCCAACCCGCCTTGCTGGTTCAAAACCGTGTTACAGGCTTCCTGGATTTTTGCCGTCGGAAACACTTCTGGCGCTGGCAATCCACCAGCGAATGAAATGATGTCAGGTTGTTGGGTCAGTTTGAGCAGTTCACGGATGACGGAACTACCCATGCGGGATTGGCGGTGAGCGTAACGATATTCCCAGGGTGTAGTATGGTGCATTCTTACTCCTTAGAGTAGGGTTGAAATACTGAGAACGAAAAAGGCCTGGCAGGTATGTGTGTACCCGTCAGGCCTGCTTTATCAAGGCATGAGAAGGATAAAAAGGAATAGACCTAATATCTCACTCATGGCATCATTATATTACACTGTTTTCGATTGTGATGCAACACACAGACGTGAAAGCTAGATTCGTGCATTATTCTCCGTACACAAACAGATCACCGATCGACTCGCGCGAGAAGTTGTGATGGATCGCCTCCGCGAAGGCCGGGGCAACGGATAAAACTGTCAGTTTTGGATTCCGTGCTTCGGGCGGAGTATAGACCGTATCAGTTGTGACAATCTCCCTGATTTCGGGGACAGCCGCCAATCGGTCCAGCCCGCCGCGGGTGAAGACGCCGTGCGTGCACATGACCAGGATGTCTTGAATGCCTTCATCCACCAATACACGACTCAACTCAAGGATCGAGCCGCCAGTGGCGATTTCGTCATCGTAGACCAGCGCACGTTGGTGCCCGCGGACCGTGCTGCCGACCAGCCCGCTGATGCGCACCTCGCTGTCTGAGACGCGTTCCTTGTTCCCGGCAGCAACGGGCAGGTTCAGGCTTTGGGCGAAGCGCGCCGCAGACTTGGCCATGCCCATATCCGGTGAGACCACGACGGTGTCACTCAGGTCCCGGTTTGACAGATATTCATAGAAGACACGACGACTGCTGAGCGGATCGGCAGGCATGCCAAAGAAGCCATGTACCTGAGGGGAGTGCAGCATCATGGTCATGACGTGGGTGGCTCCCGCCGTTTTGAGCAGGTCAGCCACAAGGCGGGCAGTGATGGAAATACGCGGGGCATCCTTTTTATCCGAGCGGGCGAAGGAGTAGTAGGGGATGATGGCGTGCGCCTCGGCGCACGCGGCGCTGCGAGCGATGTCGAGCATCATCAACAGTTCAACCAGGTGATCGTTGACTGGTCCCGAGAGCGATTGCACAATGAAAACTTTTCGATAGCGCACGGAGGCGCCCAACTGCACGTACAGGTTATCGTTGCTGAAGCGTGAGATATGTGTCTCTTCGAGCGGAACATCCAGTCGCCTGGCGATGTCACCCGCCAGTTGTGGGTTGGAACTGCCGCTAAAAAAACGTACTTCGGAGGGATCGATTGAGGGTTTGGTCATAGCTGCTTTCCAAAAACTAGATTCCTTTTCAACACAAATTCTGCGAACAGGCAAATATCACAAATGTTTTTATTCGTTCTATTGGTACATTCGCAACATTCGCGTTCTACACAAATCAATCAAAAACAAACATCTGCCTGTTTTCATAATTGCTCAACTTGTCCCTCTTGTAGACTGTCACTGCACCACTGCCATATACAGTCCATTCACCATCCTCCATTAATATCCCTGTTTGCTCATCGATTCCGAGCAAAACTATGCCAGGCAAAAGGGCTTTCAACTTCCCAGCCCAATTCTTCCCAAAGGTGTTGTGATGCGGCAGTACGCAGGCGTTGGACACCAGGTTCAAGCCGCGCTCAACTTTTCCTCGACCAGGATCGTAATAATGCTCGCACATCACCATCGCCCCCGCGCTCGACCCGGCGATGACCGCGCCATTTTGATACGACTCCAGCGCAGCCTCCCAGGCTTTGCTATCCAATAAGGTCTGGCCGAGATAGTGTGTAAAACCACCCAACATGTAAATCAGTTTGGAATTGCGAAGAGAGTCAACAATTTGGGAATCATTCGCACTGGACTTGTCGATCAGCGGCAGGGGCTCCACGTTCCGCGCGCCTAGGCTTCGGAACCAGCGTATGCCATTATTCCCGGCACGGACGTGGTTGTTGTCTGGCGCAGCGGCGGTCGGGATGATGCGGATGGAAGCATCCGGTCCGCCGGCCAGTTCGATCGCGTGCAGGTCCGGTTCGCGCATCGCACCCCCGAATTCCGCGCCGCCTTCCAACAGCAAGTAACCCATGTTAGACCTCGATGCTAACCTGGACCACCCGGTCCAGGCGGAAGGTCCGCTCGGCATCCCGCAGGTGGCAGTGACCGCGCAGGTAGAGATAATCTGACAGGCCGATCACCTGATAGGGGGTGACCCAGCGTTCGCTATGCTGCCCTTTGCCATCGATATAGTCGATGAACAGTCGCTTCCCACTATGGACGGCTTCGTCCAATTCGACAGGCAGTTGAATACCGTCATTGGGCCAGGTCGGTGAATTGTAAATTCCAATAAATTCGTCCGGTTTACCATCTCGTGGCTGGATCGCTTCCATCATTTCAAAGAAAACGCCCCGGCAGATCAGCGCATCACCCAGGGCGTGGCGCGACTCGTCCATTGAGACTTGAAAAGCCTCCGCCAGCGCGCGCAATGAATTCGATGACAGTTCAAAGCGCTCACGCGCGATCAACAGTGTGTCGATCAAATTAGAAATTTGGAATTCCCGTCCCATGCGCTGGAATTCACTGTCCAGGAATTGCAGATCGAACTGCGCATTGTGGCAGACCACCACCGTGTCACGCAAGTAGGTGAGCAGCTTATCAGCCACCTCTTCAAATGGGGGCGCGGTTGCAAGCTCGAGGTCCGTCAGACCGTTGGTGCTGGCTGCCGCGGGGGAGAGGTCCCGCCCAGGGTTCACCAGCGTCTCAAACGTTTCCCGTATCCGCTTCCCCTCGGTCAGCACGATCCCGACTTCGCAGATACGGTCACCGAACCAGGGCGAAAGGCCGGTGGTTTCGAAATCCAGAAAAGAAAAACGACAATTGGTGAGATCAAACATGACCCGATTGTACCCGCTTCCACCAGATGCCCGTGCATTCGGGTAGGATCTGCCAATGATTTTCGCAGATTTTCTGACCCATTTCCTGACCGAAGAAAAACGTGGATAGCTCGAGGGCCTCCTCGAGGGACTCAAAACGATAGTCCGTGCGGGTCCAACCACGCTCGAAACCTGTTTCCGTTAACCAATTGAAGTACGCCTCCAGATGCTCAGGCGGACGAGGCTTCTCTGTCCCAGTGCCCAGTGATTCGATAATGAGAATCATACCGGCTGGACGCAGGATGCGTTCGATTTCGCGCAGCCCATCCTGTAGCGCGGATTGCCAATTCGCGTTCCCCCACACAGCCAGGTAACAAAAACTCCAGCCCGAAATTACGAGATCGGCGCTGGAGTCAGGAACAGGAATTTGACGATGGTCGGCCACCCCGGATTCCCAGTTGGTCAAACCCATTTCCCGCAAAGACTTTTCTGCCACTTCCAGCATGTGCGCAGAAGAATCAAAAGCCTTGATGGACTTCACATACGGCGCCAGCAAGCGCGTCAGGCGGCCTGTCCCCGCGCCGAGTTCGACCACCTCGATTCCATCCAATAGACAATAGCTCTCGATGGCAGCCAGGATATTGCCCTGGTAATCCTCACGTTGAATCAGGCGCTCGTACTGGTCGGCGTGTGCTTCGTAAACTTCTTTTTCCGTTGGCATAGTTAGATAGAAGCAGTGTACACCATCCACGCGGCAGAGAGATCCATCAACCCGTGAACGATGACCATATACGGCAGCAAGCGCGGCCGCCAGCGCAAGGCTAGGGCCAGCAGCAGAGCAAAAGGGACGAACATCAACAAACGCCACAAAATGAAACGCACATCGAAAATCAGCGGCAGGGTCCCATGTTGAAAAGCCAGCGCGAACGCAGACAACAGCACGGCCAGCCACATCCCAACTTGTTTTTCCAGCCGCGGCATAACGTAACCAAAATAGGTCGGGATCTCGGCCAACGCGATCGTGAGCGGGAAGAGCACCAGCGTCGATAGGATGGCCCATAGTGGCAGTGGTTGGAAGAATAGCGGTAGGACGGCCTCCGAATCACCGAACAACCATTGGGCAACGAAATAATTTGGCAATATCGCTGCCGGTCCGCTCAGGACGAGTAGTCCCAGCAACCATAGCAGGTCAGTTTTGACAGTTTCTCGATGGAAATGGAACAGATTGCGATAGCGCAAATTTTCCATCTTGAACAATTTGATCAGCAGATAGATGCAGACCAGATTGGTCAGCGTAGCGGTCACTGTCCACCAGGCGGTCGAGGCCTCCCAGGGTGAGGATGATCCGGTTAGAAAATACAGCAGTGCGATCACCGCCTGCCAAGCTGCAAACAGAATAGTGCGAGCAGGCAGCATGAGCCAGGGCAGGTGTCGAGGGGGTTGGATGGCGGACATGAAAAAGATTCCTTTGGAACGGAAGATATCCAAACTGTACCAGAGATGCACGGAGATGAACAGGCGCAGATTTTAGTGCCCTTTACACCTCTATAAATGGGAAGATAGTCAATAGACTTCCTATCCAAAAATTGGGATAATCTAAAAGTAGGTCATATCCAAAGATGCAAAATCAATCCGAATTTTGCAGGAGGAGGCGAAGATGATCCACTCATCGGTTGTTGAAAACAAGTCGGTGTCATTCCGGATTTTGAGCGATGATCAAGTCTGGGAGATCAAGCAGGCTGCTTTCGAAGTGCTGGAAAAAGTAGGCTGTCAGATTTTGCACGAGGGCGCGCGAAACCTTTTGAAAGCTGCCGGGGCGCGGATGCAGGGTGATATTGTCAAGATGCCGCGCTTCATCGTCGAAGAAGCATTGCGTACCGTCCCCAAAGGCTTCACGATTTACGACCGGAACGGGTTGCGTGCACTGGAAGTGGAAGGGCGCAAATCCTATTATGGCACGTCAACTGCCAGCCCCAATACCAAAGATGCCCTCACCGGTGAAATCCATGAGACGCGTGTTGCCGATATCGCTCTGGGTGCCAAAGTAGCTGATGCGCTGCCCAATATCGACTGGGTTATGCCGATGGGCTCCTCACAGGATGTGCCGCCCACAGCCGCTGACGTATACGAATTCGAAGCCGTGGTGACCCATACCACCAAGCCGATTGTCTTCATTGGATACACCCCGCGCGGAGTGGAACTGGTCTATGAAATGGCGGCAGAAGTGGCCGGCGGGATGGACGCGCTTCGCGAACGCCCCTTCCTGCTGCTCTACCCCGAACCCATCTCGCCCTTTGTCTTCCCAGCCGACGTGGTCGACCGCATGTTTGTAGCCGCTGACCTGTTCATGCCGCAGATCCCCGGCCCGGTGGCCCAACCCGGCGCGACTAGTCCCGTGACGCTGGCTGGCTCGGTGGTTCAGGTGCTTGCCGAGGGGCTGATGAGCTTACTGCTGGTGCAGTTGCGCAAACCAGGCGCGCCTTGCTGCTTGAGCTGCAACTTCGGTATCTTTGATATGAATACCACCAAGTTAAGTATGGGCGGACCAGAAATGAGTCTGGGGTTGGCCGCTCATGCCCAGGTCGCTCAATCCTTTGATCTGCCCACCTGGGGGTTGGCGGGTGCCACTGACTCCAAGAGGGTGGACGCCCAGGCTGGGCTTGAAAGCGCTTTCTCCATTTTGGCTCAGGGATTGGCCGGCCTTAACCTCATCCATGATGTGGGCTATATGGATATGGGCATGGTCTGCTCGACCGATATGCTAGTAATGGGCAACGAGACCATTGGGATGGCAAAACACTTCATTCGAGGTATGGACGTCAACGCTGAAACCCTGGCCCGTGATGTCATCGCTGGGGTGGGGCCGGGCGGCCACTACTTGCAGGAAGATCACACCTTTGCCCATTTCAAAGAGCAGCTCTGGCGACCTCAACTTCTCGAGCGCCGCGGTTATGATGATTGGGAAGCAGAAGGCTCCAAAAGCATGGCCCAACGTGTGCGAGCCCGGGTGCTGGAAATCATCGAAAACCACCAACCGCACCCCTTACCCGACAAAACCGTCCAGGCTCTGGCTGCGATCAGAGAAGCGGGCGCAGAAGAATTGTCTCAGTCGTGACATTTCCTACAATGGCAGAAAGGCCAATACAATGTCCAAGCGTGATGCGTTTATAAAAATCTTCCAACTCCCCCCTGCGATGCAACTTTATCTCAATCTGATTGTCACCGAACAGGAAATCGATCTGGTCGTCGGGCTTGAAGATCAACCGTTGACCACCAGAGAAATTGCTGAAATGATGCGGATTTCACAGGAAGAAGCTGGTCAGCTTGTGCGGAATGCCTACAAACGAGATGTCCTTAGGCAGGTTTTCGAAGGGGGACAGGTTAAGTACGCGCCGGGTCACTTCTATGCCAACCTGGACTATTTGTCAGCCTATGAGACAGGCACCTGGCGTAGGTTGCCGGGAAATGTCAGAAGTGAAGTTGGCGAATGGCAATTGCTGGAATTCATCGAGATGTGGAGGCCTGCCATCGAAGAAGTCGTCAAGAATCCGGACAGCTGGGTACAGATCAAGAACCGCGATGTGCTTTTATTGGAACAGGCTTTGGAGATGGTCGAAGCATCCGAATGCATTTGCCTGCTGCCGTGTCAGTGCAAGACGACCCTTTTTCCAAATAGTCCATTGATCGAGGGCAGCATGCGTCTTGGTAGTCGTGCCCGCGAGACACTTGAAAAGGGGCAAGGATGCGGCTTGACCGTCGGGCAGGCTAAGGCACATCTGATCAATCTCGACCGCATGGGCTTGATTCACACCGGGCCGCAACAGTGGCGTAAATACGATCCAGAATTGGAGTGGGTCAGTCACGGGAATTGTCATCCGAGTTACTCGTTCCCATTCCTGGCCGGCCAGCGTATGGGGTTGGAGAAACGCTATCCACGCGCTTATTACTCGGCTGTGGTTGATTGGGACAAATGCACGCACTGCGGCATTTGCATTGGACGTTGCACATTCGGCGCGTTTTATCAGGATGGCGCTGAGATCCGCCTGCACGGAGAATCGCTCAGGCAAGTGTTTTATGAGGATGATCGCTGCTGGGGCTGCGGCCTGTGTGTCAATGCCTGCCCGGAGGAAGCGATTGAGATGAAATCCCTGAACTGACCTGACTTATGATTGCCACCCAAACTCTTCGAAGACGATCCCGTTCCCGAAGTTTTGGATGGCTTGCTTGACATAGGGAATGATATTCACAGGCAGAGCATCCAGGTTATACCAGCGTAAGTCATCACATTTCTCCGGCTCGGTGTTGAAGGATTCACCCTGCCACTTCTTCACATGGACGAAGAAATCTATGCGTTCGTCGTCTGATTTGCGGTGCATTACGCTGGCAAGGGCAATATCTTCGATCTCAATGTGCACACCAATTTCTTCCAACCCTTCCCGCTGCGCCGCCATGCGAACGGCTTCGCCTCCGTCCAGATGCCCGGCGGGTATGCTGTAATTACCATCCTCAAAACCGGTATTGAAACGGCGCAGTAACAAAATCTGATTCTCGCGGAAAAACAACAGATGGACTGTAACGGGAAATTTGGTTCGCATAAAGGGATTATAGTCGCGGTACCTTCGTAGGTAAGATTTTGAATTAAGATCAAATCCAGAATATATGACAATGGATGTAAACTCAGCAGACAAATGGGAAATGGACTATCAACGCGGTGGCGACGGCTGGGATTTGGGCGGTCCGAATCCGGTCTTTCGCAGCTTGATTGAAAGCGGGCAGATTTCTCCCGGTAAGATGATCGTCGTTTGTTCCGGGCGAGGGCACGATGCGCGTGAATTTTCCAGGCACGGGTTCCAGGTCACCGCGGTTGATTTTGCTCCATCTGCTGCGCAATGGATGGAAAGATTAAGTGATTCTGAAGCACCAGTGGAGATTCTACAGGATGATCTATTCACCCTGCCTGCTCAATTTGATAGTTCTTTCGATTACATGCTAGAGTACACCTGCTACTGTGCGATCGATCCGCAGCGCCGCGCCGAATTCGCTGACCTGACTGCACGTTTGCTCAAACCTGGTGGACTGTATATCAGTCTGGCTTATCCCGTCTCACAACATGCTGGCGGTCCGCCTTTCGCGGTCTCTGTGCTCGAGGTGTTGAAACTATTCCAGGAGCGGGGTTTCAAATTGGTAGAGCGCAAGACGCCCACAGATTCTGTCCCAGCGAGGCGAGGAGCCGAAGAGTTGCTCCTGCTTCAAAAGGAAACTTAATCCTCTAGGCCGGCAATTTACTTCTCTGCACGATGCTGTAGACTGCCAAACCCAACGCAACGGCTGTTGCTGCCCAGGCGCTGTTCGCTACCAGCGGAGCATCGGCCTGTTTAATTGCAATACCTGCAAAAGCCCAGACGAACACGAACAGGTAGCCGGCATCCCGCCTGCGAAAGGCCATTAGCGCGCCGAGAGAACTGGCAACTATCAGCATGATGACCGCCCAGGCCTGTGATGAAACACCAAGGACATTCCAGTTGATGAAATATAACCAGTCGGTGATGTTCGCAATTGTGGCGACGGAAACCCAGCCCAGGTAAACGCCAAAAGGAATGTCCACAATCCATCTTTCACCAAAACTGACCCGCTTTCCACCGACATCTAACTTCAGATAGCTGACGATCAACGTGCCCAGCAAAGCCAGCATAACCAGCACGCTCAACCCGAACAGATTGTAATGCCAGCAGAAAAGCCAGGCCGCGTTGAGCACGCCGCTCAGCGCGAACCAGTATCCCAGGTTCCTCAAACGAGGATATTCTTTCTGTGCGGGTAAAAACTGGAAGATGGCAAAGGCAATCCAACCGATGTATATGACAAGCCAGATGGCAAATACATAACCGGCCGGGACAAAGTAAACATCGAAGCGATCCGATATCTCTCCGGTGTTTTGACCATTGAGCGGCAGCGCGGACGCCAGGATATTGACGGTCAGGGCCAAAACCACCGACAAAACATTGGCTAATTGACGTAAGGTATCTTTTGGCATTACTCCTCCTTTAAGTTTACGCAGCTTGTAATACATGTAGTTCCAAAAATATTTATCTCAGAAGGGGACTATCAATTTATATCAAAATTCGACTTTTGCATCAGCTTGCATCGCCATTCAAAAACCTGTACAATAGTTCTAATGAACGCAGAAACGTTGCGCACGATTCTCATTATTTTCTTTGTAGCATTTTTTTTAGTGTCCATCTCATATTTGCAGCGGCGTAAAATGTCCTGCTGGGCATACGCGTTCTGGGGGACGTTTGCATTGCTGTTGCCAGCCTTTGGTCCGTTCTTTGTGATCGCTTATCGTCCCGGGGAACATGCCCCTCGTAAGCGTGGCAGGCAGAAACCGGGTTCGAAGCGTCGTCGCAATTTCCGAAGTTAAATTTATAAAAAGGATACATTTTATGAAACGAGACCGTTTCCTCATCGGCATACTGGTCGGTATTGGCGTGCTGGTCATTGTCGCATTAGCCCTGTTCTTTGCTCGTCAAGATCAACAGGATTACGTTGCAGATGATGTTCCTGAGGGCGTAGTGCATAACTATGTGCTGGCCGTTTTTCGCGAAGATTACGAGAAGGCTTATTCGTACCTGGCCGAGGATGAGAATAAACCGGCCTACAATGAATTCCGTCAGGCGTTCTTCAACCATTATGTTAACCCGGACAATACCGGGCTGGAACTGGGTGAGACTGAGATTGCGGGCGATGAAGCCTTTGTAACAGTTTATTTGATCTACTCATCGTCTGATCCGTTTTCCAGTGGTTACCGGAATACCGAAACCGCACGGCTGGAACGCCAGGACGGCGAATGGAAACTATTGGAAATGCCCTACAACTTCTGGTATTACGATTGGTACCAACCTGAACCTGAGCCGGTTAAGGCTCCGAGGGGATAAGGAGAAAGTATGCGCACCATCCGCCGTCTATATTTTTACATCGTCACACTCATCAGTTTGGAAGTGGTGGTATGGGGAGTGATCAATTTGCTGCGCAGCATCTTCTCGTCTGGGTTGGTTGATGCTTCGGATGTGCTGGCGCAGGCATTGGCGCTTGTGTTGGTCGGAGTGCCGATTTTCCTGTTCCATTGGTTGTGGACGCAGCGCGCCGCAATCAACGACGAAGAAGAAGAACGTACCGCCAGCTTGCGGGCGATTTTCTTTTATGCTGTATTGATCGGGACGCTGGTCCCGGTGGTGCAGAATCTGCTGGCTTTCGTCAACCGTGTGGCTTTGGGAGTTTCGGATATCGCAGTATCGCGCGCCCTGGTGGGCGGGTCTCAAAGCTGGCAGGACAACCTGATCGCGATCTTTATCAACGGTGTAGTGGGTTTCTATTTCTTCAACACGTTGCGTGCCGAATGGAAATCTCTGCCCGAGATCGAAAACTTCGCCGACGTGCGCCGTCTGTATCGTTATCTGTGGCTGCTGTACGGGTTGTCGATGGTTGTCTACGGCGCGCAACAAATTCTGCGTTTCATTTTTTACATTCCTGTGCCGACCAATTTGCTGGGAGAAGTGGGACGTGAGATGTTCGTCAACGGACTGGCGCTGCTATTGATCGGGACTCCGTTGTGGGTGTATGCCTGGCGCATCTGCCAGGACGCCCTGTCTGTCTCCGCGGAAAAGGAGTCGAATCTGCGCCTGGGCGTACTCTACCTGCTCTCGCTGGGCGGGGTCATTACCGTGCTCTCGGCGGGGGGAACCCTGTTGGACGTGGTCCTGAGCTGGGCCCTGGGCGAAGCGATGAAAGGATACGAGTTCGTGCAGCAGATCGGCGGACCGATTTCACTGGGCATACCGCTGGCTGGCGTGTGGGCTTATTACGGAGGCTGGTTGAACCAGCAGATCCAGTCAGACGAAAATCTGACACGCCGGGCTGGAAAGAAACGCCTGTATTACTACATCCTATCCGCATTGGGATTGGGCGCAGCTTTTATCGGGATAGCGCTGGTGTTCACGTTTGTGATCGACCTGGTTACCTCCAACGCTTTCTGGGGAGAGTCCTTGCGCTCGCGTCTGGCAGCTGCGATCTCGACGCTGGTCGTCGGGCTGCCATTGTGGCTGCTAACCTGGCGTCCGATGCAGGCCGAGGCCCTGGCTGAGGGAGATGCCGGCGACCACGCACGCCGCTCGACCATCCGCAGGGCATATCTGTATCTGGCGCTCTTTGCAGGTGTGATTGGCGGCATGGTCGCTGCAGTAGGATTGGTGTATTTGCTTGTTGATGCGTTATTGTCAGGAGATCGCTTCGCCGATTCACTTTCCGAAATATTGAATGCGGCGCAACTGCTGGCCCTGTTTGCCATCCTTCTGGTCTACCATCTGAACAGTATGCGGCGGGACGGAGACAAAACCGGGCAAACCCTGGAAGAACGCCAACGCGGCTTCCCGGTGCTGGTGATCGATCCGGAGGACGAGACTTTCGTCAAACAGATAAAAGCTGCGATGGCGAAACATGCCGAGGATGTGCCTGTGGTCGTCAAATCGGTTTCAGAGAGTTTGGAAACAGAGAACACCAAAGCGGTGATCCTTCCGCTCACGCTGGCGCTGGAACCGCCTGACGTCTTGCGGAAGTGGTTGAAGGACTTCAGCGGCGAGAAAATCGTTGTGGGGAGAGCAGGCTCGGGCTGGGTCTTGAGCGCGTTGACTCCCGAGCAGGCGGCCAGGTCTGCGCGACAGGTGGCGGAAGGCGAAGAGGTCCGATTGGCGCGTCCGTCTGCAGCCTGGAATGTGGTGCAAATCGTCGCAGTTATTATTGTTGGGATACAAGTCCTGTTCTTCTTGTTCGCGATTGGTATGTCATTGTTGAGGTTGTGATATTGTTGCATGCAATTGAATAAGAGTATCCATTCGCGAAGTACGTATGTCCTGTGATATACTTTTTTCACTTCACGCAGGAGAGGAACGCCCATGAAAGTCACCATCCTTCAAGAGAATCTTGCCCGTGGGCTGGGGATTGTTTCACGTGCGGTTTCACCGCGCAGTACCCTGCCTGTACTTTCGAATGTATTGATCGCCACCGATGAGGGGCGATTACGTTTATCTGCCACTAATCTGGAGATGGGGATCACGTGCTGGATCGCAGCTCGAATTGAAGAAGAGGGCTCGATAACCGTGCCAGCGCGTACCTTCGTGGACCTGGTCAGTACGCTGCCCGGCGACCAGGTGGCGTTAACACTGGATACGTCCACCCGGACTCTAAACGTACGCGGCGGGACATCCACCAATGATATCAAGGGAATAGATTCAGAAGAATTCCCACCCATGCCTGTCCCCGACATGGATGGCGCAGTGCATTTGAACGTGGTGGATTTCAGGGATATGATCCATCAGGTGGCCTTTGCGGCTTCTACGGATGAGGCCCGCCCGGTGCTGATGGGTGTGCTGATGATCGTCGAAGGCGACCAGATTACGATGGCGGCAGCGGATGGCTTCCGTCTGTCCGTGCGCACCGCGACGCTTTCCGAGCCTGCGCAGACGCCGGTCAACATCATCGTCCCGGCACGTGCGTTGAACGAGTTGGCGCGCATCGCCAGCGATGGCGAAGAGACCATTTCAATGATCGTGCCCAAAGGCCGCGGACAGGTTGTCTTCAGTGTGAAGGGTGCGGAACTGGTCTCACAGTTGATCGATGGGACCTTCCCGGACTACCAGCAGATCATCCCGCGTTCGTACAAATCGCGGACCTTGGTCTCGACCGCTTCGCTGCTCAAGGCCTGCAAGCAGGCGGAAATTTTCGCGCGCGACGGCACGAACGTGGCGCGGCTGGACATCAAAGCTGCTACCAGTGAAATGGAACCCAGCGAGGTCGAGATTTCGGCCATGTCCGAAGAGACCGGCAAGAATGAGACCATTGTCGAAGCGACAGTGGACGGCGGCAGTGTGCTGATCGCGTTCAACGTTAAGTATTTGCGGGAAGCGTTGGAAGTCATCAATACGCCAAATGTTGCGTTAGAAACCTCCTCTGCAAATGCGCCGGGTGTCGTCCGACCAGTGGGCGAAGACGACTTTTTGCACGTCATTATGCCCATGCATTTGGGATAAAACTGCAAATGAATTTTTTCGGGGCGGACATTTGTCCGCTCTTTTTGTTTTAAGGGATGGCCGGTTTTTCCCGGTCTGTCAAATTGACTAATATCGCCCCGCTGGCTTCAACTAAATTTTCCGGCGTGATCAAGATCTCATGCCCCCATTGACCTGTCCCCACACCCAGGAGGGATTCATCCATCAGTGAGACATCCAGAAAAGTGCGGAAACCCTCGGGCTGCCACGAAAAGGGGGGAATGGAGCCGACCACGTAACCGGTGGTCTCTTTGACCGCTTCGAAGCTGGCCATCTTGATGTTGCGCGAACCGGCTGCCTTCTTGAGCAAGCCAGAGACTATGTTCTGGACTCCGGCCCCCATTACAAGGATGCGCTCACCTGTATTCCCCAATTCAAAAATGAGTGTTTTGATCATCTGGCGTTCATTGTATCCCAAGGCGCGCGCTACCGAGGCTACGCCTTTTTCAATAGCAGGCGGGAATTCGGCACGTTTGTAGGGAATGTTTCTTTTGTCGAGATATTCGTGAGCGGGAAGCGTGATCATGCCTTCAACATTTTCGCAATCGTATCGCGGTGCTCCTCGAAATGTTCACTAGTATCGCCCAGGATCCAGTTCAGGATGGGCTGTTTTTCTGGATCATCGGCGCGGCACGGTTTCATCAGGTCTTCAAAAGTCATGGATTCAATACGGGCGTGGACTTTATAGTAAGTCTGCTTCAATTCATCCATAACTTGCTCAATTGGTTGGTGCCGGTAGCGCTCGAAGAATATCGCGTTCCCTTCATCGACATCCCAGTTGACGGCCATTTCCGAGGGGATGCCCGCTACTTCGTGCGCGGGAAGCTGGTCCATATGATACCCAAGCAGGATAATCATCCAGACGGTCAGATGCGCCAGGTTGTCTTTGGGTGACCAACCGCCTTCGTCCGGCGTAAGCATCTGTTCGGGCGAGAGTTGCGCCACCACATCCATCAGCGCGGACCATTCGCGCTCGATCAGGGACATTACTTCTGCTTTACTTTTCGGGAGCGTATCTTCCGTCATGGTTCCCCTCGTATAGACTCATTTTACCTTTTTCGGAATCTTGGAACCCAGCCATTCACTTCCTGACAATAGGATTCCCATTTTTCCCCAAATTCATCAGCTAGCAAATGTTCTTCTTGCCGCGCGCGAAAAATTACCCCCAATGATAAGGGCACAAATAAAACCATCGCCCAGGTGCGGAAAATCAACAACGCGCCGAGTGCCGCCAGGATAACTGCCAAATACATGGGATGGCGTACATAGCGATACGGACCATTCTGGACAAGTTTATGATCTTGATACAAATTTGCCCCAAATCCACTGGAGATACCGAACATGCGGCCGAGAGTCCAGTAACCCCACAGGTACAAGACAATACCTGGAAAATAAAACAGGCTCCCCACCATCAAAATGCTAAGAGCCTATCCGTAAAATGCCATAGCGAACAAAATATGAGCGCAAGCGAACTTGATCAAAGCCATCCAGTTTTCATCTTTTTTGCACCAACGTACGCGAATACTGCGGCGTTTTCCCAG
>JASFRG010000002.1:0-78009 GCA_050115035.1 Anaerolineales bacterium | reverse complement strand
CTTGGTCTTTGGGCCAGAAGCGATCACTTCGATGAGCACCTCATCACCCAGGAGTTTCCGAATTTCGGAAACCATATCTTCGGTCGTTCTTCCGGGCAGGATACGCGCGTCGACCTCCACACTCGCTTCACCGGGGATGACGTTGAACTTCAACCCAGACCTGACGATGGTCGCGTTGGCCGTGTCCCGAAACAGGCTCTCGAAACGCTCTCTACCGGGGCCGATGGCTGCCAGCGCGTCCTCGAACTGTCCTGGGTCGAGCAGTCCGTCCAGGATCTTGCTGACTTCATCTGGCAATTCTTTGCACATCGATTGGATGATGTGCTCAGCCAGCGGCGTTTTGTGGTAGGGCATGTTGGTCCGGTCCAGCTTTACCAGTGCGGCTCCCAGCCTGGCCATGACGGTATTCCTGGCGGGCAGTGAGCCGTGTCCGCTTGGCGCTTGAAAGCTCAGTCGGATGTGCGCGTATTGCTTTTGTGAAACGCCGATGCGGTAGAACTTGTGACCGAATGCGTACAGGGGGAAACCGCCAAACTCGCCAATAGAATAGCGCACGCCTTCAAAAATCCCCGGATGTTCTCCTAACAAGTATTGCATCCCGGCCTCGCCGCCGCTCTCTTCATCGACCACAATAGCCAGGATGACATCTCCTGCTGGCTGTAGGTTCTGGGTCTTCGCACGCAGCAGGGCATGGACCAGCATCGCGAGGCCGGCTTTCATGTCCAGCGCGCCGCGCCCGTAAAGCACTCCATCGCGCTCGACCCCGGCAAAGGGCGGTGCGTCCCAGCCCTGATCGGTTGCCTCTATCACATCCGAGTGACCGTAAAACAGTAGCGGCGAGCGCTCGCTTCGTCCCTCCAGGCGGGTGACCAGGTTAGGGCGTCCTGGGACCTTTTCAAATTGTTGGACCTTATAACCATTTTCTTCGAGAATTCCCTGTAAATATTCTTGAGCAGGCAACTCATCACCAGGGGGATTGACCGTGCGAAATGTGATCAATTTTTTGGTTATGTCTACCACTGAGGGAATGGTCATCATAAACTCCTGTTTTACATTCGCAGTCTTGTTAACGTCCAGGCTGCAAATCATGCGCAGATAATAAATAGATTGTACAGCCACGAAATTCAGGCTACTGTCTATAACATGCCCAGGTGCGGTTCCTTTTGCTTTTGGATGACATGTTATGTATGGCGGCTCAGTATAGGCCCACGTTCAAATAATACTCGCATCCCATCCGCGATGACCCGGCGGGAGCCTTCGTCCAGTGGAACGGTTGTCCAGCGTTCATCCGTGAGCCCATATTCGACTTCGGGTCCATCAGCATACCAGACGCGGACGGAGATGAGCAGCCCATAATCTTCGATTTGTTGCTCCTCGACGCTTCCAAAACGCCCGATCCAATCCAGGTCGTGTAAATACCGCTCAGGCTCGCGGGCGATCAAAACCAGATCGACGTCAGATGTTTCCTTTGCGGCACCCCTCGCATAGGAACCGACCAATGCCAGAGCCTGAATGTCCTCTTGGGTGGCAGCCCACTGTGTAACCTTGTTTAGAAACTGTAAGACCGTTTTTTCCGTTGCCATAATTATCTTGTCAATGAAATTAATTTGTTCTCTCACTCGCAACCACTCGTCCCTGGTTCCGGAGTGCCCAGGGTGGAATTGTCGGGCCAGGTTCCATCCTGGAAGCGTGATACATATGTGCTAAGTTCGTCGAAGTCACTTTCCCAGATAAAAACATCCTGTTTTACAATTGGATCATACACCATTGTGTTTTTGAATAACTCGCGCGGAAAGGATGCAAAAAGGATGTTCTCCCGCGGCATGCTTGTTCCCAGGCAGGCCAACTGGCTGATCTGTTCAGGCGTCAGATCGGTTTGCACGTTGTCCCTGAAGGAGGAGATGATGGCCGGGATTTTCAAGACCGTCTCAGGTTCCTCGATCTCCTCCTGCAAGGCGCACATGACCATATTCTGATAACTCTCACGTTGGAAAACGCTGATATTGCGGATACGCGCCAACGTCAAGGCCTGCTCGCCAGTCAGGTGTTGTGGACCGGCTGGGAAGACCAGCCGCTCGCTGCGGTCATACGACGATCGACCGTCGATGCCTCCTTCCGGGAGTGTGATGTCCAGGCCTCCGAGCGCGTCCACGACATCCACAAAAATATTCATGTTGGCGGCTACATAATGGTCTGCCTTCAGACCGAAGTTCCGGTCTAGTGTAAGTGCTAATAGACCAGGTCCCTGGCTGGGATGGTCCCAGAAATGTAGTCCGGGATTGCCATAGGTATAGGCCGTATTCAGCTTCTGGCGGTCGGTGCCCAGGTTGTCTCGCACTTCGGGAACCCTGACCCACAGGTCGCGCGGAAATTGTAGCATCGAAATGCGTTGTCCCTTGAAATCCACTCTCACGGCGCGAATGACATCCGCCCGTCCGTAGCGGTACTCTTCGGAGCGGGCATCAACACCGATGGCGAGGATGGTCATGGTGGGTAAGTCTCTGCAGGGCAGGAAAGGTGAAGCCGGGGTTTCGGTCTCGTAACTTAACGTGGGAGCAATTGTTAGGGTAGCTTGAGGCGTGTCGGGTAAGGCCGTCCAGGTGGGGGGCAGTTCTAAAGGAGTCGGATAGTCCAGCGCTGGGCCTAACGGCTGTCGGGTCCAGCCCAGATAAAGTTGCGCGACCATACAGAATATCGTGAGCAGTAATATGCACGCAACTGTGGCTAAAATCCCCAGGGTGATTTTTTGGGGCTGTGTCATTTTCCGTGATTATACTTCTCCCGGCTTTTTACCAATATCCCTTATAATTTTGCCCACATGGATATCTTCTTGCGAGTTTTTGTTTTTATTCTCGGATTGTCATTGGTTATTTGGACCATCTTTTCAGCGCTGTCCACCTTTGTGCTGCCGCGCAGCGCTCGCAGCCAATTGAACCGCATATTGTTCGGTTTGTTGCGACGCGTTTTCGAGAAGTTGATGCGTTTTGCGAAGGGCTTCGAACAAAAGGACGCCATTTTTGCCTATTACGCGCCCATCGGCTTGCTGTTGCTGGTGCCGACCTGGTATGTGTTGATGACAGTTGGGTACGCGGCCATGTACTGGAGTCTGGGTGTGGGCGATTTTTATACCGACTTACGGTTGAGCGGATCATCCTTGTTGACATTGGGATTCGCCGCCTCGGAAGATTTTCTGGTCAACCTGCTGGTCTTCTCCGAAGCGACCCTGGGTTTGATCCTGGTTGCGCTATTGATCGCTTACCTGCCGACCATGTATTCCGCTTTCTCGCGCCGCGAGGAATTCGTCAACCTGCTGGAAGTGCGCGCAGGCGACCCGCCTTCCTCCATCGAGATGCTGTTGCGCTTCCACCGCATCCACGGCTTGGAGCGGCTGGCCGAATATTGGAGTTCCTGGGAGGTATGGTTCGCCGAATTGGAGGAAAGCCACACCACGCTGCCTGCGCTGGTCTTTTTCCGCTCGCCGCGCGGGAACCAATCCTGGATCACAGCCGCCGGCACGATATTAGATTGTGCTGCGCTGACTTTGTCTGCGGTGGACGTGCCCTATACGCCGAATGCGGCATTGTGCATCCGCGCGGGGTTTCTGTCACTGCGCAAAATCTCGGATGCATTTGATATCTCCTATCCACCCGACCCGCATTTCCCGAATTTGCCAATCAGCATCAGTCGCGTCGAGTTCGATGACGTACTGGATCTATTACAAGCGGAAGGACTGCCCCTGAAAGATGACCGAGATCAAGCCTGGCGGGATTTCGCCGGTTGGCGTGTGAATTATGACCATACCTTGCTGGCACTGTGCGGATTGGTGATGGCGCCCCCGGCTTTCTGGTCCAGTGACCGCTCGCCAGCGATTAAGTTGCCGCCTATGTATTTGTCGGGGAAGAAATAATTTTATTAGATGTCATTGCGAGCCTCGTAGAGGCATAGCAATCCCCGGAATATATGGAATTCTAAACCTTGCTGGTTTGCATGAGATTGCCAAAATGCCTGAAGGGGTACCCTCGCTGCATTCGCTCCCATTGACATACAAATAAGGAAAGAACTATGACAGTATTATCCATTACGACCGATTTCGGCAATACCAATGGTTTCGTTGGCACCATGAAAGGTGTCATCTATGGCATCGCCCCTGACGTAAAAATCGTTGACATCACCCATCTGATCTCCGCCCAGAATGTATTGGAAGGCGCGTATGCCATGTGGCGGGCAATGTCCTTCTTTCCTCCTGGCTCTGTGCATGTGGGCGTGGTCGATCCGGGCGTGGGGACAAAACGCCGTCCCATTGGCGCGCATCTGGGCGATCAATACTTTATCGTACCTGATAATGGCTTGCTGACGCCTTTAATTCAGGATGCTGAGCGGAATGGTGACATCATAGAGTTTGTGCATTTGGACAACCCTAAATACTGGTTGCCGAAGGTCAGCAACACCTTCCACGGTCGTGATATCTTTGCCCCGACGGGTGCGCATTTAGCGGCAGGCGTTCCATTAAGCGAGCTGGGTACACCAATTACCGATCCGATCCGCTTAGACATGCCCCAACCTGAAAAGATGGAAAACGGCTGGCTGGCGCATATCACAATCATCGATGTTTTCGGAAACCTGACCACTGATCTGCCTGCTGAGGTGCTCGAAGGAGAACGGGATGTGTTGATCCGGGTTCAGGGGTATGAGATTAATGGCATCGTCGACTCCTACGGTCATCGTGAAGTTGGTAGTCTGGTCGCCTTGGTGGACAGCGAATACTACATCGAAGTGGCTGTGGTCAATGATAGTGCTTCGAAGAGACTGGGTGCCCAAGTTGGTGATGTGGTTGAGGTGATTTATCGCGATTAAGCTGCAGGGTGCTAGGTAACAATTTGCCAATTTACCTCTTCGAATTTGAGACATGTGATGATGAATAGCCGATATTTATGCAAGAAGCAGTATAATAATCTTATGTTTGAGCCGATTATTTTTCGTGCCCCAGACCCTGAAGGATTTACGTCTTTCGGGGTCTTTGTTATGGTGATGTGATGACCGATGCCCCACTCATTGTTGAAAATTTAAAGTTCCGTTATCGTGACCGTGAGGGGCTGGCGATCCAAGACATTTCATTCCAGGTCGAACCCGGGGAAATCCTGTTGATTGCGGGTGCGAGCGGATGTGGAAAGACTACCTTAATTAGATGTATCAATGGTTTGATTCCGCGCAGTTACAAAGGTGAACTTGAAGGCGATATTCGAATTCAGGGAGAAGATATCCGGGAATGGAAACTTTCTCAAATATCGCAAAACGTTGGTACCGTGTTGCAAGACCCCGAACGTCAAATCCTAGGCACGAAGGTGTTCAATGAAGTCGCTTTCGGTCTGGAAAACCTGGGGCTTTCGCGCGATGAGATCCTGGAACGGGTTGCGCTGGCGATGCAGCGTTTAGATTTGGTGTACTTGCGCGACCGCGAAACATTCAATTTATCCGGCGGAGAAAAACAAAAGGTTGCGCTGGCCGGCGTGCTTGCCATGCGCCCTTCGATTTTGCTGCTGGACGAACCACTTGCCAGTCTTGATCCGGCCAGTGCTCTGGATACGCTGGATACGATAAGACAACTTGCAGATGAAGGCATGACAGTTTTAATGGTGGAACATCGTGTTGAAGATGTCTTGCGGATCGAACCAGACCGGGTCATGTTCATGAGCGCGGGAAAAGTCCGTTACTTGGGTTCCCTTGCGGGGTTATCAAAAGTAGTGAACTATCGCGAGGTTAAGTTGCCTGCAGAAGACATCGTCGAACGCGCGAAGCGGGACCAGGCTCCAGCCGAAATTCAAATTCTTCCCGGCGTAGCAGGCCAGAGTTCGGGAGAGGCTGCGTCCGTCCAGAGCGCTGACGATGTACTTGTCAAGTTTGAAGATGTCACCTTTGGCTATGAAACCGAACATGAAATCCTGCATGGCATCGATCTTGAGATCAAACGCGGTGATGTGATCGCCGTGTTGGGCCCGAATGGCGCAGGCAAAACAACCTTTGTCAAACACGCGATTGGTTTGCTGAAACCCAAAGAGGGCCGCGTGCTGGTCAATGGACGCAGTACGCATGATGCGAGTGTGGCGGAGATTGCCAGCACGTTGGGATATGTCTTTCAGAGTCCCAGCCATATGTTGTTTGCGTCGACCGTACATGATGAACTTGCTTTTGGCCCAAAAAATCTCAATCATGCCAAGGATCAGATTGATAAGGAGGTGCAAGACGCATTAAAGATTGTGAACCTTGCTGAATATGAGCAAGACCCTCCGCTGGCCCTTTCGTTCGGCCAGCAGAAGCGCGTCAGCATTGCGGCCATCCTGGCCATGCGTTCACGTATTCTGGTGATGGACGAACCCACCGCAGGACAAGATTATCAAAACTACATGAACTTTATGGACTCGATATTGCAAATGCCTGGCTTCGAAGCGATTTTATTCATCACTCACGATGTGGATCTGGCAGTGATCTATGCCAATCGAGTTTTGATGATTGCGGATGGGCGTCTCGTTGCGGATGGAAAACCGCAGAACGTGCTTCAAGATTTCGACCGACTCAAAGCCAACCGCCTCGTTCCGACCTCGTTGCTGGAACTCAACCTGAGGCGACTCAGCACGACAGGCCGGTTTATGAGGGCTGAAGCGTTGGCGCATCT
The DNA here is from genome assembly GCA_050115035.1 of Anaerolineales bacterium. Taxonomy (GTDB): domain Bacteria; phylum Chloroflexota; class Anaerolineae; order Anaerolineales; family Villigracilaceae; genus JAABUE01. Next base: position 71,339 of record JASFRG010000002.1, on the reverse strand, counting down.
TTAAGTCAAAGGAGAGATGAAGATGGATAAGAAACTTACCAACATCATAATTTTCATGGTCGTGGTTCTCGTACTTTTTGCTTTTGTGATGTTTGTTTTGGGGGCGAATGAAGATTCAAACTTTGCGGTTGAGCAAGCAACTGTCGGGCTTCGTTTTGTGTTCGTTGTGATCGGCCTGTTGATTGCTTTTGCGATTTACCTTTTCACCCGAGAGAATGCTGCTTGGGAAGTGGGCACTCGCCAGGTGGTCTGGATGGCGATCGGAGCAGCTCTGTACGCAGTTTTCTCGTGGCTGTTCAACGGTACGGTTTTTGTTGTACCATCGCTTAGCCAGGTTTCTTTACGACCGGCGATTGCCATCCCGATGTTCTTCGGATACGCTTTCGGCCCGGTGGTGGGCTTCTTCAGCGGCGCAGTGGGCAACATGTTCGGTGACGCGCTGACCGGCTTTGGGTTGTCTCCGCAGTGGAGCATCGGGAACGGTTTGGTCGGTTTTGTGGCCGGACTGTGGATGCTCTTCAGAGACCGCAAACAAAGCCTGAATACGATTTTGTGGGTGAGCAGTATCTTGTCTGTGTTGGCAGCACTCTTGTTCTTTACCAATCGTGGTGAAGCCAATATGTTGTTCTTTGATGTCGACAACGGCATCTTCGGCGATGCCCAGATCTCGCTGTTCGCAGGCATCTCTTTGCTGGTCGGTCTGGTGCTGGTGTTGATCGTCCGCTTTGCATTTGCGTCCAATGAGGACGTGGCAGCAGCGGTCACCTGGGGAATGCTTGGCAACATCCTGGGTATCGGGTTTGCTGCCATCTCTGATATTTGGATCAACGGGTTCAGCCTGCCTGCAGCTGTGGTAGGTGAATTCCTGCCCGCAGCAGGCCCAAACCTGATTTTTGCAGCTATCCTGGTTCCCTTGCTGGTCGGTGCTTACGCATCGGTCCAGAGACAGTCGGGACGTTAATATAAATTATGTTCTTACGGGGGCTTAGCCTCCGTAAGAACTGATCATTGATTATGCTTGTTGCCTGGCGTTATCGAAAACGCGAAAATTCCTTCATCCAGAGCTTTGACCCGCGTGCGTGGCTCATTTTTTACGCCTGTTTTCTCTTCGCGACTCTGTCCTTCTGGGATGTGCGTTATCTATTGCCCTTTCTCATCATCGCGCTCTTTACGCTGTTTACGTCTGGGGTCACGTGGAAAGAAATCCGCCGCGCCTTTTTGTTTATTGTTGGTTTCGTATTCTTTTTTGCGATATTGACCTTTCTTACTGGGCGTGGGAGTGTCGAAGTGTACACTGAGGAGCATCTGATCCGTGAATTACAAGCGCCGTTTTCTATCCTCGGATGGACACCGACATTAAAAATTACAATAGAACGTATCTTTTTTGCGATCAGCCAGTTGGTGCGTGTTTCGAGCATTGCGATCATGACCATCCTTATTCCGTATTCTCTGGACCCTTCGTTGTATGGGATCACGTTCAAAGGCCTGGGATTGCCGGATAAGTTCGCCTATGCCATGGATCTGACCATGCGCTTCATCCCGACCTTCAGCCGGGATTTCCAGCTGACAATGGATGCACAACGAGCGCGTGGCTATGAACTTGATAAAATACGGGGCGGGTTGATCGAGCAGGTTCGTAAGATGGGGCCGATTTTTGTACCGGTTACCATCCATGCGCTTATTGGCAGCGAAGATATCATCGACGCAATGGACTTGCGTGCCTTTGGAGTCGGTCCGCGCACATGGTTGCAAGTGCTGGAGCGAAAATTCAAAGACCACATTTTGATATGGTTTGGGGTTGTAATTTTAGTAGGCTCAATCGTGTTAGGGTTATTTGGATACGGGAAATTCTGGGTGCCAGAATTCATGTTTACAATGTTCGGATAGATCGCTGAAAATACCAAAAAGCCACCCTTTTCTGGGCGGCTTTTTGGTATCAGTTCTTGGAACTTAATCTGCTAGCGTGCTCAGATCACCTTCGGGCAAACCCTGTGCGCGTGCTTTCAGCACACGACGCATGATCTTACCGGAGCGTGTCTTGGGCAGTGAATCGACAAAATTGATCTCCTCCGGTTTGGCAATCGGGCTCATGTGGGTTGAAACATGTTGGCGTAGTTCTTCTGCCAGTTCGGGTGAACCGCTGTAGCCTGCTTTCAAGATAACGTAGGCATGGATGGCCTGTCCCTTGACTTCGTGTGATAGACCGATGGCAGCCGCCTCTGCCACTGCCTCGTGGCTGACCAGCGCCGACTCAATTTCAGCTGTCCCCAGGCGGTGCCCCGAAACCTTGATGACATCATCCACGCGACCAATGACCCAAAAGTATCCATCCTCGTCGCGTTTGGCGGAGTCGCCAGTCATGTATTTGCCGGGATACTTGCTCCAGTACTGGTTGACGTAGCGATCATCATCTCCGTAAATGGTGCGCAGCATAGAGGGCCAGGGGTTCTTGAGCACCAGATAGCCTTCCTCGCCATCCGGAACAGGATTGCCGTCGTCATCCAGGATCTCAGCCTCCTGCCCGAAGAACGGACGCGTGCCTGAGCCGGGTTTGAGCGGCACGACCGGGGTGGGCGTAATCATGAACATACCGGTCTCGGTCTGCCACCAGGTGTCCATGATCGGGCATTCTTCTTTTCCGATGACCTCATAGTACCATTTCCAGGCTTCGGGATTGATCGGTTCTCCGACGGAGCCGAGCAGACGTAAGGACGAAAGATCGTGTTTGTTCGGCCAGGCTCGCCCGAAACGCATCAATCCGCGAATGGCGGTTGGCGCCGTATAAAAGACCGAGATCCCGTAACGTTCCACAAGTTGCCACCAGCGATTGGGATATGGATACACCGGTCCGCCTTCGAACATGAAGGAGGTCGCGCCTAAAATCAGCGGTCCATAAACAATGTATGAGTGACCGGTTACCCATCCGGGATCGGCTGCACACCACCAGCGGTCATCATCTTTCAAGTCGAAAACATATTTAAGCGTGGTGTAGGTGCCAACCATATAGCCGCCATGCGTGTGCAGGATGGCCTTGGGTTTGCCGGTTGAGCCGGAAGTGTACAGGATGTAAAGTGGGTCTTCCGCATCTAACACCTCGGTGTCGCACTTGCCATTGGCGATTGGCAGGGTAAGCATTTCGTGATACCAGTGATCGCGGCTTGCCTCCATTGGGACCTCATGGCCTGTGCGTTTGACAACGATCACATTCTCCACCGACGGGCAAGATTTGATGGCGTCATCTACAGTGCGTTTGAGTTCGAAAATGTTGCCGTTGATCCAACTGCCATCTGCGGTGATGACCAGTTTCGATTCACTGTCATCGATGCGCTCTTTTAGCGCGTCCACTGAGAAGCCGGCAAACACTACTGAATGGATCGCGCCGATCTTGGCACAGGCCAGCATGGCAAAGTAAATTTCGGGGATGCGGGGTAAATAAATCGTGACTCGATCTCCTTTGGTTACCCCCATGGCTTTTACGATGTTTGCAAAGCGATTGACTTCGCGGTTGAGTGAATAATACGAAAAGGTGCGTTCTTCTTTGCCGTCTTCACTGACCCAGATGAGCGCCAGTTTGTTCTTGCGCCAGGTGGTCATATGACGATCAAGGCAGTTATGGACGATATTGGTTTTCGCGCCGGTAAACCATTTGAAAAAAGGTTTGTTCGAGTCGTCCAACACTTTATCCCACTTCTCAAACCATTCCAGTTCCTCAGCACGCTCTGCCCAGAAACCTTCCAGGTCTCTTAGGGCAAAGTCTGCCATTTCGTCCCAATCAGGGACATTGGCTTGCGAAACAACTTCATCTGACGGATAGTAAACATCCCCCTCTAACTCGGGTTTATCTTTTGGCATAGGTTTCCTCCATTAACGATGGGTTTTATCTAATATACTGCATTTTAGATATACGGGCAACAATTACCGAAAGTTAAAACACAAAACCGGGCTTAAGTTGCCCGGTAGTATGAAATATGAAACGTGTTTTTCTTTCTCACGCGTGGGTATATTTCATGCCAGGAATGATTTCCAGTCTATGGCGTCAGCTGTTTTATGCAGACCATGGTCATCGTCCACGATTTTGTATGTCAGATCGGTGAAGACTTTTTGAGCGATTCTACGCACTTCTTCGAGCGGTACGATTTCATCTTGTTTCCCATGGATGATGGTGGTCGGAACAGAAACAGGTTTACGGCCTGCGCTGAGCGAAGTCGAAATGTCGAGGTAGGGTTTGAACTGGGGCAGCATCAGGGCAGGAGCCAGCATGACTAGTTTTTCAACTTTATCAGGTTGTTCGCAGGTAAAGATCGCTCCCATTAATCCGCCGAAAGATGAGCCGATAATGGTCCAATTCGTTTTGTTTCCCATAATCGGATAAAGCTCTTCCATCCGATTTTCAAGCGATCCGGTGAAATTGGGTACGATCAATTTTGGAAATGATTTACGAATAAGGCTGGCCTTATAGGCTCGTTCGCTGCTCTCCAGTCCGTGTAAAAATATTATCCTGCGGGCCATTTTACCGTTCGGCTGCTTTCTCCATCCGCATAATGATCACCTGAACGATGCTTCCGGTGATAAAAAGTCCGCCTGCCACAAGAAATCTGGCGACAGGGGTGAGCGTGGTGAAAATATCCGAAACCAGGAAAGCGCCTGCCAGCGCGGTTGCAAACATGATGCCCCATTCTCGGGTCAGACCAATGACTGCTGCCCCGATCACCGCACCCACAATAAAAATCAGCCATTCTGAGCCAGAAAGTCCGAAACCCAGAAAGGCCTGAAGCAAATCACTTCCATACCCGGAAAGCACAAAGCCTCCAAACAGGAATCCGGTCAGTATGAAGCTGGCTTCAGGATAGACAAGGTATGGCAAGATGCTCACAATGCCAGTGGCAACAACGACCAGGATGAACATCCATTGAGGGGAATTCAGTTCTATAAGTGTGGTCAGATTCAAGCCGACCAACAAACCCAATCCAAGGGAGAAAAGCCAGTCCATATCCCGGCCGAGGAAAAGCATCAATCCACCGAATACAGCTTTTGCGATATTTAACATGGGATACCGTCCAATTGAATTAGGGCCGCAACTTCTTCAGATGTAATGCTTCCTGTGGATTATCAAGATAAACGATCAATCCTGGCCTTACAACTTAGCACTGTTGCAGTATAGATTGAGGGGTTCCGATAAAAAGATTTTACTAGATAATTTCCACCCTTTTAATAGTCAATTTGCGGGATTTAATTTGTAGTCCGTTTTTGGCGTACCAGGTCGCGTAGTGAAGCCTGTAATTCGGGTGGAAAAGCTTTCAAGATACGTCGCAGTGTGATCGCAGTTAACGGATTTGGGCTGGTTTCCAAGATTTCCCGTAAAAAATATTCCGTTTCAGAGGGAGAGGTCTGATAGAGGGTGTTGATCAGGTCGGTTATGTCGTATTGCAGAACTCCGGGAGCGGCTTCGATGATTGGGCGTGTCAGTTCAAATATCGGTGGCAGATTATCAAAGGTGGAATCGCTGATCATCGGCAATAGTGCCTGGATGCCATTCGACCAATATCGTTGACGAGCAGGGTGTAACCATTCACTGACAACTGTCAGGAATTCATCCGGAGTTTCTTTACGCATGCGGGTGAAACTTGTCGTCAACAACGCGCTGCGAACGCTCGGGTCGAGCACCTGCTGGGTCCAGGCGGTCAGGCGCGCCAGCAAACGTTCCTCCTGAGGCGGAATGCGCCCTAACAGGAAGGCAGCCAGCAGCCGGGTTTCGATATAGCCCTCATCCCAGAGCAGATCGGCCAGTTCCAGCGCGTAATGCGGATTCTCCGCAGCGGTAGCGCCAATCGATTTTTCGATCTGTCGCATCACGACAAAGGGTGTACGGTAGGTAGGAAGGTTCGATCCGGGTGCGATGTCCTCCTTAGTCCGTAGACTGTAGTTTACGTAAAAATCAAGCATCTCACGCAGGTACTTCAAGAAATCTTCCGGTACGAAGAAAAAATCGACCAGACGATTGGATTGTTTACGCAAACGGGCGAGATCTATAGCAGGCATTGGTTTAGTAACCAGTGTTCAGTAGCCAGTCGTCAGTCACTGACGACTGGCTACTGATTTCTGTTTTTAATAGGCCCTCGCAAAATAGACTTTCTTCTCTGCGCTCTCGCCACAGACAATACACTTGCCTGTATCTTCGGGCTGATTGAAGGGAATGACGCGCGTGGTAGCTTTGGTGTCTTCCTTGACCTTGGCTTCACATTCCTTCGAGCCGCACCACCAGGAAAAGGCCCAAGCGTCTTTGACGACTTCCTTCAAGGCTTCATAATCCTCGGGATCGTGGACGTTGGCATCCCGGAACTCGGTGGCTTGTTCGAGCATGGAGGCCTGGATGTCAGACAGCATGTCGGTAACGGTAGCAGTCAGATTATCCTGTGATACGAACGACTTGCCTGCCCGTCCGAGGACATCGCGTCTTGCCAACGCGACCGAATCCTTTTCCACATCTTTAGGTCCGATCTCGATACGAAGAGGTACACCGCGCATTTCCCAGTCGTTGAACTTGAAACCGGGCGTGACCTCTTCGCGATCATCCATCTTGATACGGATACCGGCAGCTTTGAGTTCAGCGAAGACTCGATTGGCCACTTGCATAACTTTACTTCTCTCATCTTCTGATTTGTAAATGGGAACCAACACAACCTGGATGGGCGCGATCTTGGGAGGTAATTTCAGCCCCTGGTCATCGCCGTGCACCATGATGACCGCGCCGATCATGCGCGTGGACAATCCCCACGAAGTGGTGTGACAGTATTGCAGGGTGTTGTTGGTGTCGAGATATTGAATATCGAAAGCCTTGGCGAAGTTTTGACCAAAGAAGTGTGAGGTGCCAGATTGCAGGGCGCGTTTATCAGCCATCATGGCTTCAATGCTGGTGGACATTTGCGCACCGGCAAATTTCTCACTCTCTGATTTGACACCCTTAAATACAGGGATAGCTGTATCGTTGATGGCAAAGTCCTCATATACGTCCAACATGCGATAGGTTTCTTCGCGCGCTTCTTCTGCGCTGGCATGAGCAGTGTGGCCTTCCTGCCAGTAAAACTCGGCAGTCCGTAGGAAGAGCTTGGTGCGCAGTTCCCAGCGCAAAACCGAACCCCACTGATTGATCAGAACGGGCAGGTCGCGCCAGGATTTGATCCATTTGGAATACATGTAACCGATGATGGTCTCGGACGTGGGGCGTACTACCAAAGGTTCTTCCAACTTCTGGCCCCCGCCATGTGTGACCACCGCCAGTTCGGGTGAGAAGCCTTCTACATGTTCCTTCTCTTTCTCAAAGAAGGAGAGGGGAATTAATGTGGGAAAAGCCGCATTGACATGACCGGTCTCCTTGAAGCGACGGTCGAGCCCTGCCTGCATGTTTTCCCATAGCGTCCAACCGTAAGGACGCACCACCATACAGCCACGCACAGGTGCGTAGTCGGCCAGTTCGGCCTTTTGCACGAGTTGGTTGTACCACTCGGCGAAATTTTCTTTTTGGGTAGGGAGTTTATCGTCAGCCATTGTTTCCTCGAAATTGGAGTCCAACTTCTTGTCACCCCCGTAGGGGGCCAGACGTTGGCGTGTAATTTATTCTTCTTTATCCAGAGTCTCCAGACTTTGGAGTCCGGTTTCCATTGTTTTTACGGCAGTTTCTACATCTTCCGCATATTGCACAAGGTCATTAAGATTCCCGGTGATGTAGACATCAAATTGGGTGGAAAACTGATCAAAAACGGACTGCCAGCCGTTCCCGACCAGTACCAACGGCCTCCGGTGCATAGACTCCACGACCATCAGATTCAACATTAGAGCAATTTCGGTGAGCGTGCCGACTCCGCCGGGTAAAGCGATGGCCGCATCACAATCACCGATAAGTACCTGCATCCGTTCAATCAGCGTTTCTCGGCGATATTCCTCAGCCACCCACTGGTTGGATTGGACAGGTCTCCAGCGTTCGATCTCGTCACAGGTCACGCCGATGACATGCCCGCCCGCTTCGGATGCGCCGCGGCTGGTAGCTTCCATCGTGCCGATGTAACCGCCGGTCATTACAGTATGACCACGTTTCGCCAAAAGCTCGCCCAGTTGACGGGCTTCTTCGTAAGCAGGAGTGCCAGGCTTGGGCTGTGAACCACCAAATACAGAAATCTTCATAATTTTTCAACCAATTCGTGAACTTCTTGTTCTTCGTGGATGTTTATTTCCATTCTCTCTTCGCGTTGATTTCCAGTTTTTTTAAAATTGCATCTTCCAAATCGATTTCTGCATTGGATGCCAGTTGCAGTAAATACAAAGCCACGTCCGCCAGTTCTTCCGCCAATTCGTCTCGATCAAACTCTTCGTTCCATTGAAAGTGCTCCAGGATCTCAGCCGCTTCTAGCGCTAACGAAATAGACAAATTGCGAGGTGTCTGTGGGCGTTTGCTGTCTGCCTTGTACCAGCCTTTCGAGCGCACAAAGTCGTGCATTTTTTCCGTCAATTCGTCAACAGTCAATCTCGTATTATCCATGTTCTACTTTCCTCGGTCTACCGTCCATCGCCCAATAAAAAACGGCTCGCCTGGTTGGGAGCCGTCTCATGACACGCCGAAACGAACCTATCCGTACCAGGCAGAGTTACACTTTTGCGGAGCTGGGGAGGGGTTCGTTAACATGTGACGTATTATACCTGAAATTGTGATAGTGAAAAGATTACGCTTCTGATTCGCTTAAGAGAGACCTGTCATCAGCGCTGTTTAAAAAGTTCCAAGTTGCCCCGATGATCGCTCCAGCGACTCCGGCGGATAGCGCATAGAGAACAAGTTGCCATTCAGGATAATCAAACAATTCAAGCAAAAAATAACTGAGAATTCCCCGGACAACGAAGGCAACAAAGGATATGAGTGTCATGATTACCGCCCGTGGGATGTCTTTGGTGGTCAACCCTAAAAATAAACCTAACACTCCCCCAACGCAGAGTTCGTAGAAAGGTCCGTTTGAGAAAAGATAAACCTGAAACCCTATCAGGAGTCCAAGTCCGCCAAGTGCGCCTAAAAGCAGATAATGTTTGTAATCCTTTGAGAAAACTGCAAGGGAAACACCGCTTATCAATCCCCAGATGAAAATTTGAACGTGGCTAAGTTCATCATAAGATTGGAAGATTATATTCACTAGAAGGTTTCCCAGTGAAAATCCAAGGATAGCGACTAGCACGGCACTCCAATTGATATGATGTTTGTTGCTGCTCATTTTCAACTGGTTTAATGTATATAAACCGGCGAACAATCCAGCGATTCCGGGACTGATAAAATCTGCAATTTCCCTTCCAAGTGAATCCCTGAAAATCTGAGAGAAAAAATCTCCTAATTGAGGATCGAACATAACGATCGTAAGAAAACTACCGGCCCAAATCAAGATAGTACTTATAAGGTAAATTAATACTGGCTGCGTTTGATATTTTCTTGTTGCCAACCAGATGCCAAGTCCCCAAAAAAGCCCACCTGTTAACCAACCGAGCCTCCATCCCCATTCGTATCCTAAGTCATTCCCAAAATACAATCCAATGAACGAAGTGGCAACCATTCCTGGAATCCAAGAAATGGCTAGTAGAAGAACATCTTTTTCGGTCAGAGGAACCATATTTGATTTAAAGAACCGAGTGATGGACCAGGCGGCGAATATCGCAAATAGAACCAAACGTAAATTCACCATTACGTATGGAGCGTTGTCCCAGTTGATATCTATTGGATAAAGAATTGTGTCTTCAATGTAAACGCCAGTAACGTTACTCAACCATTTAGCCAGGAAAAGGATACCAGCCAGTAAAAGTGCTTTTTTTTCTAATCCCAACTCTGGTTGCACTGTACTTGCTAACCCAGGTTTTTCAAAAGCATAATACCCTGAAATAATTGTGGCGACGAAAAGCGTAAAGGCTCCGGTTAGCTGGGAATTGAAATCAGCGACATTGCTGAACCAGGTCCAGCTTAAATTTCCCACAAACATTCCAAACGCAATTCCCAAAATGAGTGTTCGTGGTTTTGGACGGGGTTTAATGTCTGGTAATGTCAGATGAAGTAACAGGCCATAGAGTGCTCCTGCAAGCGTGCTTCCAATTAAAAATCTGTGTACAAATTCCGGAAAGATGGTTAGTGTGATAGGAACCGCCATGCTGCTAATTACCCACCCAGCAACAAGTATGAGAGAGTTTTTCAAAGAGATGTCAAACTTCAGAAATCGATAAATGTAAATATTCAACACCCCAACCAGGATTCCAAATAGGATCCAAGTTATAAACGAGTTAGCTGTAAAATCGATAACTCCATTTTCGTACCAGATGTTCGTCAACCATAATGTACCAAAACGAATAAAAAATAATATGGTTCCAATTGCTAGAATTCCCCAATTTGGGTGAAAATCTCGTGTCCATACGATCCAATTTGATTGACCGTCATTCCGCGCAAGTTTCTTGAGCACTCCTTGAGCAGTTGCATAAACTTTTTGCTTGTCTGGATATGTTGAGTCTAACGCGCGGATCTGGTTCCATGTTTCCAATGCCTGCTGGTATTCACCATCATGATTAAGCTTGACAGCCTGCGCGTATAACTCTGCCAGGTGGTTCTGTTTTTCTTCCTCCTGGTAGACCTTTTCCAGTTCGGTTTTAGCTCTTAACTTAATCTGCTTTGGGTCATCAAAATCCGGTTGAATCCTCTGGATTTCTTCGATCTTATCCAACGCCTTTTGCCATTGTTTTCGATCGGTCAGATTTTCTGCCTGAACGTAGAGAGAAGCAACCTTCTCTTTTTCTTCTTCTTTTTTCTCAATACGCTCGATTTCGAGATTCACATTTTTCAGCAATCGCTCTGTTTCTCGGTACTCTTTTTGTCTTGATTGGATTTGTTGTAGGTTCTGTTGTGCAACGGACCAGTTTTTTGCACCAATTGCCTCCAGGGCATTACGATAGAGTGCCTCCAATTCTCTTTGTGTTTTTTCAGCCTCATTGGCTTCTTCAGCTTGTACAAGCAGATTTTCAGGATCAGGATATTGAGGGTCTTGTGAGTGGATTTCTTTAAAGACATGCACAACTGTACCCCATTTTTTCGCTTGGGCAAGCTGCCGGGCTTCATCATATAGATTTGACAGTCGCTTCTGTTTTTGAGCGTGTTTCAAACGTTGTGAGAATGCATCTTGTTCTGGAAATTGCTTCGTAATTTTCTCCAGAACTTTGACGGCGGTTTCCCAGTTACCATCTGTTTCTGCAGTTTTAGCTTGATTGTCTAGCGAAGCGAGGTTCAAGCTCTTTTGCGCGATTTCCAACTTTGTAACGGCATCTTTGTAATCAGGTTGTTCATCAATTATGGCTCTGAACTTCGAGATTGCCCTTTCCCACTCTTTAAGATAAAAGGCTTCCAGACCTTCGGTATAAAGAACTGTCATTCGCTTGACCGTATCCAGATCGAGCGAAGAAACAGTTTTTGTTGCCGGCGTTCTGGGTGGTAGATTCTTTACATCGAAAATAGCGCCATCCGGGGAGCGCATGTAAAGTACCGGCGTACCCCATTCGAGTTCGTTTCCGTGCGTTTTTATGGATTTGCGCGCTTCTGTGAGGGATGCGTCCACCGGGTAGCCATCGGCAAGTGCAGAATAAAATTCACGTGCCATTGTAATGGCGGCGATATCTGTAATACGGAATTGCATGGCAATCACCGCTGGTAGACCTTGCAGCATCAGGCTCTGGGCTGTCCCTGAAAACTGGTCTTCCAAGGATGTCCGTGCGCCTTCGCAGGCATTCAGGACGGCCAGGCGTAATTGTTTGTGATCGTGCAGGATGATACCCAGGTCACGGCTGCTGACGGGATCGCCCCCCTTGATCTCGTCTTCGAAAAGCAATTGCCCATCCTGCAAGTGTTTCGAGAATACACCATGCCCGATAAAATGGAAGATGTGGTATTCGCCTCGCCTGAGTTGACGCTGTAAAGCCTGAAGGGTAGGCCTCTCCAGTCTGGTCAACTTGACCAGGCCACGGTTTTCGAGTCCCTGAAGCGCTTCTCGCAGATTTTCCCATTCGCGTTGGACATTGAGTGTAGGAAAGTTTCGTGGACTGGCGATAACAACCAGGATGTGCAAAGGGGGTTGGATTGTCAGCGGTTGAATATCGCGTGGCACATCCAGATAGCGTACCAGAGGCGTCTCGATTGAAAGCGTCAAGAACCGACTCAAACCGGTGTCATACATAAACTCCCAGGGCATATTGGCCAACTCTGGGACTTCTGAGATCCGCAGACGAATGCGTAAGCCCTCGTGCTTTCTATTGGCCTCGGCCAGGCTTTCGCGGAATTTGTCGCGTACATTGCCAGTAAATGTAGCCTCGAATAGTTCTTGCCCGAAAAGACGCATCTTTTGCATTTCAGATGATTCGATCAGGCGTGTGTGTCCGATTTGGATGTAAAAGTTTTCAATTTCAGTTTCTGTGTAAGGTAATTGGAAGTGTGTGATCGCTTCCCCTGCGGGAGATTCAAGGACACGCGCCTTGAATCCCTTCCCCGAACGTTCTATCAACAAATCAAAATTATCGTATTTAATCGCCATACGCTTCCCACAAAGTATACATGAGTTTATTATGACAGGCTTTATCTAATATTTCAAGAATTAAAACGCCTTTGTCGCATGTATAATTTACATATATGGATTTAATTCTGACCCACGAACAAGCAGACTTCGATGCTCTGGCTTCCTTGTGCGGTGCTTCTCTTTTGGATAAGCGATCGATTCCTGTCTTACCACGCCGCATAAATCGCAACGTACGTTCGTTTATTACCCTTTACGGCGCGGATTTTTCCTTTGTGGATCCACGTGATTTGCCATCGGGAAAAGTGGAACACGTCACGCTGGTCGATACACAGTCCATGGTGACGTTGAAAGGTATGAGCGAAAAGACAACTGTCAACGTGGTGGATCACCACCCCTTGCGCTCCGGATTACCTGACGGTTGGCAGGTGTCTATTGAAGAGATAGGTGCAAACACAACGGTGCTGGTTGAAGCGATGCAAGTGGGTAATAACTCTCTGACATCACTTCAGGCAACGCTGTTGTTGCTCGGGATTTATGAAGATACCGGTTCCCTGACATATTCCCGTACCACGCCGCGCGACGTGCGTGCGGCTGCCTGGCTGCTTGAGCGGGGCGCCAGGCTTAATATCGCGGCGGATTTTCTCAACCCACCGCTCTCAACCGGGCAGCGCGAACTGTATGAAGAACTTCTGGATAATGCCCAAACGCATCACATCAATGGGCATCGTATCATTGTCGCCTGCGGAGATTCCAGTCGAATGGATGAAGAAATCTCTACACTGGCACACAAGCTGCGCGATTTACTCGATCCCGACGCGTTGTTTGTGGTTGTCTCCACGCAAGATGGTATACGCATTGTGGCGCGTTCCACCAGCGATGCGATTGATGTTTCGAAGGTGGCCTCTGAGTTTGGAGGCGGTGGTCATAACCGTGCTGCCGCGGCGCTGATTCGGAATGGGAATGGGGAACAGGCTGAAGCGTTGAAAGAAACGTGCAAAAGGCTTTTAGAGTTGCTGCAAATTCATGTCCAGCCGTCTGTTACCGTAGCCCAGATCATGTCGCGTGGTCCGCAACTGCTTGACCCTAAAACACCCGGAAAAGAAGCTGCCCAGATGATGCAACGCAGCGGCTTCGAAGGCTATCCCGTTGTAGATGATGGAAAGGTTGTCGGATTGCTGACCCGCCGGGCGGTGGACCGCGCATTGGCGCACCAACTCAACCTCACTGCTGCCAGCCTGATGGATGCAGGGGAAGTGACCGTTTCTCCTGATGATTCGCTGCAATATCTCCAGGCGCGTATGACGGACAGTGGGTGGGGACAGATACCTGTGGTGGATGAAGATGGGCATGTGATCGGCATAGTGACGCGTACGGATCTACTAAAGACCCTGGCTCCGCCGGAAAGGCGCAATGGCGATAAGAACCTGGCGTCACTCCTGGAAAAAGCGTTGCCTGCCCCTCAGATTGAACTTATCCGCTATATAGCTGCTGAAGCTGATACACAGGAGGTGGCCGTGTACATTGTTGGCGGTTTTGTGCGTGACCTTTTGCTGGAGCATTCAAGCCAGGACTTCGATATTGTTGTAGAAGGGGACGCGATTGCCCTGGGGAAGGCGCTTAGTAAAAAATTCGGTGGGCGCGTGACCACGCATAAACGCTTTGGAACAGCCAAATGGTTTGTGAAGGAATCCGGTTTAGAAGACCGAGAAGAATTCCCGGAATTTCTTGATCTGATCTCCGCCCGCACTGAATTCTACGAACATCCTACTGCACTTCCAACAGTTGAGCGCGGCAGTATCAAGCTCGATCTGCATCGCCGTGATTTCACCATCAATACGCTGGCCTTGCGCCTAGATGGTCATCATTATGGCGAATTACATGATTACTGGGGCGGACTGGCTGACCTCGAGCGTGGAATTGTGCGTGTTCTGCATTCGCTGTCCTTTGTAGATGATCCCACACGCATGCTGCGCGCTGTCCGTTATGAACAACGTTATGATTTTGAGATCGAAGACCGTACGCGAGAATTGATGGACGAAGCCCGTCCTATGTTGGAAAAACTTTCGCCCGAACGTGTGCGTCACGAGTTGGACCGCATGCTGGATGAACCAAACTGGATAGAGATGTTGACACGTCTCGATGACCTGGGTCTATTATCAGCCATTCATCCGGATTTACCGCCACCCGCTCCAGATTGCTCCTCGCCCAAAGAACAAGAAATCGCTTCGTACGTACCCCCGGGCATGCTCCCGCCAAAACGGGCGCTAGCCTGGCTGCTTTGGCTTTCTCCCGTCAAACCTGCCACAATCAAGGTTCTTTCTGACCGATTACGGTTTCCCGCCGCGCTGACGAAATTGATCCTGGCTGCCTCCCATCTACGCAATGATTTGCCATCATTGGCTGGATCAAAACCCAGCTTCTGGGTAGATCGTCTTGACGACGTGCCTGACCTGGCTATCTATGCTGTATCTCTCTCGGTGGATGGAGAAACAAAAGCAGCTCTGCGGTCTTATTTAGCTGATTGGGTCTATGTCGAGCCAAAAACTACAGGCCACGATCTAAAGGCGCGAGGTCTCCCTCCGGGGCCTGAGTATCAGAATATCCTGCGTCAGTTGCGAAATGCCTGGCTGGATGGGAATGTAAAGTCTGAAAAAGAAGAAATTGATTTATTGGAAAAGTTGGTGAAATCAAAATGAGCAGGCTCGCACCTGCTCATTTTTTATCATTATCGTTGCATCCTCGCCTGCCGGCTCAATTCTTCCAGCAGCGGTCGCAAGTCATCCGGCGCAGTTGTATCGCTGACGCGTACGCTGTGCTGTCTCTCTTCGCTGCTGATTGTGATATTGTACGTGAACGAATCCGGCATGGTTGGCTTCGTTAGATCAGCCGGAAGTTCGAAGAAATCAGCCTCATCCAGCAAATCATCCAGCAGTTCAGCTTGATCTTCGGGCAGGTTGTCTATATTAATGGTTACACTGACTTTCCTGCCCATGAATCCCCCAGTACGTTCATAATAGATCTTTGTCATGGGGGTTCTCCTTTATATTATTTCGAAAGTCCAAATACCCGTAATATTGCGGGCAGGCAGCCAGTGGGTGCGTCACCGCCAATCATGATACCTACTTCAGCCCAGCCTTTTTGCACGGCCTGTTGCTCTAGGCTTCCAGCACCATACAACTCTCCTGCAGCTTCGAATGTCAGATCCGCTGCTTGCTGGAAGGTTGCACGCTCAGCCAGTTTTTCGGTCAGGGTTTTGTACCATATATGCCCGGCCTTCTCCCAGGCATAACCACCCAATTCGACAGCGAGTACGTAGAATGCATGGTTGGGAATCCCCGAATTGATATGCACACCGCCATTGTCTTCGATGGTCTTCACGTAATCATCCATATGACCCGGTTGCGGATCCTTCCCCAGAACCGGATCGTTATAAGCTGTTCCCGGTGCTTTCATCGAGCGGATGCCCACGCCGTTGACATTGCTGGTGAACAAGCCCTCGCCGATGATCCAGTTCGCCTGATCGGCGGTCTCCTGACGTTGGAATTGTTTGACAAGCGAACCAAACACATCCGACATTGATTCGTTCAGTGCCCCCGATTGATCCCAGTAGACTAGACCAGCCTCATACTGAGTTACGCCATGTGTCAACTCGTGTCCGATCACATCCAACGCGGCTGTAAAACGATTGAACAAGCGCTGTGCCTCTGGCAGATCCTCATCCCCGTCTCCATACACCATTTGCTGCCCGTTCCAGAAAGCGTTATCGTAGCCCTTCTGGTAGTGAACGGTCGAATCCAATCGTAAACCATTGTTGTCAATTGAGTTGCGACCATATACTTCATAGAACATGTCGTAGGTAACGCCTGAACCGTCATACGCTTCATTGACTGCGTCATCAGTTACCGGTGGCTCGCCTTCCTGTCTGGCGACATTTCCTGGTAATTGGTTACCGTTTTCCGCATCGTACACGATGCGTTGTTTGATCTCGGTTGCAACGGGTTTCAGTAGCGAAATGATATCCTTTGTCATTGCGCCTCTCTGCCCTCTGACCTGCTCTGAAATCGTGATAGACCTGAGAGCAAGTTCGCGTTGTGCATCTGAACCGTTAAGTACAATCTCGCGTAACATATGGGGCGGCGTAATACAGAATATTGAATGTGCGAAATGGTGTCTGGGCATTTGAACCTCCTTATTGGTTGAGCCCGATAATTAGAGTATACAACTCCGAAATCGAATTGACAATCCTTTTAAGGTTTTTGATTGCTTTCGTTCTCTAATTGTTCTATACTATGTGAAATATATTTTACCTTTGTGAGGTGATTAATGGAAATATTTGTTGGCTATTTACTCATCATTGTGGGGGTTGCATTAGAGATTATCTCTGTATTGGTCTGGTTGGGTGTACTTAAACCTGCCTCCGAGAGTGCAGCCTTGCAATCTGTCTCATTCTGGGATGTATTATTGGAGCTGGCAAAACGTGCACCCTGGCCAGCAGTTGTCGGCTTGCTGAATATCTACGCAGGTTTGAAATTGATCGGCGTAGCATTACCATTTTAGTAAAACTCCTCATCACGTTCGAATCGATGCACCAGAAGATAGGTGAATATTTCATGTCCCCTTATCTTCGGAATTTTCATGAAGTGGGGGAACTCAGAGCGCAATAAGTAGATAAAAGTTGTTGTACTTCGTGTAATTTTGTCCTATAATCATTTCAGGGAAAATGATGAGTGTAAAACAGACTAAAGATCGCCTGCCATATCGCTTAAGAAAGCAATTTTTGTCTTTTACAGAATTATCTTTGCTATCTGTTTTATTAGAAATGGCGGAAGGGCACTATGCTGTCTGTCCAAAAGTTTCACTGAACGATATCTTTTACATTCAGCGTCCTAACGAAAACGTTCACTTCTACAACAAGATATTTCGGAAGCATGTAGATTTTTTGCTCTGCGAACCAGACAGCATGAAACCTGCCTTTGGGGTGGAATTGGTAAAACCGGTCAGAAAAGAAGAAACGCGCTCATCTGACAAATTCATGGAAGAATTATTTATGGATGCAGGCTTGCCGTTGGTGCATGTGCCCTCCAGTGAAACATACGAGCTGACAGATTTGGTCAATTTATTCAACCTGGCGCTCTTAAAAGTGAAGCAAAGCCAGCCTTCTCAAGATAAAGAGACATCCGATTCTGCCCCCATGTGCCCAGAGTGCGGATTAATGATGGTGCTTCGAATTCATCGTGAAGGATCACAGGCTGGAAAACGCTATTATGGGTGCATGAACGCGCCGACTTGCAGCGGGGTAATTGATATCGATTGATTTGAAACAGGTGTTGATTTATTTTCGGACTTTCTCCGTCATTTTGCATAAGTCCTGATGTATACTGTAATCCGATTTTACTGTTTTAGAGGTTTGAGAAAGGATGCCAGATGCCTCCCAACGGAAATGTCCAGGCGACAATTGATGGGGATATTCAGGGGCAGGTTGCGGTTGGGAATTACATCTTACAAATTGGGGATGTGAACGGGGGAGTGGTCAACGTCGCTCCACAAATACCAAACTACACGAGACGGGCAGGCGCTGTCAGCTTGCGTCCCCGCCCCTTCACTGCGCTTCTTGATCGAGAGAATGAAACTGCTTCTGTTAAAACGGCACTTGGAACATCCACACCTGTCTCATTGTATGGACCGGCTGGAATTGGGAAAACTTCGTTGTTGCGGAGCCTGTCCCATCTCCCAGAAACCAATCAATTTCGAGATGGCGTTGTTTACCTTTCCATATCTGGTTTTGGGCTGGATGATATATTGCAATCTCTCTTTGACGTATTTCACGAGAGCCAGTCGAATTTCAAACCATCAGATACCGAAATCCGTATCGCAATGCAGAGCATCAATGCGCTAATTTTTCTGGATGACATAGACCTGGCGCGTGATGATACCTCAGCCTTGTTAGATGCTCTCCCTGGCTGCATGTTTGTGTTGGCTGCTGAAGAACGAAGTATCTGGGGGGAAGGCCAAGCTGTGTCGTTGGCGGGCTTGCCCGTCGCTGATGCGCTGGATTTGTTTGTGCTTGAGTTAAATCGCGCGTTGGATGAACGGGAGCAGGCTGAAGTTCGAGAAATATGCGTGCTGCTTGGCAGTCATCCGTTGAAGGTTTTACAAGCTGCTTCTGTTGTCCGCGAGGGAATGGCTACGATATCCGACGTGAGAGCTCAAATACAGCAGGTAACTGATGATGAGATACCCAGGCTCTCATTAGAAGAGTCTACAGATACCCAAAAGCGACTCATTGCTATCATGGCTGCTGCCGGAGGTATCGCAGTGCCGGTGGAACATCTTCGCTCCATCTCTCAGTCGGATGTGGTGGTTAAGGATTTGCAAGAGTTGGTTTCGCTCGGCTTGGTGCAAGCAGATGGCTCACGATTTCAATTAGCGGGCGAATTGTCTGGAACCATTTCCCGGTTATGGGATTTGGCCTCCTGGGAAGACAGGTTGATTGAATTTCTCGTTGAATGGTTAATAAAGAAACCGGCACAAAATTTATTGGACGAATCGCTTGACCTGTTGGTAGATGCCATTCACAAGGCCGAGAAAAAGAATCGCTGGCTGGATGTCGTCAAGATTGGACGTGGCCTCGAACGTGTACTAATTTTTCGTAAGCGTTGGCAAACATGGCTGGATATCCTGAACCTGATCCTGAAGGCTGCGCGTGCGCTGGGTGACCGCAAGGTAGAAGGCTGGGTCCTACATCAGATCGGTACGCGTGCAGCTTGCCTGGGTTTCAATGAATCCGCACGAGGTTTTTTGACGCAAGCGTTAAATATCCGCCAGGCGATTGGGGACCAAGCCGGGTTGGCGGTGACGCAAAACAATTTGCATGTGTTTTTCAATATTCCATTGCCTCCAAAAGCCGGGCAGCCCGGTTGTCGCCGTTGCCTGACGTGCGGGGCGGTTGGGTCGGGCGTAGCAGTAATTGCCGCTGTGGTGATCGCCGGCGCATTCCTGCTTTTTGGTCCGCGCGCTAACCCTGTTCCACAACCGAATACCATTCCGGAAGTGATTGAATCCAATACTCCAATTCCACCTACTCGAACAAGAACGCCAACAAAGACGCACACTTCGATTCCTGATACCTATACCCCCACGCAAACAAAAACTAACACGCCTACCAGTACACCTACTTCTACTAGAACACCAACGCCTACCAGGACACCTACAAGAACGCCTTCACCTACAAATACCCTGAATAGCCCGCCGCCTGCACCGGAGATTGTTTATCCAACAGATTCGGACACGGTTCTTTGCCCAAGCGGTTCTAATCAAGTTATTATGGACTGGCTCGCTTCACCCGACTCAAGTGGTATAGATTATTATGAAGTATCACTGGCTGTAGAATCTCAACCTGGAAGTTGGCTTCTCTTGATTAATCATGAGCGCTTATCTTCAACCCAATTGAATGTAACTAACGAAATTACTGGACGCTGTGGAGGAACCTTTCAGTTCTACGTTAGAGCGAGAGATCTTGGTGGTGCCCTGGGTGAATCATCCTTCGTTGAGTTTTTTGTCTATTTTCCAGGACCTGATTAGACTTACAAATGGATGATTTATATCGATGAAGAACTTGTATCATAACTTGGATCTGATTCTGGAGAAGTATGAAGTAGGATATCGGTTATTTGTTCAGTCGCCAACGGGGGAAAAAGGAAACAGCGCATTTGAGTTCCCATTCTCGGACCTGGAACTGGAGAATTTCATCCTGCGCATGGGGCAATCTCGACGTGGTGTACGGCGGGTCGAATCACCGCAAATGCAGGCTGCGAAAGCATTCGGAACCCAATTGTTCGAAGCACTATTCACAGGATCAGTACATGCGCTCTACCAAAATGCTTTACGTTCTGCCGAGCGGGAGGGAAGCAGCCTGCGCTTGTTTTTGCGATTGTCCGATGTGCCTGAGATGTTGAACGTACCCTGGGAATATCTCTTTGATCCATCGTTAGGGCGCTTTTTTGCGTTGTCAACAGATACGCCGGTCGTTCGCTATCTAGACAACCCGGGCCAGATAGTTCCTCGCAAAATCCAGTCACCTTTGCGCATTTTGGCCATGATTTCCAGCCCGCGTGAGTACCCCCAATTGGATGTAGAGGCCGAATGGAAAATTTTGAATGATGCGCTAGGAGATCTGGTCCAACACGGCCAGGTTTCGATAACACGCTTGGAGCAACCAACTTTATCTGCTCTTCAACAACAACTTCGCAGGGATGAATACCATGTCTTTCACTTTATCGGGCATGGCACTTTTAGCGACTTCAATCAAGATGGTTTGCTCTTGCTGCAAGATGAAGTAGGTGCAGGCGTACCGGTCAGCGGCCATTACCTGGGAACCTTGTTGCACGACGAAAAGTCTCTGCGTCTGGCGGTTCTAAATGCCTGTGAGGGCGCGCGCACGTCCATGTCTGATCCGTATGCCGGAACAGCACAGCAGCTTGTCCTGCAGGGGATTCCGGCGGTGGTAGCCATGCAATTCGAAGTCAATGAACGTACCGCGGTGACCTTCTCGAACGAATTTTATCGTTCCTTGGCAGATAACTATCCCGTAGATGCGGCCCTAACCGAAGCGCGTAAAGCAATTTATACACAGGGACAGGATATCGAATGGGGTATTCCTGTACTCTATATGCGTTCTCCGGACGGTCAACTCTTTGACGTTGAGCCTGCTACCGATAATCAAGCCGCGCATCGCCCTTCGACAGCTACTACTTCAGCGTCAGAGAAACCCAGTTCCGGTGATGTAAAAGCCTCGATCAAAGGGGATATCAAAGGACAATTTGCAGTAGGAAACAATATCACCCAAATTTCGAAATCGGATATCGATTCTGACGACTCGGAAGATAGTTAGATTTTGATCAAACCCCTCTGGAGTATGAGGCAAAACGCCTCTACGGTATTTGACGAGCGCGGAATAAACGTATAGAATCCGTACGCTCTGGTCAGGATGCCCCCCTCATCCTGACCAGAGCGTTTTTTAATTCATTTGTCTCATCTTGCAAGATCGTTTTTCAATAGTGTCTTTTCAACTCCGAAGCGTAATTTGCTCCTACGCTTTCTTTGTTCTCTTCCAGCCAATCAACCAGACGGGTTTTGCAACGGGGCGGGTCTTTGGAAAACAGCAATCCAGCCATCAGACCGTCTACTTCCTCGGGGGTCAGCATCACATCGCCAACGAACAGGCTCAGGAACTGTGCTGCGGTCAGGGCTAATTTTGGGGGAACATGCAGCAGGCCTCGGTTGAGTCCGAGCGTTCTGCTTATTAAACGGACCATCTCGTCAAACGTGTAAATGTCCGGTCCAACGGCATCCCATTTTACATTATCCTGCGTATAACCAACATCTATAGCCAATTCTGACAGATCATCCACAAAAACTGGTTGCAGCTTGTATTTCCCGTTGCCAGGGATGGCTAAGAATGGGAATCGTCGCAGTAACCAGGCAATGTTGTTGATCAGAATATCTTCCTTGCCGAACAGCACAGTAGGGCGCAGGATGGCATACGATAATCCGGATTCTTGCACAGTTTGCTCATTGGCAGCCTTGCCCCAGAAGTAGGGGAGATCAGAATCGTGTGAAGGATTGGTGATGCTGATATGGACGATGCGTTTCACGCCCGCTTTTACAGCCGCGCCTATTAGTACCCGGGTGTTTTCCACGGCGCGCGGCTGGGTGTTCTCGCCCTTGTCAAACCGCACCCAGTACGTGTTATGGAGAGTCTGCACACCCTGAAGCGATCTCACAAGCCCGGCTTCGTCATCGAAGTCCAGCGGGAAAGCCTTGACTTTGCCATCAAAGGGATCAGGTCTGTTTGGGTGCCCGGTCAGCGTGATGACTTCTTCGCCGCGTTCAAGCAGACGATGGGTGATGTATTTTCCAGAATATGAAAAAGCACCGGTGACTGCGATTTTCATTTTGCCTCGGCCTTGGGTCTGGGGACCACCAGAGCAAAGAATGAAACGATGATCCCGATCCCGACCAGTGCAAACAGATACCCGGCCAGATTACCGCTCAACCGACCAACGATTTCAAAAAGTGCTGCTTCAAACGAAACTGCTTCTGGCCGGAAACCCAGGGTAATAATCAAGGGCAAACCAATCAGGAGGATGTTTGAGAATGCCAGCCAAAACTGTGCGCGTTCATCTGTTTTACACAAATCAACTAGCACGCGTTTTAGATACGGGCGCAGGTAACTGGTGATCGAAACGCAGGCCAAAATCGTCAGGCCGAAAACGATAGAAAATGATAAATAGGTATTCATCGTACCTCCTTATTTGAGAATAGATAGGACTTTCTCAATTGTGGTGATTCCCAGCCCATCCAGCCGGACAATCGCACGGACGAGGCCATCTAAAGCATCGAATAAGCTTTGCAAAGCGCGTACACGTTCCAGTAGGAATTGTCGCTCCGCTTCGTCTTCTACCCCTACACCTGCCTCCAATCTCTCCAGCGTTTCCCGCACTGACTGGACTGCAGTGTCGAATTCGCTGTTCTGGCGTTCCTTGAGGATGGCACGGATGGACTTGTAGAAGTCGGTCTCAGCTTCGTAGTAATCTTTGCGGTCGCCCAATTTTGTAGTTGGGCGTACCAGCCCCATACGTGCCAGCGCGCGTACGTTAGTACTGATCGCGCCTTTGGTCAATCCGGTTTGTGCGACCAGTTCATCTAACGATTGGGCAGAGGGGGAGAGATACAGCACAGCAAAGATAGCTCCCATGCCTTTTGGGAAGCCCCAAAATTTACTGATCTGGCTCAATCCTTCGGTGAAGTCCTGCTTTAGTTGTGTCAGTTGTTCGCTCATTATCGCCTTTATTTAGAATGTTTAGTATTTACTAAACAAAATATACAATAGATTTTTCTTCTTGTCAATGGGAAGATGAGAGGTTTTTAAACAATTGTGCGATTGATAAGGATTACTTATTTTGCAAATCGGTAAATAGCTCTTCCCCCTGCATGCCATTTTCGAGCGCGGTTTCGATATCCGATCTCATTAGCCACAGGTGTAAGCTGTCATTGGGTGCTTCAAAGGTGAGGTCAACATACCCGGGTTTCGGGCCAGGGGTATCCTCAGTGGGGAACTCTGCCAATACTTCTATCACTGCCTCAACCAGTTCGCCTAATATTTGTTCATCATTCAAATTGTCCACTTCAAATGTGACGTGATAATCTGTTTCCATGGCAAGGAAGTGTGAAACCTCGCCCGTCTCGGTTATACAATTTTCTCCATAAGCTTCGGCATATCCTTCCGCGTTTGGTAGCGATTCCTTCAAAAGCTGATCGAAGTCTTTAGAAAGCTCTGGTAGCGGGTTCTTTGCCCACATGAATGCGCATTCTCCGGTTTCGTAGTCCGGACCGGATTCATCCGTTTCTGTTGCTGGTGACACATCCGGGATAGACTGTTCACTCCCAGGCAAATTGCACGCGCTTAGCAGGACCATAATTAATGCAAGACTTGTTCTTATGAAGAATGGTTTCATTGCAGGCAATCATACTTGAAAGATGGAAACATGTCATCTGTCGCCAGGAAAATTTGGTAATTTCGCCCTTAATACTCGAAAAAGGCGATAAGATTCAGCCCAGCCAGTGATAAAATTCACTTGGCTACGCCCAATAATTGAGATATAAACACCCTGATGAAAACCCTGCTCCAAATTTCTCCTGGTGTCTCTGTTCGAGTGGTTGATTTTGATGGGGGCATCAACCTGCGCAGTAAATTGACACAATATGGCATCTACCCCGGCGATTATCTGCGCTTACTGCGTAGAGCGCCACTGGGGGGGCCATTATTGATCGAGTGCAATGAACGTGAAATTGCACTGGGCAGAGGGGTTGCAGATAAAATTATTGTGGAGATCGACTCTTGCGAATCGCATTAATTGGACAGCCGAATTGCGGCAAAAGTACCCTGTTCAATCAAGTGGCAGGCTACAAAGCCGAGACGGGCAATTTTACCGGTACAACAGTCAAGTTCACAGAAAGCAAAGTGCGAGTAGGGGGAGAAGTGGTAGAAATCGTAGATCTGCCCGGTGCGTATACTCTGGAGGCGCTGAGTCCTGCGGAAATGGAAGCAGCTTCGTATCTGCATTCGAACGAGGTAGATGTTGTCATCAACGTGGTAGATGCTTCGCGCCTGGCCCTCGGACTCGAACTGACCCTTGAACTGCTTCCGTTAAACAAACCTGTCATCGTTGCCCTGAACATGATGGATGAAGCCGATCGCCTGGGTCTGCACATTGATGGGCCAGGGTTGCAAACAGAATTGAGAACACCTGTCATGCCGTTGGTAGCCAGCAAGGGGCGCGGCGTAAAAGGCGTATTTCTAAAAGCCTTACAGGTGGGGAAAAACGGTCATCATCCTAACGATATGAATCATGAAATAAAGGAAGCTGCTGGAGAACGCCATGAACAGGCGCGTGTGCTGACTCGCAAGTTTGTCCAACAGGGGGAGCGCCGTATATCCCAACGCGACCGCTTGGATGATGTACTTTTACATCCAATCTGGGGGTACGTGTTTTTGCTGTTCGTGCTGTTGTTATTCTTTCAGGCCGTATATGGCATAGGGCAATTGATCGAACCGCCATTGTTGGCGTTTTTTGAAGCGGTAACGATGGGTGTGCTCTCACCGTTTGGTGCCGACACTTTGTTGTCGGAAATTGTCCTGGGCGTAATGCAAGGTATTGCAGCGGGCATTGCGATCGTTTTACCCTACTTATTGCCATTTTTGTTTGGCCTGGGAGTGCTGGAAGACATCGGTTATCTGCCGCGTATCGCCTTCTTGATGGATTCATTGATGCACCGCATTGGGTTGCATGGTAAGGCGATTGTTCCTTTTATCCTTGGGTATGGATGTAACGTGCCGGCGGTCATGTCCACACGCACGCTGGAAGAACCGCGAGACCGTTACCTGGCAGCAGCACTGGCGACCCTGGTTCCCTGTGCAGCGCGGCTGGCTGTGGTGTTCGGGTTGGTTGCCTTTTATCTGGGCCCGCTGGCAGCTTTTGCCTTATACTTATTTAATTTATTGGTCATTGCTGTTACCGGACGGATTCTGAACGGCTTGATGCCAGAAGAAAGCCCTGGCTTGATTTTGGAAATGCCCACCTACCGGATTCCTACTCTGAAAAATGTAACTGGCAAAGCATGGTTCCGCGTGCGTGAGTTCGTGTTAGAAGCCTGGCCGTTATTGATTGTGGGCAGCGCAATATTGGCTGCACTGAATTATTTCAATGCTGCGGTAGTATTCAACTGGTTAGTCCGTCCAGTGACCTGGAGTTTAGGTTTGCCATCGGAAGTTGGCGTCCCTTTGATATTTGGAATACTACGCAAAGAACTGTCGTTGGTGATGCTGAGTCAAGCGTTGGGAACGGTCAATTTCAACACTGCTTTGACTATCCCCCAGATGGTGACCTATGCCACTTTCGTAATGTTCTATTTGCCTTGCCTGGCGACATTGGCTGTGCTAAAGCGTGAGCTTGGTACCCGCGCAATGCTGGCGATTGCCGCGCTGACAGTCGTAGTAGCCCAGTTTGCGGCTTGGATTGTCTGGGGGATATCATTGTTGATTTTGTGATGTTGATTTAATTTGAGCTTTTAATTCAAAACGTCCGGATGGGCGTTTTTTGTTTTAAAAATTTTCATGTCGTTGAGACACATTGGGGAAATAGAGATCAATTCAGAAAAGTGGCACTTTTTGGCAGTCGCATCTCTGGTTTTGGCAGGTCTGAAATTGCAAACTAGATGTAACGATTTGTTAGGAGTGCCAAATGAAGCAAAAAAATTACCTAATTCTTCTTATCGTAAGTATTGCAATCATGATTGTAATTGCTGTTTGGCCATATGCAGCAGAAACTGTTGCTGTTTTAGGAAATCCCCAAACTGTTACCTCTCTGTTGCGCGATTCTGGACCATGGGGACGGATCACTCTGATCTTTTTACTCATCTTACAGGCTTTCTTGGCATTCATCCCAGGTCAGGGTCTCATGCTAGCCAGCGGATACATCTATGGTTTTTGGCAGGGATTGTTCCTCACCTGGTTGGGCCTGACTCTTGGTGGCCAAATTTCCTTTTGGTTAGCACGCCGCTATGGACGCCCATTCGCTAAACGTTTTGTTTCAGAGAAGGTGATTACAAAGTGGGATAACATCGCTGCTCGCCAGGGAATGGGTTTCTACATCATCTCCCTTTTCCTCCCAATTTTCCCAAATGATGCCATGTGCTTTGTGGCTGGCCTGGGCGAGATCAGTTTTCGACGTTTCTTAATCGCCAATATGATTGGGCGTTTTATTGCCACGGCATCCATGACGTTTGTGGGTGCATATGGTACCCAAATCCCAAGGGTAGTGTGGGTAACGTTATTGATTGCAATTGGGATTTTTCTCCTTATTTGGAAGTTACAAAAAAATTCATTTCTTTGTCCAAATACAAACGTGGAGGTGTGAGATGTCTGTTTATGATGAGCGTCTGAAAAGTTTGTTCAATGTATATCGCTTCTTATTCAGTGATGGTTTGGAGGTGAGTGGAAATACGTCTCTACCGGCGGGACCCAAGATTATTGCAGCCAACCACACTAATGGCAGCGATCCTCTGTATTTGGCCTTCATAACGGAAGAGAAACTGCATTGCCTCTTCCAAAACGGTCTTTATAAAATCCCTGTTTTAGGTTGGCTATTGGAAAAGACGGACCAGATTTGCGTTGACCGCTCAAACGGTCGACCGGCATATGATCGAGCTTGCTCTCTTCTAAGAGAAGGAGCGACAGTCGCGATCTTTCCGGAGGGACGTCTGGTTCGCCGCGAGACACGAATCAAGGCCAAGAGCGGCGTTATCAGAATGGCACTCGAAACCGGTGTACCAATCGTGCCTCTCGGATTTTATGTCCGCCCACAAGATTTAATAAATATACGTGTTCCGTGGAATGACAATATCCCGCCCGGAGACTGGCAAATTTCAGGAAAATGTTATGCACGATTTGGAGAGCCCTGGACCCCTGGCCCCAACAAATCCGCGGCAATTCAGGCAAATGAATTGATGGACCGAATCTACACCCTTGTTGATCAACTAGAACATGAGGAAGTTTTATGCGCATCGCATATCTCACCCAATCTTATCCGCCAATGGTAAGTGGTGCTTCGCTAGCGGTTCAAATGCTGGCAGAAGGCATGGTTGAACGTGGACATCAAGTTTTGGTATTGACCTCTAGCGATAATGATGAACCATACACACAACAAAAGGAATCGCTTACGGTGTATCATCATCGTTCATTCATAAACCCATTTCGGGTTGGGCAGCGATATACCAGGAATGCCCACCGTAAGAATACAAAATTGCTGTGCCACTTTGTTCCGGATGTTGTTCACACGCATGACCCATTCCAGTTTGCATTTACAGGATTAGGATATGCTCGGAAGAATAATATTCCTATAACCATCACAACACATCAATTGCCCTGGTTTATCAAAGCATATTTGCCTGAGCGGCCAAGCGTTGGAAATTTGATTGAAAAAGGATTATGGGAATACAGTGGCTGGCTTCTCCAAAAATTCGACCGCGTTATTTCACCGACTCACACGATTGCCAAAGTGATTCAACAAAAAACGGACCTAAATCCTGATGTAATCCAATATGGGATTGATTTGGAATGTTTTCACAATGGGTCAGAAGACAAGTTGGCTGAAAGCATTTTGAGAAGGAGATTCAATATACCGACAAGCGCGCCCATATTGCTTCACGTTGGGCGCCTGGATGTTGATAAAAGAGTTGATATTGTTGTTCGCGCGGCTGCCAGATCAATGTCCTGGAATGACGCGTATCTTCTCGTCGTGGGGGATGGGACAGAGAAGAGGAGATTGGAGAAATTATGTAAGGAATTGGGAATAAGCGCAAGGAGTCGATTCCCCGGCTTTATCATTTCTCGGGGAGATCTTGCTGATGTATACCGGATGGCAACAGTTTTCGTCACGGCTAGTGAGATCGAAACACAAGGAATAGTTTTGATTGAAGCGGCTGCTTGCGAGTTGCCGATTGTTGCGGTTAATGCAACCTGTATTCCGGAGATTGTCAAGGAGGGGTCGAATGGTTTTCTGGTTGCTCCTGGGGATGTTAACGGTATGGCAACTTGTTTGAGTCGATTGCTTTCTAATAGCGAGAATGCTCAGAACATGGGGAAGATAGGTTGGTCAATAAGTAAAAAATTTAGTAAATACAAAACAATCGATGAGCATGTAAATCTATATGCTAAAGCGATACAGTCTTCCGATCATGTTCTCGTTACATCAGAAAGAACAAGACAAATTTTTCGCAATCTATTTGGTTGAGCGTTTGCTGTTGTTTACTTCCCCGGTTTCAATAAGCATTCTTGACAATCCACGCAGCGCATTGCGGCGTGTTCTGTTGAAGGTTCCTTCAGAGATATAGAGGCGAGCCATAATTTCCCGATTTGGAATATCTTCGACATATGCATCGTGCAAAATCACATAGTTGTACCAGACGCGTGGCAAAGGTTCGCGAGGCCTCGGTCCCGATGGACGGAGCATGCTAATGGCGTTTATTAAAATAAATTGCAAATTTTTTCCACGTTCGATATGTGATTCTCCATCCACGGTTGTCCACTCCGCGAGCGGAGATTGTCCGAGAGTAATATAATCATGTAAATTCCGCAGCGCTTCTTCGACTTCCTTAACCAGCTTGGAATCAGGATTTGTTCGAATCGTGTCGACCATTTCCTTTCCCCTTGCTCGTGCTTCTTTTGATTTATCTCCCGTTGCTGGTTGTATATAGCTGGCAGAAACCAAAATGCCTACGCGGTCGGCAACTTCGGCAAGCAGGTCCAATTCGTCGGAAGAATAGTGTAATTTTGTATTCGGTTGAGCGATACCAATGACAGCAATTTGAGTAGCCCCATCGAAAGATGGAGCAATCCAAACAATATCCTGCAGTTTATTGGAATTAGGCTGGCAAATGTCCTCACAATCAATCACTTCAATTGGAATTTGTGTTTTTGGCGGAAAAGACAGATTGGAAGTGGTTATAAAATATCCATTTTCTTCACGCAATGCGATAAAACCACCGGACGCGTTAATTGTGGAGCAGAGCAATTCCAGACCTTCCTGCAAACTTTGTTGTAAAGCCTTTTCCCCTTCCCCCTCACTATCCAGTTGGCGTAGTTGTTGGCGGAATAATCCCTCATTCCGGATGCGTTGACGTTCTAGGAGCTCACGCACAAGGTCATAAGCGGAATGAGTGAGGATGGCGAAACCGGCTACGATAGCTAGCATTTTGACTTTTATTCCCCACCGCCACGCGAAAAATGTGTATATTGATGTCAGACAAAGGAGCGTTATACCCGAAATCGGAAAATCTTGCAGCAAGGTTCTACGCTCAACCAGAGACTGGTGGCGTGCAACGAAAATCCCAAGAAAAAATATTCCTAGAAAAATGAGCAAATCCTGGAATAAGCGTGGTAATGGAGGTGTGATTGCCAGGGCGAGAATTCCATACCCAATTTCAATAATGGGGAAAATAGAGGCAACGAGAAAAAATCGTGTCTGTGTTTCTAACCCCACCTTCGTTTCGGTAAGTAAATTAAATAAAATTCCAATACTGGCGGAGACTAAAAAGATGCTATATAGGAAGTATGGAAACCCCATTCCCATGCGACCCACGTACAATGCGTTCTCTTCCTCGCCGATGAAGACATTTCGCGTACTGAATAACAGGATAATCGTAATGCCAGCAAGTGAATATACAATTGGCTCTAACCAACGAATCCGCTTTTGAGTTTGCTGTGGAATCAATTGGACAGAAAGGCTGTACCAGCTTGCCAGTCCAACAATCAGAAGGATTGCGCGCAATGCTGCTGTGCCAGGCATTTGATGGAATAGATTGTTGTAGGCTCCAAAGAAAAAACCGGAGAGCGCTAACAATGCGATAACTGCTCTTAATGTGACCTTACTGGGATAACCACGCCCAAACAAATAGAGTGCCAGCCAAAGCGTGATAGACATGGCAATCATGTCTGTAAGCAAGGTTAGTAGAAATAGCAAATGGACATCTCCGATCAAGATGGTTACATACTTCCCTTTCTTTACTATACAATACTCATCTAGCAAATACAACAATTGTGCCAATTGGCACAAAATAATCTATCTAATGTTTTTGGATGAGTAGCTATAGAATAACCCCCAATAGTTTCAACAGGTGTCAGAAATCGATTACAGGTGACAAGTGCTTCCTTTGCTTGAACCTCCGGTTAATCGTCCAACTTTTTATACATCACATAGGCCTCCACATAACCAAGTCGATGGTGATGGAATGCCTCTGGAACGGTACCAATTACCTCGAAGCCTAGTGTTTTCCATAGACGGACAGCACCATCATTCGAAGAAACCACAAGATTGTACTGCATAGCCCGGAAGCCGCGTGACACCGCTTCACGCTGTGAATTTTCGCACATCATGGAGGCGATACCTTTGCCACGCGCATTCTCTGCCACAATATAACCACAATTGCAGATATGACTTCCGAGTCCCGGTTGGTTTTTTTTGATGTAGTAGGTGCCAACAATCGTGTCATTTTCATCGACCGCAACGAAGGTCGCGGATGGAATATCTATCCAGGCATTATGAGCTTCTACCTCGGAAATGTTGGGGGGGAAGGCGTAGGTTTCACCGGCACGAAACACCGGCTCAATGATTTGCCAGACGGCTCCCCAATCATCCTCTTCAAATGGTCGGATATCGATCACGATTGTCTCCCTTGCTAATTGTTTCACTCGTTTATAAGGTATAGAGCCCCACTACCAAAGAGCTCAATGCTACGACTAACTCTACTTGTTATTTGCCGCGATGAACTCCATCAGCATCCTGCCCCGGATGTATGCCCAACCCAGTTCACCAGGATAGGCTTCTTGCGCACTTTTAGTGATTGGTGAAAGCTTAAGTTTCCTGCCGTCTAAGGTTTGTATATGGATGCGCGTACCGACATCCCGCGTCTCTCGATCCAAAATGATGGCGGCCACGGGAGCCGCTCCGCCAATTAATCCCTGGGCGATTCCCCAAATAAAACCAAAAACTACGAATACTCCACCTAAAAAGACTATTGTTGGAATTACCGCAAAAAACGGAAATCCTGATTCAGATATGGCCATGTAAGCGAGGAAGCCTGCTCCAATTGTTATCAACCCACCTACAAAAATTCCAAAGCAATTTCTCCATAACATCACTCGTCGTCCTTTACGCAGGGGTGGTTGAGCCAGACTAGCCCAGCGTTTGAGACGATCCTCTGGCATCAGGACTCCTGGAGCGCCTGCGGTCCCGCTGGAGGCCCTTTCCATTGCCCAGCCAACCACTTCCGCCTCGACATTGCCTTTGATCTGTAAGGCATTTACCGGACGTAAGTAAGCCGGTAGATTTGCAGGGTTAAATCCTTCCAAAAGGACGGGTAAAACGTAACCCGACGGGTTCTGCCACTTACTCTCAGCGAAAGATAGTTCGGTCAGGGTATATGAACCGGGACGCACCGAGTTGGAACTGACCAGGAACAGAAACAGGTCCGCCGAATCGATTGCCAGCTTGATGCGTGCATTAAACTCCTGCCCAATTGGCAAGCTTTTCGTGTCCAGGAAAGTTTCAAATCCAGCCGCGTTCAAAGCGTTTTCTATGCGCTCTGCTATTGGCCGGTCGTGACGGGAATATGAAATAAAAATATTCATTTTTAAAGTTGGCAGTCTGAATTACTTTAAAAAATCTACCACGGCGCTTGCCATCAGCGCTGCGGCACGAGGGAGTGCGCCTTCATCAAAATCGAATTTTGGATGGTGGTGTCCATAGTTCAAATTCTTTTCATCGTTTGCGGAACCTACAAAAAAATAACAGCCAGGTATCTTTTCGAGAGTAAAGGCCATATCTTCCGCCCCCATAGTCAGGTGGTTGGAGGTGTCCAGGTCGGCCTCCGGGAGTGTATGACGGGCGCTGGCCTGGACGCGCTGGGCGATTTCGTCCGCGTTGATCATAGCCGGGGTCAGGCGCTTGACATTTACCTGAACGGTACAGCCCATTGCAGCCGCCACGCCATGCACGATCTCTTCAAAGCGCTTCAGTACAGTATCGCGTACACCCAACTCAAACGTGCGGATGGTGCCCTCCATCTTCGCTTCCGGTGGGATAACATTGAAAGCATGCCCGGTATGGATCATCGTTACACTGACTACGGCTGCTTGCAACGGGGCGACGTTGCGGGAGGTGATACTTTGCAATGCTGTGACAATCTGACTGGCAGCCAGCACTGGGTCAACGGTCAGATGCGGGATCGCGCCGTGCCCGCCCTTACCTGTTACCGTTATCTTGAATTCTTCCGCGCCTGCCATGACCGGCCCCTCAGCCACGTGCACCCAGCCAAGCGGCTCCTCATTCCACAGATGCAACGCCAGGGCAAGGTCCGGTTTGGGGTTATCAAGCACGCCCTCGCGGATCATCATTTCGTTACCGCCGATCTCCTCGCCGCAGGTGCCCTCTTCGGCAGGCTGGAACATAAACTTAACTGTGCCTGCCAGTTGATCCCGGTGCGTGTGCAGTATTTTGGCCACCGTTAATCCGATAGCCGTGTGACCATCATGCCCGCAGGCGTGCATTATCCCGGGATTCGCTGAGGCGTAGGGAGCGCCCGTTTCCTCGGTGACAGGCAGGGCGTCCATATCGAAGCGGACGAGGACAACGGGTCCGGGTTTTTCACCTTCCAGCATGCCAACCACGCCGGTCTTGGCGACTCCGGTCGTCACCTCCATATCCAGCGCGTTCAACTCTTTGGCAACAATGCCTGCTGTGCGGACTTCGGTGAATCCCAACTCAGGGTGCATATGAAAATCGCGCCGCAGGGATCGGGTGTATTCGAATAGTTCTTCTGCTTCGGAGAGGAAATTGGGCATAGGATACTCCTTCAACCGCCATGAGTGGGAAAAAGGCTGGTAATGTCGAGAAATATTTATTGAACCGCATAGAACGCAAAGTTGGCAAAGTTTTGACTTTTTAACTTTGCGCTCTCACCGCACTTGCGTGCAGTGCAAGTGTAACGAGATTTGCAATTTGGTTTTTCCAAGTGTGCTTGTCTGGTTGCGCTATTTGTATTTGATGACGCGAAACTTCTCTTCAAAGCGTGGCGCTTCATCCGTGCTGTCTTCGGTGTGGCGGGAACGCATTCGCTGCTCGAATTTAACCGGGTCACCGA
Source organism: Anaerolineales bacterium (assembly GCA_050115035.1). Classification (GTDB taxonomy): domain Bacteria; phylum Chloroflexota; class Anaerolineae; order Anaerolineales; family Villigracilaceae; genus JAABUE01. Next base: position 37,512 of record JASFRG010000002.1, on the reverse strand, counting down.
TCTGACTTTTATGTTCCTTGAGCGCTTTGAGCTTGGTACCCCAGGCAGCGGTAATGTCAATGGTGACGTTGGGCTGGTTTGTCAACGAGACCCAGACTTCCCTGGGCATGTGGGGTTTATGACCTTCTGCCAGCAGCTCTGGGAAGAACAAGTCGTTGCCGGCCGCAGGGAAAACTGCATCTAAAACAACCTGCCCGGCAGCGCGGTGGTCGGGATGGTTGATGCCGTAAATGGCAAACAGATTTTGAGGGTCGCAGGTGACCAGGATATCAGGCTTCATCTTGCGAATAACTCGCACCACGTCCCGACGCAGATCGATGTCCGGAACCAGTGTGCCATCATCACGATCTAGAAAGTGAACCGCTTCCACACCCAACGCAGAGGCGGCGGCTCGTTCTTCGCGATGCCTGATGTCGCAAAGCTCGTCCCCAGGAATATCCGTGTTGTGATCGTTGCGGCCTTTGTCACCACAGGTCAGCAGGTAGTATTGGATGTGGTGGCCATCACGCGCCCAGCCGGCCAGTGTTCCGCCGCAAAAAAATTCCGGGTCATCCGGATGTGCCAGGATGACCAGGATATTTTGAGGCTCTTGCCAGACACCATGTTTTTCTTCAGGAGCCATTTTTCTTATTCTTTCCGCAGGTGCAGCCGCCACCTTCGTGCCGGTCGCAGGGCGCTTCGGATTTGCGGCGCAAGGCTTCGAGTTCATCCCAGGGTTCGATATCGTCCCGATGGAAGGTCTGACGGTTTGGACGTCCACCGCTCCCGTCAAACTTGACTGTGACCATGCCAGAGAGCGGTGCGACATCGATGACGACACCCTCACCATTGGGCGTGACTACTCGCTTCTTTCGTTTTGGAAGCTGCTTGCGGGCTTTGACATACTGTTCGTACTCGTAAATCAGACAGCAGCGCAGGCGTCCACACATACCGGTGATCTCGGAAGGGGTCAGGGAGATGCCCTGTGCCTTGGCCATCTTAATCGAGATGGGGCTGAAGTCAGTCAGGAATTTGGAGCAGCAGCGGGTCTCCAGGCCGCAGGCGCCCATGCCGCCGATGATTTTAGCTACGTCGCGCGGACCGATCTGACGCATTTCCACTTTGGATTTGGGGAATTTGCGGTTCATATCCTTCTTCAAGGATTTGAGTTCTACCCGTTCTTCGCTCTCGGTGCTGAACAAGAAGGTCAGACGCGAACCGTCATAGTTGTACTCAGCGGCTACGATCTTGACGCCGTTCAGTTTGAGTTCGGAGGCGCGGGCGCGGCATTCGATCATAGCTTTAGTCTGCTTGGCCTGCCAATTTTCGCGCAGGAGTAGGTCACGGGGCGTGGCGCGGCGTTCCACCGGCTTCCAGCCGCCATCCGGTTTGGAGGGCGGCTCTTCCAGGATTTGTATCACTTCGCCCAGATGCTTACCACGCGACGTATTGACAATAACGTGATCGCCAACGATTACGTCTCGCAACGAGCTGCTGTCAAAGTGGTAAATTTTCCCAATGGAGGTAAAACGGATTCCAACAATAAAAGGTTGCATAGAGCGAATTATACCGTATTGGGAGGAAAGAGTTCTGAGATCAGTGATTAGAGATTAGTCAATGTTGACAGCAAATGGTAATTTGCAAAAGCTGGCTTATAGGTATTTGATTGAATCTAGGCGGCGATTTACTTCGCGCATTTCGCTTACGGTGATCAGTGGTAATTCGGATGAGTGTAGTTTATCTAGCAGCAAACCCAGAGTGGCCAGTATGAACAAGGAATATAGGAGTTTCATGATCGTGCTCCCTTCATTTTCGTTAAGAGAAAGACGGAAATGATCACGGAAAAGTTCCTGATTTTTGACGGTTACACCCCATCATCATTGACCGGGTAAGGGAGATAATCGATTTTCGTTGTACAATCAAACATTCAGATTTTGATTTAATGGCTATTGTTATGCGCGAAGCTTTTATTCCCCCTTTCTATCTCAGAAGCACATTTGCTCAAACTTTATTATCAAGCAGCCGGATTCGGATCTGGGGAGAGAATCCCATGCTGAATGCTTCTAGAGAAGTGATCCTTAATCCGATTGACGATATTCGACTGCAAGGATTCTATTCCCCACAACTGGAGGGCCAGGCCAAAGGGTTGGTCATGCTCTTGCACGGTTGGGAGGGCAGCGTTGATTCAACGTATATCCTGGGAACAGGAAAGTTCCTGTATAACCACGGATATTCCGTTTTCAGGTTGAATTTCCGAGATCATGGAGATACACATCATCTCAACCCCGGGTTGTTCTATGCAGTTTTATTGGGTGAAGTGTTCTATGCAGTTCGGCAGGTGTCGAAGTATGAAATGGGCCGGCCATTCTACCTGGCTGGTTTTTCAATGGGAGGCAACTTTGCTCTGCGGATTGCACGAAAGTGTGCGGAAACCCCAATTGATAATCTAGTTCATATCATTAGCGTCAGCCCGGTGCTTGATCCTGAGAAGTCAACTTATGCGATTGATGATGTTCCTCTCCTGCGATACTATTTTCGCAAGAAGTGGCTAAGCTCGCTAAAGAAGAAAGAGAAATGCTTCCCTGACCTGTATGATTTCAGCGATATCTTAACGCTGGATACGATTGCGGAGATGACCGAATTGATGATCGAACGCTATAGCGATTATGGAAATGCCTGCGATTATTTTCGCGGTTACGCTGTTCTGGATGATGCGCTGGCGAATATTAATGTTCCCACAACGATCGTTACTGCACAGGATGACCCGATCATCCCGGTGGAAGATTTTTACCATCTCAAGCTAAATTCTCTGGCTAATCTAATCGTTCATCGTTATGGAGGCCATAATGGTTTCCTTGAAAATGTATCCGGTAGATCTTGGTACGAGCGCATAATGATAGAAATATTTGATGGGTAATGAGGAGCAATGTATCTTATAGAAATGCCTGGAAGTACGCCATGACCACAGTAGTCAAAACCAACCAGGTCCTTGTGCACACCCTTTTGCAATCTACCTTCGAATATGTATCCGATCTGAGCCTTCACCCGGAATGGAACTACGGGTTGAGAATCGAAGCTGTTGAGCCAGGCTCAATTGCGGTTGGAAAAGAATATACTTCTCACGGTGTCGTGATGGTTCAAAAAGACCGCGCGAATAGAGTCCGGGTTTCACACTATGAGCCTCCACATAAATTCGGCTTCACTTCCACGGATCCGGACTTTGGTGAAATATCGCATGTGTTTACTTTTAGCGAACAAAATGGTGATGTACTTATCACGCGTACGATGACAATAGATATGAACTCCGTGATGGCGATTCTCTTCAATATCTTTGTTTATCCGCTGATTAGCAGGCCTTCGATGACCAATTCAATGGCGGCGCTTAAGATTAAGCTCGAAGGGAAGAAATAAAAAAGACCCAACGGACACTTAATCCATCAGGTCTTTCTAAGCCACACTTTTTGCTTTTAGCTTTTTTATTCAACAATATTGATCGGCACTTCGTTTTCCTGGCTCAAGGCGGCCACACTGACCTTGGCGGCCACATTCTGTGCAATGTCAATCAGTGCTTTGGCAGTGGCTGATTCGGGATTAGTGATGACAATGGGCTTGCCGCTGTCACCGCCCACGCGGACTTCGGGATCCATAGGCACTTTGCCCAGGAAGGGGGCTTGCATGGAGTCAGCGAGTTGCTCACCGCCGCCGGTGCCGAAGACATCCATGCGGGTGCCGTCGGGCAATTCCAAATAGGACATGTTCTCAATAATGCCCAGGATGGGCACTTCAAGTTGGCGGAACATATTCAGGCCACGACCGGCGTCTTCAAGGGAAACAAGTTGGGGCAGGGTCACGATGACCGCGCCGCTCAGGGGCAAAGCCTGCGCCAGGGATAGGGCTGCGTCGCCTGTGCCGGGGGGCAGGTCTACGATAAGATAGTCCAATTCACCCCATTCCACATCGCCAAGGAACTGACGAATGGCAGAATTGAGCATCGGTCCGCGCCAGATAAGCGGCTGCCCCGGTTTGACCAACAATCCCATCGAGACCATCTTGATGTCGTAAGCCTTTGCCGGGATGAGTTTGTTTTCCATCGGGGGGGGCAATTTTTCCACGCCCAACATCGTAGGGATATTGGGGCCATAGATATCGGCGTCCATCAATCCTACGCGCGCGCCACTTTTGGCCAGTGCTATGGCGATGTTGACCGAGACGGTGCTCTTGCCAACCCCACCCTTGCCAGAACCAACCGCGATAGCGTTGCGAATGGGCATCTTGACCAGCCCGCGCATACGTCCGTCATTTGGGACATCGGAGTCCATTTTGATCTCGACGCTTTCCACGCCTCCTAAGGACATCACGGCCTGCTCGGCTTCCTTTTGGATTTGTCCGCGCAAAGGGCAGGCCGGGGTGGTCAACATAATGCTGAAAGAAACTTTTCCACCCTCGATGGTCAAATCGCGAATCATGTTCAAGGTGACTAAGTCTTCGTGCAGCTCAGGCTCCTGTACTTTGCCCAGCGCCGCTAATACTTGTTCTTGTGTCGGTTTGTTTGTCATATTTCTATTTTACCAATCAATCTGTGAAATGAATCAATAAAGGGCGTATCGCTTCAATTGTCGATACGCCCTTTATATACATGTTTTTACCCCTTCTTGGCCGCTGCTGCCCTGGCCGCCTTGGCCTCTTCTTTTTGCCGCCGGTCTTCGTCTTCGCGAGCAGCGTTTTCAGGACGGATGCTGGCGTAGTAGTCCGCAGACTTAAGCAATTTTTCCATGTTGTAGACGTTGCGGTCGTAGGAAGCTATCTCGTAATCGTGGTCCATCTTGATGGCGTCGAATGGACAGTATTCGGCGCAGAACCCGCAGTTCATGCAGATATCAGCATCAATGTAGAACTCGGCCGGTACGGGAACGGGTTTGCCTGTCTTTGGGTCAGACGTGCGCACGATCCAAATGCACTGTGGCGGACAGACCTTCGCACATATACCACAAGATGTGCAGCGTACTTCCTTTTCTCCACCTTCACCCTCGTCATAGACCAGGAAAGGAACGTAGCGGAACTCTTCAGGAGTCGGCAGTTTTTCTTCTGGATACTGGATGGTGAAGATGCCACGCGCATCCTTCGAAGAGCGGTGGGCGATCCCCTCTGGCTTGAAGTAACGACGACCCCACCAGGCGATGTCATCAACATAGGTGTTGATGAAGCGTTTCAGGGTAACGCCCAGACCTTTTAGAATACCTTTTCCATACATGTCTTTTGCTCCCTGTTCTACCTGTCGAGTTCACCGAGCACGATGTCAATCGCACCCAGGATAGCGACGAAGTCTGCGATTTTGTCACCAACGCACATCTTTTCCAACGCGGTCAGGTTGATGAAGGATGGGGCGCGGACGTGATAGCGCCACGGGTTGGGTTTGCCGTTTGAAATGACGTAGAAACCAAGTTCGCCTTTGGGGGCTTCGATGCGCCCGTAAGCCTCGCCAGCCGGAACGCGTACCTGATAGACGGGTTTGCCGGGAAGTACCGGTCCTTCGGGGATGCCCTGGATGGCCTGCTCAAGGATGCGCAAACTCTGGCGCATTTCCTCAATGCGGACGGCATAGCGAGCGTACATGTCGCCCTCGGGGCGGGTGACCACGTCGAAATCGAAGCGATCGTAAATGCCGTAGGGATCGGCGCGGCGGATGTCGTAAGGCACTCCGGAAGCACGCAAGACGGGGCCGGTTGTGGAGGTGGCAATGGCATCTTCGGCGCTCAAATAACCGACACCCTTTAGACGCGAAACAAGCACTTCATTCTCGCTTAACAGGCGTTCGAACTCTTCAATCTTAGCGGGCAGGCGATCATAAACCAGTCCCTTGATCTTCTCAAAGGCCTCGCCGGGGATATCGCGCACAACACCGCCAAAACGGTAGTAGTTGCACATCATGCGCGAGCCCGAAGCGGCTTCGAATATGTCCAGGATCAGTTCGCGCTCTTCGAACGCGTACAGAGCCGGGGTGAAGTAGGTGCCCAGGTCATTCAACATCATCCCGATCCAGATCAGGTGATTCTGGATGCGGGTTAGTTCGCTCATGATGACGCGAATGTATTCCGAACGCTCGGTCACTTCGATTCCCATCAGTTTTTCGACTGCCAGGGCGTATCCCCAGTTGTTGGTCATTGAGTTAAAGTAGTCTAGGCGGTCGGTGTAGGGCATATTCTGCAAGAAGGTGTTACGTTCGCCGATCTTTTCGTGATTACGGTGCAGATAGCCCATAACCGGTTTCAGGCTGGTAATGGTCTCACCGTCCAGCACCACCACCGCGCGGAACACACCGTGAGTGGATGGGTGCTGGGGTCCCATATTGACGATGATCTGGTCGGTGGCCAAACCATCATCATCGAGGGGTTTAGCAGCCTTTTTCAGGGAAGCATACAGGGCCTCTTCGGGGTCAGTGGGTGTCCACTTTTCCGGATCGAATTTTTCCGGGAATTGCAGGTTATCGCTGTAGGGATTTTTCTCTTCAGCGCTGACATGTTCCCCTTCCGGCCAGCGGCTCTTATAGGGTTTGGTCTCTTCTTCGTAGAAGGGTTCTTCCCAGTCTTTGCGCATGGGGTGGCCTTCGAAACCTTCCCAGGTCAGGATACGGCGCAGATCGGGATGACCGACGAACTTGATCCCGTACAGGTCCCAAATCTCGCGTTCCTGAAAATCGGCACCATGCCAGACATAATAAAGCGAGGGTACTTCCATCGGATCCACGCGTGGAATCTGCACCTTGAAAAAGACTCCAGGACCACCAGTAGTTTTGTAAGCCTGATAAACCACTTCCATTTTCTCATCGGGCAAATAATCCACGCCGGTGACAGATGAAAGCAGGTCATAGCCCAGCTCGTCGCGCAGGAATGTGGCAACTTCGACCAGGTTGTCCTTCTCGACAATCCAGCCGCTGTAGCCTTCGCGTTCGTCGGGGACGACAACCCCAGGGAATTTGGCAGACAGGTCAAGCGTTTCAGTATGTGTGGGGATAGCCATGACGATCTCCTAAGCCTCTTCTGCTTCAGCCTGTGGTTGCGCAGCAATTTTCCTGATTTCGGCTGTTCGGCGCAGATCGATCAAATCCGGACCAAGGACTGGCACCGGAACCTCAACAGAATCCGGGCCCTTCTGGTACCAGCGCACTTTTCGAATGGACTGCTTGTCGATCTTCTCTTGCAGTTTGATCATGCCATGGATGAGGGCTTGCGGGGTGGGCGGGCAGCCGGGGATGTAGACATCGACAGGTAGAAACTTGTCGATTCCAGCTACCACGTTGTAGCCTTCTTTGAAGGGTCCACCACCGGAAGCGCATGCGCCCATAGCAACAACGTACTTAGGCTCAGGCATCTGATTGTAGAGACGAACGATGAGCGGCACCATTTTCTTGGTGACCGTGCCGGAAACCAGCATCATATCACTTTGACGCGGGGTGGGGCGCATGACCTCCATGCCGAAACGAGCCATGTCGTAACGGGAAGCCTGCGCGGCGATCATTTCGATGGCGCAGCATGCCAGGCCAAACATCATCGGCCACACAGATGAGCGCCGTCCCCAGTTGTACAATCGGTCGAGCGTGGTGATCTTGACTACATCATTTAGCTCGTCCGGGATGTCATAACCGGGGGAATTGAGTTCATTATCACTCATGAAGAATCTCCTCGTACCAATCTTGGTAAATCGCTGACAGAATCTCATCGTTGACCAGAGCTGGATCGTCATCGAAATCTTCCAGGGACAATGTCCATTTCTGGATGTCGCCCAAGGTGACAGTATCCATGTTGATGCTCGAATGCACTCGTTTAAGTTCAAGCGCGATGGCGTAGGTTGATTCCCAGGTCAGCGGTTCGGACATTTTTAGCTTTCAGCTATCAGCTTTTAGCTTCGGTTTGTCATTATAGTGGGTTATTAATCACAATGTCAAACGAATTACGATAAAATATGTTTGCAAAAATGAATTTGTGAGTATAATCACACTGTTTGTATGACAGTTCCTCCATTCAGCTTTCCATGATATAGCTACTTCTTAGCTACATATTTGGAAAACACATAAGGTGTTCTATGCCAACTACTACCCGCCAAAAAATCCTGGACTACCTGAAACGCAATAAAAGCGTTTCTTCGCGTGAGATTGCCCGTGCCTTGCAAATGACGCCCGCTAACGCACGCCATCATCTCAGTATTCTGGCTGCGGATGGGCGTGTGGAAGTCATACATCAGCGTCAGGTTGGTAAGGGGCGACCTGAGAAAGTCTACCAGTTGGGGGACAAGTTTTTGGGGGATAATCTGTCGGTGCTGGCAGATGCGCTATTAGTGGAGGCAGATGGAAAGATTGAGATGGAGGCGTTGGGGAAACGCATTGCAGGTGAGGTTGATTCAACTGAGCAGCCTCTTATGGGCAGACTATCGTCAGCGATTAAACGTCTGAACGAGATGCACTATCAAGCTCGCTGGGAAGCAGGCGCAGGAGGACCGCGTATTGTGCTAGGACACTGTCCATACAGGTCAGTGATAGAAAATCATCCGGAACTGTGTGTGATGGATGCAGCTTTGTTGGCGAAATTGCTGGGCGGAGAGGTCAGCCAAACCACGAAATTAGAAACAGGAGCAGGTGGCTTGCCGTACTGTTCATTTGTGTTCGAACAAACTTAAATCACTTTGGGAGCATTTTTTCAATTGGTCAGGAGCAGGTAAAAAACAAGACAAGAAAAGAAGCGGCAGATCAGGCCTGGATTTCTTTGGGTTTCCAAAGATTTTTGAGGGTGGCTGAGGTGCTTACCCTCAACTTGTGCCAACTTGGAATATCGAACTCGATTTCTGCAACCGCCGCTGTGGGCATGTGAACCTGTTCATCACAAATCATATCCAGGAATTCATCCATGCCCGGATTGTGTCCTACCAGCATTGCGATCCCTATGTCATCTGTCAACGGTTGAAGTTGTTCGAGCATAATATCAACATCAGCGTGATACAGTTCACCCGTGTAATCAATATCATTCGCAAATGGCAGGGTTTCGATTAATCCTTCCACAGTTTTTTTGGCTCGCACGGCAGTCGAACAGATGATTTTATCGGGTATTAGATCTTGTTCATGGAGAAATGACCCCATCAAGCGGCAGTCGCGATCCCCGCGCTTGTTCAAGGGGCGCTCGTGATCACTGAGACTTGAATTTCCCCAACTGGATTTAGCGTGCCGCATAAGCAACAGTGTTTTCATTCATTACTCCTAATCCCGGCTATTTGCATGGCTCGAGGATCAGATTGCGCGTATAGACCTGGGTACGCCCGATGACTTCCCCCTCTGCATTTTCGGATACAAACTGATAATGTACCCAGGCTTTGATGAAATTCCTGCGTTCGGGAATCTGATTAGCTCGCAAAGTATAAAGGAAGAACCCGCCACCGTCGTTGTAAGTGGATGAACCCGTCCAGGGAGTGGTATCTCCAGGCTTTTTACCCGACTCCAGGCGGAAGAAAATATACACCCTGCGCACATCCTCTGGATGCTCCACTTTGATGGTCATCTTGGTGAAGTTCTGGTCGCAAATTCCGTAATAGATCAGGCCTTTTGTCAGTTCCACTGATTCAAAACCCCCTGTTGGGGATAAGGGTGTTGTGACAATTCCTGCTTGTTGTGAAGGTCCAATTTTGGTGACCAGAACGACCGGAGTGTTGAAATCGCTGATGATCAATGTGGCAGTGTCGCGCGGGGTAGGGGTAGTTGTGCGCGTGGGAGTTAATGTGATGGTCGCCGTGTTGGACGCGGTCGGTGTGAGAGTGGATGTAGGGGTATCAGGAATTGCGGGAACCGGGATGAAGTCCGTGACTGAGCAGGCCTGGATCATTAAAAACGCAGCAATCAAGAATAGAAGTGGTTTACGCATAGAGTCCTCGCAACAAAAGCATTACTCATTATACCTTTCGCTCTACTAATCTGTTCATACGATACCGGATAAACTGGAAATATACTATCGCCCTTTGGTTTATCATTTGTAGAAATGTCTTATGGAGAGTAGTTTAGAAATTATCTTGATTTCTGTTCATAAACAACGTAAAATACTTGTAACTAAAAAAGTTATTTATCATCCAAAATATCTAAAAAGGAGCTTTGCATGGATGTTTCTGTCAAACAAGAAAACGGTCGTGTTCCGGTCACCGTGATCCAGGTTGCAGGTAATACTGATTCAACGAGTGCCGATGAATTCGAGAAAAAGGTTATGGAAGTGATCGATAGCGGTGCCCGGCATCTGGTTCTTGATTTGAGTAAAGTCCCTTACATGAGCAGTGCCGGGTTACGTGTATTACAAAATGTGTTCGACAAATTGCGTTCGTTATCTTCTGATGAGAGTGACAAAGAGATGTACCGTAAGATCAATGAAGGTTCTTTTACATCCCCTCATTTGAAGCTTCTCAATCCGACCAAGGAAGTGGTGGAGGTGTTGAGAATGACTGGATTTGATATGCTGGTTTCGATTGAGACGGATTTGAATATGGCTGTTGACTCTTTTTAGTTTTTTTCGAAAAGTATAGCTTCGAAATAATGATTGAGCCCCAATTTTGTCGGGGCTCAATTTTTATACCCTATTTTATTCTACTGTTACGCTCTTAGCCAGGTTCCTGGGCTGATCCACATCCAGGCCGCGGATGGCCGCAATATGATAAGCCAGGATTTGCAGAGGAATGACGGTCATCACGGGACTGAGCATCCAGGGCGTTTCAGGGATCCAAAGGATTTGATCGGCCATATCACGAACCAGTTCATCGCCTTCGGTTGCTACCGCGATAACATGTCCGCCGCGTGCCCTGGCCTGCTGAATCTGCGAGATCATTTTCTCGTGCCAGGGATCGTTAGGGGCCAGGCATAGTACCGGCATCTCCTCATCGATCAACGCGATGGGGCCGTGTTTCATTTCTCCGGCCGGGTACCCTTCGGCGTGGATGTACGAAATTTCTTTGAGCTTCAATGCGCCTTCATAGGCAATCGGCATGTTGATGCCGCGCCCCAGATACAGGCAATTTTGGATGTCTTTGAGTGTTAGTGCAATTTTTTCGATTTCAGGTTCAGTGTTTAATGTGCGGCTGGCCAGATCTGGCACCAGACGTAGATCGGCGACAAGCTTACGGCGAGTTTTCTCATCCAGCGTACCGCGCATATCTGCCAGCAAAATGGCCAGCATATATTGATCCACAAGTGGTGCGCTGAAAGCCTTGGTCGAGGCTACGCCAATTTCGGGTCCAGTTTGCATCGAGATAAATCCGTCCGCAACGCGCATGGCTTGCGAGCCGATAGCATTGACGATGCTCCACACCGTTGCGCCTTTCTTGCGTCCCTCTTCCATGGCGGCTAAGGTATCTGCCGTTTCTCCCGATTGGGAGATAGCCAGTACAGCTGTGTTCTCATCGATGATAGGATCGCTGTAACGGAATTCCGAACCAATCACCACCTCAGTTGGGATGCGGGCGATCTTCTCGATCAATGTCTTGCCGACCATGCCCGCATAGGCTGCCGTTCCGCAGGCAGTGATATAGATGCGATCGATCCGTTTTGCTAGCTCGGGCGTCAGGTTCAGTTCGGGCAGACGGATGCGCCCCGTGTTGAAGTCGACGCGCCCGGCCAGGGTATCGGTCAGCGAACGGACCTGCTCATGGATTTCCTTCTGCATGAAGTGACGGAATTCGCCTTTTTCTGCAGAAACGGCATCCCAGGCGATGGTATGCACCTCTGGTTGCACCGGTTCGCCATCCAACGTTTCAACACGTACATCTTTTCTGGTGATCACTGCCATCTGGCGCGACTCGAGAAAGATGACCTTGCGAGTGTGCTCCAAGATGGCCGGGATGTCTGAGGCGATAAAATTTTCATCTTCGCCCAGGCCTATCACAACGCCACCCGCATTGCCAATTCGCGCACATACGATCTTGTCTGGTTCATCGGCAGAGAGCAGCACAATCCCGTGTGCGCCCTGAACCTGGTTGAAGGTTTTCCTGGCCGCCTCGGTCAGGTTCAAACCGGTTGCCTGGTGATGCTCCACCAGGTGAACGATGGTTTCTGTGTCTGTATCCGAGTTAAACTCTGTACCTTCCGCTGTCAATTCATCTTTTAGTTCCAGGAAATTCTCGACGATGCCGTTGTGGACGACAACAACCCGTCCAGTCGCGCCCAGGTGGGGATGGGCATTCCGCGCAGAAGGCGCGCCGTGTGTAGCCCAACGCGTATGACCGATGCCTGGCGCACCACTGACAGGTGAACCGTTTACCAGATTCGTTAGGCGCGACAACTTGCCCGCATCGCGCCGGACCTCGATCTTGTCTCCATTTAAGATGGCCAATCCGGCTGAATCATAGCCCCGGTATTCCAGGCGTTTGAGTCCATTGAGGATGATCGGCGTCGCATTTTGCGAGCCGATATATCCGACGATTCCACACATGATAGGGATCCTCCGTATTGTTAGAGATTAGAAGATTAGAGAATAGATAACCGTTCTCTGGTTTTTATTCTCTAGTATCTTTTTTTAGCCATTCTCTGTGGTTTTGTCCATGTCATTACTGGCATGGCATTGTCACAAAGTTTTTTTCGGAGGGAAAGATGGTCGGGTGATGGCTCACCCGGAGGGCTTCCGCTGATCTTTCGATTTTCTCTAGCTACCATCAAAATATTTGGTTGGCAGCGGGGTAGCTCCAACTCGCGATGGAGAACCCTCTTCCTCGTCACCCCGTATCGCACGCGATACGGGGCCATGCGCTGTCTTTCCCGTTAAAAATTTGAGCAATACCTCCATTCTTATCTAGAATATATCTCCAAAATCTATTTCAGCGGGATTATACCTGAATAAACGTATAAAAGTCCTATTTTCGTGAAAATTAGGTCTATAAAGGGATACAATATACTATAATCGGTTGACCGCCCCTATCCTTTCCAGTATGATGAAAATGGATGCTTCTTGTGCATCTGCTAATAAGGAAAATCATAAAATTATGTTATGTTCTTCTAAAAATAAGGTAGAAAAAACAAAAAAAACAGAGCAAGGCCAGAGTTTTGTAGAACTCGCCCTGGTTGTTTTATTCTTGATGATCTTTGTGGCTGGGATCATTGAATTTGGTTTCATGCTCAATAACTACCTTAACTTGGTAGACGCATCTCGTGAAGCGGTGCGCCGCTCAGCCAACTTCGATCCCTTCATTATTGATCCAGTAACCGGGGATAAGAGCGTAGATACGGATTTTTACAGGGAGACCTCAAGTTTTACGGAAGATATTTTGGAGCCGGTGGTGCTGGATCCCAGTTTAGGTGACGATATTGTTATCACTTTCTTTTCGGTGGGGGATGGTATTTTCGTTCGATATCCTAACAACGATGGATGGTCGACTTATGGCAACCAGGTCTCCAAGCTGTCTAATGCAGAAATACAAAGCCGCCTGGATAGCAGTGCACCGCCCACAGGTGTCTTGCTGGTAGAGATATTTTACAATTACCCCCAGGTTTTAAAACTACCTGTTTTTACCGCCTTTCTTCGCGATCCTATGCCAGTGTATGCGTACGCGATCATGCCCCTTACAGCAGCTGAACCGGAAAATTAAAAATTATGAAAAAAATCTTCTCTCGCATGTTAAATAAAATTCAAAGAAAGCTTCATCATGGCAAAAAGAACGAACGCCATGAGCGGGGGCAGGTGTTGGTCATTGTTACTCTATCCGTGATCGGGCTTGTGGCAGCCGTTGGACTGACAGTTGATGTTGGCCTGCTATACCTGAACCACGGTAAGCTTCGTCGCGCTGTAGATGCGGCCGCTCTGGCTGCCACCGCACAGTTTCGAGAGGGTTACTCAGTCGATGATCTTGAGAAAGCTGCTTTGGAATTTCTTGTTCTGAATGGAATTAACGACCCATCTGCTGCCGTAGAGACTTGTGCTACGAATCCTGGTGATCCGGTTTTATGCGATGCTCCTTTGCGTAAGCTAGTGCGTGTAAGGGCAACTTCTACGATGAAGCTGGCTTTTTTGCCTGTGATCGGTATCCACGAGACGACCATTTCCGCTATGGCAGTTTCGGAAGCGGCCTCGATGGATGTTGTGCTTGTGATCGATACGTCAGAATCTATGACCTATCGCGCTGAACCAGATGACCCAATGCGTGATCCCAGTCAATGTAATGCGGCAAACGATTGCCACCCGTTTGAAGAGGTTAAGGATGCGGCCATCGCTTTTGTGGATCAGTTGTATTTCCCCTATGATCGGGTAGCCATTGTAACCTTTGACAATGGTGCGCGACCAGTAGTTTTTAGTGGAGACTACGGGACTGAGGGTGATGGAGATTACGTAGCCTTTTCTGATAACCGGGCTGAGATCGTGGCTGCCATCAGGGGCTTGCAAGTAGTTGAACCTGATATTTGTAATACTGTTGAAGGTCCCTGTCGAGAGTATGAGCGAGACGTAGATGGTAACATCATTGATCTTGATGGTAATGGCATTGGCGATAATTATCTGGGATTTCGATGCCCCGTGTATAACGGTCCAGAAGATATTCGAACCGGAAACCCAGAAACCTGTGGAACCACGAGCATTGGCCGAGGTCTGGTCAAAGCAGGAAACGAGTTTGCGAATCCAGATACCTATCGGGAAGAAGCGCTCTGGGTCACCATTCTGCTTACGGATGGTGCTGCCAATGGGCCCCGATATACCTGCCCGCACGGAACCTGGGAAGGCGCACCCTTCTGCCGCGACCTGCAACTCTCACGTCACTGCTTTGAAGCGGATGATAATAGTTGTCTGGCCGCTGGCGGTGTGCTTGACCCGGAGGATTATGACGCCGATGATTATGCTCACGATATGGCGGATTTTATTGCCAAGGACCAGAACGCTTTGATTTTTTCGATTGGGCTGGGTAATTTGGTGAAAACCAGTACACCCCGGGCAAGGTTGGATGCGGATGGGTTACCAACAACCGAGAAGTGCGAGAGTGGTGAACCGATCGATGATTGTATGGGTGCGGGTGAGCAATTATTACGCTATGCTGCTGAAGAAGTCGGCGGCGGGAATTACTACTTTGCACCCAGTGGTAACCAGCTTGAGCAGATATTTTTGGATATTGCCAGCAAGCTTGCCACACGTCTAACGCAGTAAGTGTAGGAGAAATGAAATGGTAAAACGCTTGAAAGGCTTGTCATTCAAAAATCGCAAAGGTCCCTATGGCGCGGCCAGCCGTTCTCAAGCTCTGCTTGAGTTTGCCCTGGCGTTGCCAATCCTCCTGATGCTTCTGTTTGGTATCATCGATCTTGCTGCGCTGTTTCAGGCCTGGCTGACAATCGAAAACATTGCTCGTCAGACTGTGCGTTATGCTGTCACCGGACAGTATGATCCCACTCTCTGTGTGGACACATTGGACGGCGGGACAATTGACCCCGCTGACGCTTGCTCCGGAGACGCACGTAAAGAAGAGCAGGATGCTGCCCGGTTGCTTTCCGTGCAAGGCTATGCGGACCGGCAGACAATCGCTCTGTTTCGTACTCCTGGAGCGGCACAATCTGAAATCGGCCACTTAAATGTGACTATCTGCTCGACTCGAGATGCTGATGAAAATGATGAACCAGATTTCACTTTTACCGAACCTAACTCTGCGACCTATGCAAACTGTCAAAATGCCAGTGGTGTAACTGTCAGCGATGCTGGTGGACCGGGCGACCGGGTGATTATTGCTGTTGATTTCAATCATCCCTATCTTACGCCATTCCTAAATCAGATTTGGCCGATGACACATCTAACCTCCTATCGTGAAGGTGTTGTAGAAGAATTCCGTGTGCCGCGGTTAGTTGCTCTGGCTGATGATCCCTCGTTGCCGTCATTGACCCCCTCACAGACATCCCAACCGCCTACCGCGACCGGGACATCCACCGTAACTAATACACCATTGCCACTTTACATTGACATTATCAATCCTGATCCATCAGGGATTGTCATTACAAGTGTCGACCAAACTCGTTTTGAAGCCATTGCCTGGGATCCGAACGTTGGCACCTCAAATGGCAATGGGATCAGTGAAATCCGTTTCTGGTTCGAGGGTCCTGGTCGTATCCCTGGTCGGACAGAACGTCAGTTGGGTTATTGCGCATTTAGTGGAAATTCTCCCTGCAATCCTATCAGTGCTGTTATGGATTTCACTACCCTGCCGAATGGCACTTACACGATCTTTGCACAGGCTCGAAGTGAAGATGGTTTTCGTTATTCGGGTACGGTGTCTAAGGAATTCATCTTGCAATTACCACCTACACCCACCCCGACTATCACCAACACTCCTACGGCAACACCTATTCCGAGTTGCACTGATGTATTTATCACGGATGAGCAGGTTCGCGATCGCAGTTCTTCCAGTGACTTCAGAGTTACTGTTAGTAACAACAACCAGGCTACCGGCTATTTGATTGAAAGTGTCCTGACTTGGGAATCCCCATATTCACCGCCGCTGTACTTCGATTATTTCTGGTTCCTGAATACTCGAATAGAAAACCGATACTTCGATCCAAACCCCTCAAACTGGTTTGACTACAACCATTCGCCCATTAGTTGGTCTGATGCTTCTGGCGCACCCGCACCTCTTGCAGGAGATGCAAAAACGATATGGGGGGCACGGTTCGACAGGGATGGCGAGCCGGCACTGTCAGGCACGTTCAATGCAACGCTGACATTCTATTTCCCTGACCTGGGTAATTGTGTAGTGAGCACAAGTTTTTTCCAACCACTACCCTCTCCGACTCCGATTCAGCCGACACCGACCCCGTTTACGCCAACAGCAACGCCTGTTTGCAATATTCAAGGTGCGGTTTATACCACCGACTTCTACGGCAATCCTCAAAACGTCAATGGGTACGATTGTGCTTATGGTTGTATCCACTCACCATACTTGAGTTCGAATAACCTGCCGCCTGGTAACTATTTCTGGATTGTTGAAACTGTAGGCGGCGGTAGTGTACAAGTAAATAACGGGACATTTACGCTCCAGCCCGGTCAGCAAGCCGGCCCGCCTTCCGGTGTGATCGTTCCATTGGGCTTAAATATGTATAACGTTCCGCCAAACTATTTCCCTGGTGAGTTCAAGGTGACTGTTTATCAAAGCAGTGATCCAAGTTGTAACTCAAAGACGGATAACTTTAAGATCCAATCACATTACCCAAGTCCCACTCCAACGAACACCCCTGGTCCGGCGACACCAACCTATACAAAGAGACCGACCAGCACAGCCCGCCCCCCAACGGAGACTCCTACGCCCTCGCCATCACCCACGATCTGCTTTGACTGCTAGAAGAGTCCCAGAAAATCCAATACAGGCCACGTTAGACACGTGGCCTGTATGCTTTTATCATCTTATTTTTTTGGATGATGGGGAAGTTGTATAATCAGACAGAGGCCAAATCAATGCAAATCTTGATCGACCGAGTCAGGTCACTCCGGGTGGATCGTCGCGGTATTGTCATTGAAACCCTGCTATTCATTCTCATATATGCATTTCTCCTATTAGTTATTCCACAAGATGC
The DNA here is from genome assembly GCA_050115035.1 of Anaerolineales bacterium. Lineage (GTDB taxonomy): Bacteria > Chloroflexota > Anaerolineae > Anaerolineales > Villigracilaceae > JAABUE01. The sequence continues at coordinate 19,991 of JASFRG010000002.1, read as the reverse complement.
GCCCATCAGAGTTTTTGCGGAAAACCTGGCAATTATCACTTCATCTCTTACCGCGGCGATTTTGGTTTTTATCTCGCTTCCAGCGCTTGCACCTGAAACTCGCACTGCCTGGATCGTGCTTACCTTAGCTCTGTTCACCTGGGCGGTTGCGGATTTTGTGCGAACTTTCTATTTATTGCTCGGAACACCTTTCTTTTATTTTGCACCTGATGTAATAAATTTTTTCGCTTATGCATTTGCTGCGTTTGGTCTGCTGCAATACCCGTCTGAAAGTCGATATGTTCCCACACGCTTTCGCTTAGTATTAGACGCTATTATTTCCTCAGGCGTGATTGCTACCCTGGGGTGGCTGATGCTAATAAGGAATTTATTAAATACGCCTGGCGTACGAATTACATGGGCGATTGTAGCTGGTTATCCCATTGCTGATATGATTTTGTTGACTCTTCTTCTTAGTATCTCTCTTTCCAGCTTAATGCCACGTGTCACAGCTATTTTCCTTGGGGCGGGACTATTTGCCTTAACTATTTCAGATTATGCTTACAGCTCGTTGGCGCTTTTTTCGCTCGATTCCACCGGTTTTATAAGCATAGGCTGGTTGCTTGGACCGTTATTGATTGGGATTGCGGCTGTCTTTGAAAAATTAGGAAGGGGAAAGCCGGTTGTTACCATTCGACAGACTGATACCGGTATCAGTGCCCAATTTCAGAAGGTGTTGCCTGTAGCATTGGTTATGGTGCTCTTCTGGTATGTGCTTTCTGACTGGCGTTTACGGGGAAGTTTTTCCATCATTGGTGTAGGGATGAGTATATTGTTGGGACTCATGCTGGTTGTTCGTTTGGGAATTCGAGCCGGTGAGGCCGAGTTGAACAATTATTGGCAATTATTCAAAAATCTGGCTGACCCGGCTTTTATTTGCAGTGAATCTGGCGCCATCGTTCTCAGCAATCCAGCTTTTCACCAGCTTGCAAATTCTAGCGAAGGGAATGAGATGTTATTTTCCGTCTTTCCTGACCTCCCGAAGGATATATTAGAATCTATAACGAATGAAAAGGACAGCAAAGCTTTGGAAGTGGGTGCCCTCCAGAAGGAGCATTCTATTCCACATATGCTTTCACTTAATCCAGTAGTTACCGAGTCGCGTAAGGTGTTAATTGCCGGGGTCGCTTACAATTTAAGTGATCAAATCCAACAGCGTAATACCATTCAAGCTGCTTATGATGAGTTAAACGTTGTACATCGCCAATTGGAGGAACTTAACACAGGTTTGGAGCGCAAAGTATCAGAGCGCACTGCAAATCTCATGGATGCCTACCGCCGACTTGAAGAACAGAACAAGGTTTTACAGGAGTTGGATCAATTAAAAAGTGATTTTGTTACGATGGTGTCTCATGAACTGCGCAATCCCCTTAATAATCTGGGTGGTGGATTAGAATTGATGCTTTCCAAGCCTAATGGGATGGAAGTTGATAAAGGCACATTGGCGTTAATGCAGACCGAAGTCCGGCGATTGACGCGTTTTGTCGAATCGATTTTGAATGTCTCTGCCATCGAGGCAGGTCGTTTGGAATTACAATCTGTTCCTACTTCGCTTCCCCCCATCTTTGAACGTATGTATCAACAGTGGGCTTCGTCCGAGGATGCTAAACGGATACAAATCAAGATGGATGAAGATTTACTGGATGTAATCGCAGACCCGAGTGCTTTGGAAAGCGTTCTCCGACATTTGGTGGATAACGCGATTAAATATGCGCCAGATGGACCTGTGATCGTAAGGGCTACAGAACATGAGCGACAAGTACGCATCGAAGTCCGGGACTTTGGGCCTGGGATCCCGAACGATAAGCAAAATCTACTCTTTGAGCGTTTCCAGCGTCTTGACGCAAAGGATTCGCAATCGGTTTATGGCTATGGGTTAGGCCTCTACATTTCTTATCGCTTGCTTGAAGAGATGGGTAGTACTCTTGCTTATGATGCGCCGGATGAGGGTGGTGCGTGCTTTTCATTCTACTTGAAGGTAGCTCCGAAATGAAAAAAATTTTACTGATCGATGATGACCCCACCTTAATACACTTGTTAGGTGAATTTTTGAAAGATGAGGCTTTCAAGGTATATAGTGCCCAGAATGGAACGGACGGCTTAAGATTAGCATATGAACAGGGACCAGATTTGATTCTGCTGGACGTGATGCTGCCACGTATGGATGGCTGGGAAGTATGCGCTCGACTGCGTGAGATGAGCGACGTTCCCATAATTATGTTAACAGCCAAAACTACTGAAGCCGACAAACTGCGCGGTTTTCGATTGGGCGTTGATGATTATGTAACCAAGCCATTCAGCTTTGCGGAGTTGGTAGCGCGTATTCAGGCTGTACTCTCTCGTTCAACGGTTTCCGGTTCGAAAACTGGATATCTTATCCATGGGGGTGTGACACTGGATACGGAGAAATATCAAGCCTATTTTAGGGACAAAGCCCTTGAATTGACGCCAACTGAATATCGCCTGCTGGAAGCACTTGTACGTCGTAAGGGAAAAGTAGCCTCGGAGGCGGAATTGGTTCAAGAAGTGTGGGGCAAATTCCGTTCGGAAGACACGGCTCTGGTCAGACGCTATATTCTGATGTTGCGTAAAAAGCTCGAGGCCGATTCATCCGACCCAAAGCATATCCTGACTGTGCGGGGGTTTGGTTATCGTTTGGGTACCGGTCCGCTTCCTAAGCTGGATGAATAAATAAACACTCGAGCAGGTTTAATCGCGCGAGTGTTGAATTGGAAAAGAAGTGAATCCTATCTGAACAGATAAAAAAGTACGGAGAAAATCAAAAAGGGCGCATAGGGGATTGGTGTAAAGGCACTAAATTTTCTGCGAATTAGCATATAAGCTATTACCAATAGACTTCCAATGCCACCAACAAAAATTGTGAATAGCACCCCGGCCAGGATCACAGGCCAACCAAGCATAAGACCCGTTATCCCACATAAATTGACATCGCCGAAACCAAGCGCTACTTCATCAATTTCTTCTCCGCGCCTCTTTGACATAAACCGTGTAAAGAGCTCCCCACCATAATATAACAATAGCATGCTGCCAAACCCAAAGGCGCCACCCAATAGCGTTGGAACCAATCCGTGTGCGAAGAAGCCCACCACGAGCCCAAGGAAGGCTCCCGTGATGCTGACTGGGTGCATGATCAATCTATGCTCAAGGTCAATGACAAATACAACTCCCAGGTATATCAGTACGATATATGCCAGAATAAAGTTGATGCGGCTGGGTGGATAAAGCCAGATATAAATCGTACCCGCGATCAAAACCAGCAAAACCACATACGTGCGGACACTGCGCTTATGTCCACATGAATTGCAATTCTTGAGCAGCATATAATCTTTCCACTCAATAGTCTTGCCACACTTCGGACACGTGGGTTGACTGAAGCGGCGTGTAAATGGCAGCACGTCTGAAATATAATTGATCAAGTAGCCTGCCAGAAAACCTAGAATTATGGGAATAATAAGGGAGATTAAGTTCATGCTGGCATAATATCATAATCTGTCAAAACAAAGAATATTCACACTGGAGTGCAAGTCTGTTGTAATGTTTAGCATATTTCCGAAAACTTTGGCTGGTGCTTGGCGAATTTTGCAATCTGTCTTACAATCACAGCCGTTCACAGGAGAAAAACATGGAAAAATTCATTATTGAAGGTGGCATCCCGTTAGAAGGAGATGTCACACCCTCTGGGAATAAAAATGCGGCTTTACCCATTCTGGCAGCCTGTCTGTTGACGGATGAGCCAGTAATTTTGCATAATGTCCCTGAAATAAGGGATATCATTGACATGCGCACATTGTTAGAGAGTCTGGGAGTTCAGGCGGATAAATTGGATGAGAATTCCTGGCGCTTTACTGCTCGCGATATACAAGCCGGAGATTTAGACCCGGACATGTGCCGTCGCATCCGTGCCTCCATCCTGCTGGCTGGTCCCATGCTTGCTCGCGCTGGCGAATTACATATTCCACCTCCAGGCGGTGATGTCATCGGACGCCGACGCCTGGATACTCATATCCTAGCCTTGAAAGCGCTAGGTGCGCAGATCAGTTACAAGCGCACGATGAGATTTAATGCCGCCAAATTGGTAGGAGCAGACATACTTCTGGATGAAGCCAGCGTTACTGCAACTGAAAATGTCGTAATGGCAGCGGTCACAGCTGAAGGGAAAACGACAATTCGTAATGCAGCTTCTGAACCGCATGTGCAGGAATTATGCCAATTTCTCAATGGCATGGGTGCAAGGATCAATAATGTCGGGTCGAATACGCTTCATGTTGAGGGCGTGGAAACCCTGCATGGGACAGAACACACGATTGGCCCAGACTTGCTTGAAGTCATTAGCTTTGTAGGCGCTGCGGCAGTTACAAAAGGGCAAGTGCGCATTCACAATGCAGGGGTGAGCCATTTGGAAATGATTTCGCAGATTTTTCGGAGAATGGGGATTGTCTGGGAAATCGAAGGTGATGCGCTGATAGTGCCCAGTTCACAGGAGCGAAAAATCATCCCGGATATTGACGGCGCAATACCGGAAGTCAAGACTAACGTTTGGCCGGCGTTTCCTACGGATTTGATTAGTATTGCAATAACGGTCGCAACCCAAATGTCCGGATCCATTTTGTTCCATGATTGGATGTTCTCGGGGCGCATGTATTTTACGGACAAGTTGGTCGGAATGGGTGCGCGTATCATTCTGTGCGATCCATATCGTTGCCTTGTCCAAGGCCCAAGTACCATGTATCCCGAAAAACTAGAGAGCCCTGATATTCGGGCCGGTATGGCTCTATTGCTGGCGACATTGGCGGCCAATGGGCAATCTACCATACGGAATGTTCGACAGATTGATCGGGGATATGAAAAAGTTGATGAGAAGCTACGCTTGCTTGGAGCCAAAATTGAAAGGGTAGTGGAGTAATAATAACAAAAAAGAGCTCGTCAGCGCTGACGAGCCCCTTTTGTTATTTCGATAACACGTTACGGCCCAACAAATTTTATGGAATTTTCTCTAATGAATAGTTCCCATTTATCTGTATTGTTTGGTGTATAAGGGCCACCTGAAACGGTTGTGTTGACTGGTGCGAGTATCCAGGCATACGCATAAATGTTGCCTTGAGGAAATTCAATAGTAATAGAGTTGTTTTTTGGCACCGAGTAACCGCGATACCCACACTCTCCAAATGGCGTTTTAGCAAGGTAAAGGGAAATGTTTAGCGGCGCCTTTGTTTCGTTAATGATTCTTATCGGTGAGGTCGGGCCCGCGGCAGAAGTAGTTAAAAATTTGTCGCACTCGTCTCCGGACGCCGTTGTTGCAGTTGGTTGTGCCGACAGTGGTTGTGTTGGCACCACTAAGGGAGCAGTAGTATTTGTGGGTAATGGAGTTGGAGCGGGCGTATTCGTTGGCGGTACGGGTGTCGCAGTAGGGAGCGCGGCTTCAGTTTCCGCAATCATGGTGAATGCTGCCGCTACAGCTGTTCCCTGAATGTCTTCCACACTCATGGTGGGTTCAGGTTCAGCGCCACATGCGCTGAGTATTAGAGTGCTCAACAGTAGTAAGATGAGGATATTTTTTTTCATTGGTAATCTTTCAAAATTGCGATTAGCAATTTGGTGCACAACCTGCCTTAAGCGTGATTGTCTCATTTTCAAACCATAAGCTGTAATTAGCCGAACGAGTGATTGTACCTCCACCAAAGATTTTAAAGTCTTTGGGGCCATCTACAAACGCACCGGCTGAAAAGGTGCCGACTGGGACAGTTAGCGTAGTGCTATTGTCAAATCGGGCGCTGATATAACCACAGTCACCAAAGCTTGTGGTGAAGTAGAGTGAGGCCGTAACAGTTCCTTTTGGTTTTGTATTGTTCCTGAGAGAGAGCTGCGCACTTTCTCCTCCCCACGATGTCAGAGGCTTGTTGCACGGATCACCCGACGATCCCGAAGAAGAAGTAGTTGTGTTCGTCGGCAGTACCCCTGCCGGTTGTGTAGCCAATCCCTGAGTGGGGGTTTCCAGAATTAAAGGTGGAACCGTATTTGTGGGAAGCGGCGTTTCAGTTGGTGCCTGAGTCGGAGGTGTCGTCGCTGTTGGGGCGGCGGCTTGCGTCTCCGCAACCATGGTCATTGCGGCGGCCATCGCTGTGCTCTGGACATCTGCCGGTGACATGGTTGGTTCGGGCTCCGCACCGCAGGCGGTTAGTAGAAGCGCGCTAATTACAAAAATCATCCAAAAACGTTTCATAGTTTGACTTATTCTCCAAATAAATGGGGTTTTATCGTACCGTGAGCTTGTCTTTCTCGATTAAGATCTCAACTTCATCACCTTTGCCTAGGCCAAATGCACCTTGAAATTCTCTGCCCCCTACCCAGGCTACATAGGTGTATTTACCTGCTGGGGCAGAAACTTTAACAAGACCAGCCACAGGATATTCAATGATGGTTTTGTAGCCATCGACCGTTGTACATTGCAACGAAATGTATACTTCGACTTTGGACTTGTTGACCAGTCCGACTTTCCCGTATGGAATAGCCGGAGGTTGTGTTCCATAGAAGCGCGGATACAGTGTTTCGGTTGCAGTAGCGACAGATTGCATTGCAGTGGGCAGTGTTCCTGTGACCGCTGCACCCGTTTCCGTAGTTGTGATATTAGGATCGGGCGTCAGCGTTTCAGTTGCCGATTCGGTGGCGGTAGGTGATTCTGTGTTCGTGGCTGTTGGTTCAGGTGTATCGGTAGCAGGTTCAAGGGTCGGTGTTGGTAGCGCGTTGAGCGTTTCTGCTGCATGTGTTTCTACCATGGCTGCTTCTGTCGTCTGCAGGTCTACAACCGGAGCCTCGCTCGGTGGTTGCAGTTGTGGCAAGCCAGGGATACAGGCGCTTAGTAGAAACGCCGCTGCCAACATAAGGACAACTGTCCTTTTCATGACCGACTCCTTTAAGCCTGTTCTATGACCTCGAGAAACTGGCCCAGAACATCCCTTAACATTCGCTCTGGCAAAGCGCCAACCTGACGGTGGACTACTTTGCCTCCAGAGACAAACAGCATGGTTGGAATGCCCTGAACACCAAATTTACCAGCCCATTCAGGATTCTCGTCCGTGTTAACCTTTGTAATCAAAACTTTGCCGGCATATTCTTTCGCAAGTTTATCCAATGTGGGTGCCACCATCTTACAGGGGCCACACCAGGGAGCCCAGAAATCAACGATTACGGGCAATTCTGCCTGCAGCACTGTTTTTTCAAAAGCTTCATCGGTTACATGAATGGGTTCTTCGACCATCGTAAAAACCTTTCTGGGCAAATGCCCTAAACCTCGGGTTCACCGGGTTTCAAAATTTTAAAAGTTGAGCTAATTTTAGAAGTCTTGCCAAGCATAATGCTTACTGAACAATATTTTTGCTCAGAGAGCTTTATGGCCTGCTCAACGTCTCTTACTTTCAAGTTGTCACCCCAAAGAAGATACTCGACTTCAATGTTTGTGTAGACCATTGGGAATTTATCAGCCCGTTTGCCGCGTACCTTTACCTTGAAGTTGGTTGGGGTAACTCTTTTCTTCTTGAGGATTGAGATGATGTCGATCCCGGTGCAGCCAGCCAGGCCAGTTAGGAGCAATTGCATTGGACCAATTTGCTCATCTTCAGGACCCATTTGGACGGTTCCACCTTTATCGCTCACTGCGGTGAAGTTCAACTCGCCTTTCCAGGTTGCGGAAACCTCTCTCCAAGTATCTACCATCTAATCCTCGCAACTTGCGAGTATAACACAAAACGACTTTTACCCGCGTGATATAATCACCCGTCATGGCAGACATCCTTTCCCGTTGGCGTAGCGGCCTTGCGAAGACAAGCAAGGCTACTTTTGGACGAATCGCAGGCTTGCTAGGAGCCACAGAGATCACACCTGATACCTGGGATCAACTGGAAGCTTTGCTCATCCAGGCTGACCTGGGGATCGAAACCGCAATGGAGATCATCGAATCCCTCCAGCGCCTCGTACGAACCGAAGGCCTGCTGCACTCCGATGAACTGGAGAGTGCGCTTCGGGTTGAACTCCGCCAACGTCTCGAAGAAGCCCCTGCGATCAAATGGACAGAACGCCCGTCTGTGTTATTAGTGGTGGGCGTCAATGGTTCCGGGAAGACGACTACAATCGCCAAGCTTGGAAAACGCTTTGTTGATGATGGAAAATCTATCATTTTTGGAGCGGCTGATACGTTCCGGGCCGCGGCGGTGGATCAACTCAGGGTTTGGGGTGACAGGCTTGGGGTGGATGTGATCGTGGGCGCGCCAGAAAGTGATCCGGGAGCGGTGGCCTTCAATACGGTCCAGGCTGGAAACGCGCGGGACGCTGACTTGGTCATCATTGATACTGCTGGTCGTTTGCATACGCGTTTCAACCTGATGGAAGAGTTAAAAAAAGTCCATCGTGTGGTTGGCAAAGCGCAACCGGGAGCGCCGCACGCTGTCTGGCTGGTATTGGATGCTACAACTGGCCAAAACGCTTTGCAGCAGGCGCGCGCTTTCAAAGATGCTGTGAATGTTACAGGCGTGATCCTAGCGAAGTTGGATTCCTCTGCACGTGGCGGTATGGCCTTCGCAATTAAGCATGAACTTGGTTTGCCGATCTTATTTGCCGGGTTGGGTGAAAGGCCAGAAGACCTGCAGCCCTTTGACCCGGATGCGTTTGTTGAAGGAATTTTATCTACGAAGTAAATATTCTTTTCATAAATCGGGGTTTGGGATTGTGTGGACGGGGTTCCCCGTCCACACAATCCCATTCCTCCCTAATTATTGAGAAGATAGGATAACTGGAGGTATTATGCAAGATTTGCTCAGTCGATTACAGGAAGCAGGGGAACAAACACAGCACCTCATGGTGCGTCTTTGACTTCGCTAAGAAGGAACAAGAACTCTCTAAACTAGACAAAGAAATGGCGGCGACGGATTTTTGGGATGATCCTGCTGCTGCCCAAAAAACGATTAAAAAAGCCAACAAACTCCGTGGCGTAGTTGAATCCTGGGGTGGTTTCTCACATCGCATTCAAGATGCAACGGAACTGGCTCAAATGGAAGATGAAAGCCTGCGCGTTGAGTTGGAACGAGAGGTCGATGCCATCGAGAAAGAATTGGAAAAGCGCTCCTTCACAGCCATGCTCTCAGGCCCTTATGACTCGGAGGATGCCTTGCTGGCCATTCATGCTGGCGCCGGAGGTACAGATTCGCAGGATTGGGCCGAAATGCTTGAGCGTATGTACCTGCGCTGGGCCGAGTCCCGGGGTTTTGAAACCGAAATCCTAGACATGACTGAAGGGGAAGAAGCCGGCATAAAAAGCGTGACGATCGCGGTAGACGGTGATTATGCATTCGGATATTTGCGTTCAGAAAAGGGTGTGCACCGCCTTGTGCGGCTTTCCCCGTTTGATGCAGCTCATCGCAGACATACTTCCTTTGCGCTGGTTGAGATCCTGCCACAAATCGCGATGGATGATCCGGAAGTCGAGATTGATCCGAATGATTTGAAGATCGATGTGTTCAAATCATCCGGTGCGGGCGGACAGAGTGTCCAGAAGAATTCGACGGCCGTTCGTATTACGCACATCCCATCCGGGATTGTGGTCAGTTGCCAGAATGAACGCTCGCAGTTACAGAACAAAGAGAATGCTATGCGTGTTCTCCGGTCTCGTCTTTTGGAAATCAAGCAGGCTGAGAAGGATGAAGAAGTTGCATCTCTACGCGGTGAATATACCAAGGCGGAGTGGGGCAGCCAGATCCGCTCTTATGTTTTACACCCCTATCAAATGGTCAAAGATCACCGCACCGATTTCGAACGGGGCAATACGCAGGCGGTTTTAGATGGTGATCTCGATGATTTTATGGAAGCCTATTTGAAACAGATAAAGTGACGTTGGTATTGTACGTAACGTTGTGAGTAAATTCCTGTTAAACAAAAAAGCCAGGCATTTGCCTGGCTTTACGACTTTTGGGCTAGCTACCGGTGGGTAATCTTTTCTCCAACGTGCGATTTAAGATATCTTCCTGTTCATCGGAAGAACCTGTTTTTACACGTTTAGATTTACTGCCCTTACCACGGGCATTTGCGCGATCCAGGGCTTCTTGCCAGGCAATTTGCATGGCGGTCATTTCTGGCTCACTTGACTCTTCTTGGATCTCGACGTTCTGCGCTTCTTTCTTGGACCTGCGCTTGCCACGTGTTTTACGGTCTTCTTTCTTAGTCGATTGGAATTCTTCCAAATCCGGTTCGAGAGCTTTCATACTTAAGCGAATCTGTTTTTTCCTTCGATTTACATCCAGAACTACAGCTTCTACTTCGTCGCCTTCCTTGACGACTTCATTTGGACTTTTGATATAACCGCGTGAAATCTCACTGACGTGTACTAAGCCGGGGCGTTCGCCGCCAAAATCGACAAAAGCGCCGTAGGATTCAAGCCGTACAACCTTGCCTTTGACAACAGTCTCGGGCTTGATCTCGTTCCATTCCATGGCCAGCGGCTCGATCATAGTCAGTTCGATGCGATCCTTTTTAACGCGGCGCACCCAGACTTCTACAGTCTGTCCAACTTGTACCACGTCTTCAGGTTTATTGATTTGGTCTTTCTGTAATTGTGAAATGTGTATGACACCGGGTAATTCTTGCCCGATATCTACCAGCACGCCAGCGAGGGTGGTCTTGACCACCTTTCCCGTCAATTTGGTCTTGGGTTCTAACGCGCTGACCTGCGCGGAAGTTTTTTCTTCGGTCATAATGTTACTCCTTCAGGGGGAAATGCCGAAGGCTGATTATACCTGCTTCACTACCCTGCGTCAACTCGATTATGTGATTTTCTAATGCTCAATGAAAAATGTGATATTCATCCCGCTGAAAAGATATATCTGTCAGGAAACTCTTCGCAAAAAAAGAAACATAGCCTGAAACCCCGCCTTTTTTGCTGAAAACTCACCAATTGAAAAACATCAAGGTTGTCTGTAATTTGATATCCCAAAAGGGTATACTATTGATATCAAGAGGAGACACCATGACAACTATATATGAAGAAAACTATCCACATATGTCCCCGGTCTGGTCACGTATTTTTCCGATCCGATCGGAACGCGCGGAGGGCGCATATATTTATGGCGAGGATGGCAAACAATACCTCGATTTCACCTGTGGAATTGGGGTGACCAACACCGGTCATTGCCACCCAAAGGTGGTCGAGGCCATCCGTGAACAGGCGGGCATGTTCCTGCATGCCCAGGCCAATATCGTCGTTCACAAGCCGATGATGCAGTTGATCGACGAGTTGCGCAAGATCGTCCCACCTGGCATCGACAGTTTCTTCTTTAGCAACTCTGGCGCGGAAGCAGTAGAAGGTGCGCTTAAATTGGCGCGTAATGCCACCGGGAGAAATTCAGTCGTTGTTTTCAGTGGATCATTCCATGGCCGCACCACCGGGACGATGGCACTGACTACCTCTAAAACAGCTTATAAGATGGGATCGCAGTTGTTGCCTTCCGGAGTCTATGTGGCGCCCTACCCCTATGCCTATCATCTGGGGATGAACGATGAGCAGGCTGAACAGTATGCGTTGGAAGCGGTCGAGGAGCTATTGGTCTCGCAGATTGCTCCCAGTGACGTGGCTGCCATCCTGATCGAACCAGTCTTGGGAGAAGGTGGATACGTTCCGCCACCAGCCGGTTTTCTCAAAGGCTTGCGAGAACTTTGCGACAAACATGGAATCCTGCTCATTCTCGACGAAGTTCAATCCGGGTTTGGGCGTACGGGCAAGTGGTTTGCCTTCGAGCATTACGGTGTTGTGCCAGATATCATGACCGTTGCCAAAGGCATTGCCTCCGGCATGCCGCTCTCAGGCGTTTTCAGTAATCTTGACCTGATGAAGAAATGGCCTGGAGGTTCGCACGGCGGTACCTATGGCGGCAATGCGGTGGCCTGTGCAGCGGCGGTCGCTACAATCCAGGCTTTACGCGAAGAGAATATGCTCGAAAATGCGTTGCAGCGCGGAGAGCAATTGCAAACGGGTTTGCGTAAATTGCAGGAAGAATATGAGCAGATTGGCGATGTACGTGGTTTGGGATTGATGATCGGTTCGGAGTTCGAGGTAGATGGGACCTTCAAACATGCCAAGCCATTGGTTAAGGATGTGATCCACGCCGCTGAGGAACGCGGCCTGATGTTGCTTTCCTGTGGCACCTATGACAGCACCATCCGTTGGATTCCGCCCTTGAACGTGACCGAAGGCCAAATCAGCGACGCTTTGAACATTTTTGCAGACGCGCTTAAAGTCGCTGCTAAGTAAAGGATAATCTATGACAGAGTACCGATCCCAGGTTTGGCGCATCAACACCCAGACCCAAAGCCTGCTGCGCGAACCCGTGCCCGAGTCCTGGCTCAAACTGGGTGGCCGTGGCTTATTGGCGCGTATCCTGCTGGATGAAGTGGATGCGACCTGTGACCCGCTTGGCCCTGGTAACAAATTGATCTTTGCTCCCGGTCTGCTGGTGGGACATATGCTTTCATCCACGGATCGCATCTCGGTCGGCGGCAAATCCCCATTAACGGGCAGTATCAAGGAAGCTAACGCGGGTGGGCGCACTGGCCTGCACTTGGCGACCATGGGCATTAAAGCGCTCATCATCGAAGGTAAGCCAGAGGAAGACGGATTCTGGGTGTTGCACTTATCACTGGAGGGTGCAAATTGGGAAAAAGCCGATGACCTGGTTGGCCTGGGCGTTTATGACACTGCTCCAAAATTGATCGAGAAATATGGAGACAAAGTTGCTATCGCCCTGATCGGCCCCGGCGGCGAGGAGCAAATGAAATCAGCCGGCGTGCAGAACATCGACAAGGACCGCGTCCCCTCGCGCATCGCTGCACGTGGTGGACTGGGGGCGGTCATGGGCTCGAAGGGTTTGAAAGCCATCGTGTTCGATAATGATGGAGGGCAGAAGCCGCCCATTGTTGATGTTGACGCGTTCAACCTTGCCCGGAAAGATTACACTAAAGCCGTCCTGGAACATCCGCAATCGATTACTTATCGCGATTACGGCACGGCTGCCATGGCGCATATGTGCGATGGTTTTGGGGCTTTGCCCACGCGTAATTTTTCATCGGGCCATTTTGAAGGTGTGGACGACATCAGTGGTGAGACGCTGCGTGATTTTATCCTGGAACGCGGTAAGCCATCTGATCCATCCCATGCCTGTATGGCGGGCTGTATTATCAAGTGCTCGAACATTTTTGGCGGTGAGGATGGCAGGATCATCGTCTCCCCGCTCGAATATGAGACCATTGGCCTAATGGGCTCCAACCTGGGAATTTCGTCGCTGGAAACAGTTGGCCGCCTGAACTGGGAGGTCAACGACCTGGGACTGGACTCCATCGAAATGGGAGCAGCCTTGGGGATCGCGGCAGAAGCGGGCTTGATGGATTTTGGGGATGGGGAAAAGGCGCTGGAACTCTTGCAGGAAGTCCGCGAGGGGAGCGAGCTTGGACGGACTCTGGGTGATGGGGCGGCGGCGATGGGAGAGAAGTACAACGTTGAACGCGTGCCGGTCGTCAAAGGACAGGCGATGAGCGCATACGAGCCGCGCGCGATCAAGGGTACGGGTGTGACTTATGCTACTACACCTCAAGGTGCGGACCACACCTGCGGACTGACCATCCGTGCCAAGGTCGATCATCTCGACCCGAAAGGGCAGGTGGAACTCTCACGAGGTGCACAGTACAACATGGCTGGTTATGATACACTGGGTGCTTGCATTTTTGCAGGCTTCGGATACGCCGCTACGCCGGATGGTGTTGTCAGACGCTTGCTGGCTGCGCGCTATGGTTGGGATGATCTACCGGGTAACATCCTGGCGGAGCTGGGTAAGCAAACGCTCAAGATAGAACGTGAGTTCAACCGCCGGGCGGGTTTTACCGCCAAGGATGACCGCCTTCCGAAGTGGATGTCCAAGGAACCGCTCCCACCGCACGACAGTGTTTTCGATGTCCCGGCTGAGCAATTAGATCGAATCTTCGACGAAATTGAGTAATAACGAACGCCCCGAGAGGGGCGTTTATGTGGAGATAGCAGTTGGTTGAATTAAAGTTAATTGGTTAGCTCAAAAGATTTTCCAATTCCATCCTCAATGCTTTCGCCTTTCCAATATTTTCTAATCCTGCCTTAGCAAATTGTTTGGTTAGATTCTCATTCCCCAGGTATTTATGGATGCGGGCCATCGTTAGTGCCCCTCGAGGGTGAGTATAACCATACATTGGGAGTGGTTTGCCACTACCTATATCATCCGGCCGAAATAGATGGGCGATCGCTTCGATGGTTGTGACCGATTGTAAACGTGGTCCCCCATAGGTTTCATAAGTCGCTATCAGATGGTGGGCTTTGCCTATTGGTCCCGTTCCCCTACCGCCTTCCATTGCATAGGGGAGGTGAGCCGCGACACCTTCTTCATACTCCCACCAGTAATCTGTAGCGCCCGGCGGAGCCAGGCGCCAGCGAAATTCGCAGCTCGTCACTCTTAGTTTATTGGGGTCTGCTAACAAATTTCCACCAGCAATTGGTAGAAATGCCAAATGAAGGCCAAGATTAACACAGCAACTGCCTCTGTACTTGTTGACTTGAATATTAATGACTTGGATTACTTCGTCTCGAATTCTGTAGAAATTCAGTCCGCTCCCCTTAAACCCAAATGATCTAATTTTAGGAGCGAATTCGGTTTTCAAACAATCGAAAAATGCTTCTTTTGCGTTCACCTATATTATTTTACAAGATATCTCTGGGATATCTTAAATTTTTTTCATCACCTGATATGCTAATGGCCCAACCAATCCCTTAAATGTGCGTGCCCGCAGCGCTTGATCCAAATCGTAGATCAAATCATCCGCGCTCTCCAGTCCGATGCTGGCACGGACGAGACCCTCGCCTGTCCACGCGCGGATGCGGTATTTTTGCTCGTCCGTATAGAAAGGCATTGCGTCGATGTACATATCGGTGGGATAGTAGAACAGCAAACTATGTGCATGTCCAAGTGAGGTGGCGTAGGAAAAAAGTTTTATCTTTTCAGCCAGCGTGATAGCGGCACCTAATCCATTTTTGAGTTGGAAAGTCAGCATTCCCCCGAAATCAGACATCTGCTTCGATGCCAGTTCATAATGCGGATGGCTCTCCAAACCGGGATAGAAGACTTTTTTCACCTTGGGATGACTCTCCAAAAACTGAGCGACTTTCAACGCATTCTGGCAATGCTTCTCCATGCGTGTGGGCAGAGTGATCAGTCCGCGCATGATCAGCCAGGCGTTGAATGGGCTGAGCGCACCGCCTAAATGGACCAGCATCTCCTTGCGGATGCGCTGTACGCTCTCTTCGGACCCTAAAACTGCTCCCCCTAAAGAGTCACCGTGGCCGTTCAAGTATTTTGTCAAGCTGTGGATGACGAAGTCCGCGCCCAGGGTTATCGGCTTTTGCAAAACGGGACTGGCCCAGGTCGAGTCGACCACCAGTAACGCGCCCGCTTCGTGGGCGATTTCAACTAAAGCAGAAATGTCTGCGATGCGCAGGATCGGATTAGCAGGTGTCTCTGCGTAAATCATCCTCGTGTTGGGACGCAGCGCGGCACGGACCTGCTCAAGATCGCTGGTGTCCACCAGGCTGACTTCGATCCCAAAGCGCGGCAGGTGAATGCCAAATAATTCCACCGAACCCGCATAGCAGACTTCACTGGCAATGATGTGATCGCCGCTGGACAGGAAGGTGAAAATCAACGCCGAGACTGCCGCCATCCCGCTGGCTGTCACGACCGCTGCCTCAGCTCCCTCCAATGCGGACAGGCGTTCTTCGAGCGCGCGCAAGGTTGGGTTGCCCCAACGCGTATATGCAAAAGGGGGATTGGGGGAATCCATCATCAGCGCATCGAAGAGCTTGATGCCGAACTTTGGCAATTTAAAGGTGGTCGCCATATGCAGGGGCATACGGGTAGCGCCAGTGCTTGGATCGGGATTTTCGCCGGCGTGGATAGCTAGGGTTTCGAAATCGAAGTCGTCCATATAATTCTCTCTTTGGGTTATGGAGAACACGAAAATTTATTGCCACGAAGACACGGCCCGCCACTGTACTGCCGTTTGGGCTGGGGAGTCACAGAGTCTCAAAATGGTTTTCATAGTGTCTCTGTGTCTTTCTTTTGACCTGGGAGAATAATAAGAATCCGTATTGTCCGTAATATCCGTGTCCAAAATCATGCTTCTCTTTCAGCCAATTCCTGCAGCGTCGCCTGATGGCTCTCACGCGTGATGGGATACTTCCAGGCGAAGATCACGGCTAAGAACAGCAGTACGGCCGGGATGGGGCCGGTGAAAACTCGAATGGCGGAAATAGCTGCTTCCGGCTGAACAGGTAGGGGAGTGGATGAAAGCGGGGTGATATATCCTGTAAGTGCCAGGGCCTGTCCCATGCCCCACAAAGCCAGACCGGTCGCCAGTTTTTGGAAGAAGGATGCGAAGGCATAATACGATCCCTCGCGGCGCTGCCCACTGCGGACTTCGTCATATTCCACCACATCCGGCACCATCGACCAGGGTACCACGTAGGCGGTGGCGATGCCAAAACCGGCCAGGGCAGCCAGCAGGTAGGCCAATCCAATTTGGTCATAGCGGATGGCGGAGATGCCCAGCAGGACGACTACCCAGGTCAGTGAGCCGAGCATGAAGGCGCGGCGTTTGTCGAGACGTTGAGAGAGCTTGACGATGATTGGGATGAACAGGATGGCCGAGCCTTGTGCCACCAGTACAAAGTAATTGGCCTGCTCGGGGACACGCAGGTAGTAGTTGGCGAAGTAGATTAATACAGCTGCCAATATACTGGCGGTGGTCCAACTGAGCAGGTACAAACCCATCACCATGCGGAAGGGCTTATTGCTCAAAGTTTGCCTGAGCGCCTGACTGAGCGGCAGGGATTCAGGTAATTTATCGGCGGGGCGTTCGCGAGTGATGCTAAAAACCACCAGCGGTGGGATGATGGAGATGATTCCCAGACCAACACCAAGAATGAGATACATGGTGCGCATGTCAGTGATGCTCCAGCCCAGCACAGTTGCAAGGATGATGGCACCCAAGGTACCAGAGATCGAGAAAACCATGCGATACCCGTTGAGCGAACTGCGTTCATCATAGTCGGAGGTCATTTCTGGGGTCAGGGAATTGTAGCCGACGTGTACGATGGTGAAAGCCGTGTCGAACAAGATGAAGGTCATCGCGTAATAGACAGCCAGCCAGAGTTGGTCCAGTGCGGGAACGATCCACATCAGCATGAAGAAGACACCCAGCGGCACCGAACCGAAGAGCAGCAGCACGCGCCGGCGTCCCCAACGGGTGCGGATGCGGTCAGAGAGCAAACCGAAGAGTGGATCGTTGACCGCGTCCCACAGGCGGCTGGCGCCGATAGCCCAACCGGCGTAATCGGGGCGTAACCCAGCCACGTCGGTCAGGAAGTAGAGTTGGAAAAACATCAGGATCGCCAGTGGGATACTGGTGCTCAGGTCGCCGGTGCTGAATAAAAGTTTTGTGCGCAGGGAGAGGTGTGAACTGGATTCTTTACTCATAGGGCTGTAAAATCCTGTTTTTCTTCGATCTCGTACAAGTAAAAATCTTCTAAACTTCGTGTAGCGACCATGTTGCAAAATTCATCCAGTTCTTTTTCGATGGCCGGATCAACTTCGCGGGGCTGGTGCTTGGTGAGAATATCCAGCGTGCGCTCGCGGGCGAGATCGATGGCGAGTTTGCTTCCCTCATCTTTCCAGGTTTCGTAAGGTTCGCGAGAGAACATGGTGGGGATGAAGAGTTCTTTGCGGAAGAGTTTGTTGGTTTCCTTGGCGGTGATGTAATTGCCGGAATAGCCAACCTTTTTAATCAAATCCAATGCCAGGCTTTCGTCGTTGACTTCGATGCCGCGAGCCAGCCGTACCACCGCGCCGCATATTTCGTCATCTAGCATCAGCAGGGCGTGGCTTTCGAGCATGGTGCTGTCGAGAGTGCCCGCGCAGGTGATCAGGTTGACGCCCGCCAGCACGGCCGGCAGAAGTGTCCCCATGCGCTCGAACCCGGCTTGCAGGTCTTCGCGCTTGGATTCGGTTGCCCCGCCTACGCTGCGGATGGGTAGTCCGTAGTAGCGCGCCATCTGCGCGGAAGCGGCTGTGATCAAGCCCGTCTCTGGGGAACCGAGTGTGACCGTGCCATAGCGCATATTGGCTGTGGTGGAAACTGTCCCGTATAGAACCGGTGTGCCCGGACGGAAGATTTGTGCCAGCGTGATGTGTGCCAAAATTGCGGCGTTTTCCTGAGCGACGAGTCCGGCCAGGGTAACGGGAGCAGTTGTCCCGGCGATGGCTTCGGGGGCGCAGGTGACCGGTTGTCCATATTCGGCGCAGATCAGCAGCCCTTCAGCCTGGGCCTGGTCCATTTGCAGCGGACTGACCACAGAACAAATGGCGAAGAAGCGCGGTCGTTTGTGCAGTTCTTTTTTGCCACCCACCGCGATCGACATCATGCGCATCATATCCCAGGTGGGCAGGTATCCGTAGCAGCCCATCCCATATGGTTTGCGGCTGTTATGAGCCCAGGCCCATATGGCTTCGCTGTGGATGGTGGTCATCGGGATGTCGTCGGGCCAGATATCCATTTGGGAGTTATGGATGTTCTCACAGGCGTTGATCAGAATGATGTGATCGATCATATCCTGTTTCGTTGTGGCACGAGGGGCCCCATCGTTCAGGTCTAGGATGCGTGTGGGCGTTCCAAGTCCGGCGAAGACAGGTTCGGTTTGATCCGGTCCGATTTCCAGACGAAACTGCGGATCGATCCCATACAGGGAAAACTGCTTCGGTGCCTGGTCCACCGCCCAGTGGACGAGTTTCTCCGGTAACTTGACCGCCAACGATTCCTCGTCTACTTCGGCTCCAGCCTCGTGGAATAGTTCCCGGGCTTTCTTATAATTGACTTTGATCCCCACCTCGGCCAGGATCTCCATCGAGGCGGCGTGGATACGTTCGACTTCTTCTTGGCTTAAGACTTCAAATCGCGCAGTTCTCATGTTGAGTTCCTTCTAAAAGAGATAACTTTACTTTACAAGAAAAAGACTGAATGACAAAGTGGCATTCGGCCTAAAGAATCTGGTTACTTCTCTCTATTTTCGAAGAACAGCAAAATAAAAAGCGCCCATATATGGGCGCTCGATTCTTACGTTGTTGTCTAATGTTTTACACTGAACCGGCCATATTAGGCCTGGTCCGGACTGTCTACATTGACAACCATTTGACCTGTCCCTCGCAGAAACAGAATGACATCGTTCATCTCTTCAGTGGATGGATTAATTTCCCTATGGACTGTGTGGGGGGGAACATGGAAGAAATCCCCTGATTTGACAGAGATGTTTTCTTTTTCTCCGGAACCATTTTCAAAACGAGCTGTTCCAGAGACAACATAACCGTAAACGTCATAGTCTCCGTGATGGTGCCAACCAGAAGCGGTGCCTGGATCGGTTTGCGATCGAAGCACCATATTCTCATCGCCTTTAAAGGCCATATGTCTGGTGATACCCGGGCTTGATGGGCTTTCGGTAAGCGTATCAGATTTTAGAGCCTGAATTTTTGACATGCGAATACCTCCTTAAATATACGATAAACAGACTTGTTGGCGGACAATCTGGCTAAGGAGCGTATGAGGTTCATACCACTTAATAGTCAGCGCGCACGATAAAAAAAATTCCCGCCAATGTTTTGCGCTTCTTTTAATATACCACGCTCCAATTAAACGCATATTAAAGACTGGACTTTGCTCATTTCAGGTTGAATAACAGGCTGCATCCATAAGGGAACAGAGAGCAGCCTGTGGAATTAGGAACAAGTCGGGGTTTTGGGACGACCTTTCATAATTTAAGTGGCTCCACAAGT
>JASFRG010000001.1:0-95870 GCA_050115035.1 Anaerolineales bacterium | reverse complement strand
TGGCAACCAGATAATCGATCAACCACGCTTTGGTGTGACCGATGTGCATGTACCCGTTTGGCTCAGGGGGCAATCGGGTGCGGACGTAATCGAAGCGCCCGTTTTCCAGGTCTTCCGCAACTGCTTTACGGATAAAATCAGTCGGTTTGTCGGTTTCATTATTTGTCATGGACTATGCCTCTATGGAACTTTCTTCTTTGATTTGCTGTTATTAAAGGTGCACTAAAATGTTATAGATTATTCATTCACTTTTTGCATCACTTGAGAAAGACTATGAAATCTCGGTATAGTTTCCAAAGACTTTTAGCGCTCCCAGTTATTATAACAATAGAACAAAACCCTGGTGCAAAGTATAATCTCAATATTTGATGTCATCACAGGAGGTACCCATGGAAGAACAACAGGACAATAGGACTACTTTTTTGGGCACGTATTTCGACCGGTCGGTCGTATTACGAATTGTACGCGTAGCAGAAATATCATCCTGGGTGGTTTTAGTTGTGTATGCCTTGCAATTGACGATCTCGGCCCTTACATTGACTCTGCAATATGTGCGCGGCTTTATGCCAAACCTTGGGTTTACCGACACATTTCAACAATGGCTGTTTGTGCTGGAACAACCCTTCCGTGGGATTGTTTACTTCGTTGGCTTGCAGGCCGTTGCCAAGATCCTGCTGATGTTCATGGACATCGAAGCCAATACGCGCCACGCTGCGCGGAAATAGTTTGTATTCATGTCATAGCGAGATGGTGATCTCCCGTCGAAGCAATTCCCCGTTTTAATGAGGAGATTGCTTCGCAAAGGACGCTCGCAATGACAGCCTATAATTTGATTTCTCTTCGGCTGCGTGGTAGAATATGCCCCGCTGGATAAACGATGCCGTCTCGCACCGACGTGCTTGCGGCACGGACGGTGGGGGCTCGTCTAATGGCAAGACAGCGGTCTCTGGAACCGTCAATCGGGGTTCGAATCCCTGGCCCCCAGCCTCAAAAAGTCCCTCGCAAGAGGGTCTTTTTTTGTTGGGGATTGAAGTATACTGAAGTTCAATTCTGAATGCCTTGTCTTTTATCGGTAAAAGGATGGTCTTCAAGATGGAAAAAGAGTTTGATCCGCAACGATTCGGTGTGACGGCTGAACTATTCAGGGAGTGGAGGAAACCCAGATTCGGGAATGCAAACCCGCAAAAAATAAAATCCAAGGTTTGGGAATGGCTGGTGAATTCGCGTTTGAGCGCTTATGCCGCCACCCAAATAATGGAAGCCTCCTCAGCCATGGTGGCAGGCCCGACCTGGAACTTCGATCGTATTGGCCAATCAGTCACGGAGTTGTCTGATGGGCGTAGGATTTTCATTGCAGGTGAACATGAAGATTTTTACGATCCGGATTTCTATATCTACAATGATGTGGTGGTAACTTACCCGGATGGAACGGTGGATTTTTACTGTTATCGGAGGGCAGATTTTCCCCCAACGGATTTTCACACGGCCACACGGGTAGGTGAGAAAATCGTCATCATTGGTAACTTGGGATATCAGGAGGAACGATATCATGGATACACACAACTTTATGCGCTAGACCTTGGGAACTTTGAAATCCAGAAATTGGAGAGTTCGGGAGAACCTCCGGGATGGATTTATGACCATACTGCGGTTCTCAGCGAAGATGAAACGTCGATCGTTGTTACAAAGGGCAAGCTGCATATTGGCCAGGGAAATCCTTTGATAGAGAACCTTGATGATTGGAAGCTGTCTCTGGATAACTGGCATTGGGAAAAGCTCGTCGAGAGAAAATGGACTCAGTTCGGGATTAGGCGGAAAGACCGTGGAGGCTTGCATTTTTTTCTGATCAGAACGGCGCTGTTGGACTTGAAAATGAACCAGGTAGATCGATATCAAGAGATGATGTCCGACTTATCTATGTTTCTTGGGCATCTACCTGACGTGGAAAAAATTAATGATTTATATAACTTCGATATGGAACACAGCGAACTTCAAAAAGATAAAGCTGTACATAATCGTTTCTACTTTTACATCGATGGAGTCAGGGTGCGTATTACGGAAGGTGATTATGACTTGCAGATCGTCATTGAAGGGGAAATCTCGGACGAAAAAGAAAGCCTGATTAAAAGACAATTGCTAGAGAAGGTATCAGCATTGGTAAATTCACCTTGCGAGGTGGAAGAATACGAAAACAGGGAATAACACGGAAAGCGAGGTCTCAGCAATGAATGACATTCTGGTAAGTGCCCGAAGGGTCTTGCAGACACCTCCCAATTCATAAAACTCCCCCGGTGATAAAAGGAAACAAGCATTGAAAAACTACCAATTCACCCTGGACTTCTCAGTCCGTGACTACGAGTGTGACCTGGCTAGCATGGTCAACAACGCCTCCTATCTAAATTATCTTGAACATGCGCGTCATGTGTTTTTGGGAAACAAGGGCATTGACTTTGCCGGGTTGGCCGGGCAGGGCATCTACCTGGTTGTCCTACGGATAGAAGTGGATTATCTCTATTCCCTGCGCAGCGGTGACAAATTTATCGTGGGCAGTAACCTGGAACGGGTGTCACGCTTGCGCTTCGGGTTTCTGCAGGATATCTATCGTACCCCGGATGAAAAGCCTGTCTTGAAAGCCAAAGTGATCGGGACTGCGGTGAACGAGAAAGGCAGACCCAGCCTGCCCAAGGAATTGCAAGATCTTCTCATCAATGACATTTGACACATGACCTTGAGGTGGGAAAAGCGTATAGTATGGATAGAGAGAGTATGTTCAAGTATTGAGTGATAGAGCGTGGTTACCAACCGTGCGGGAGGGAGAAATGAGTGAAGATCGCCGTGAACAACTATATAGAACCTTTAAACAAAAAGACACCGATGAATTGATCGAGATCTGGCGCGCCAACAATCGCTACGAGTGGGCTGACCTTACCTTTGAGGTGATCGGGGAGTTGTTGCAAGAGCGTCTGGGAGAGCTTCCGCCACAGGACGAACCGGTTTTAGAAGCGGACAAATCAGAACTGAAGGCAGCCCATACCCAAACCAGTATGAGCCTGGGGGAGGTTTATTTTTCATTCAATGGGCGTATTGGCCGCGAGACATACTGGGTGAAAGGTGTCTTGCCCATCCTGGTTCTTTCCTTCTTTGTCGGGATTATGGATGCAGCTCTTTTTTCTTATTCACGATCAGAAGGTTTGATCAGGTTGATTTGGAACCTGTTGATCTTATGGCCGGCTTTAGCCCTGAGCGTGAAGCGCTGGCACGACCGTGATAAATCGGGGTTTTGGGTCTTGATTGGCCTGATCCCAATTGTTGGGCAGGTTTGGATTTTTATCGAAGCCGGTCTATTGCCCGGCACAGATGGGCCCAACCAGTATGGCTTGCAGAGTTTTTGATTGAACGGAACATTCCAAATGACGATGAATAAAACCAGACGACGCATAAGAATCGGCAGCATTTTCGTCTTCCTCGTTATCATCCTGGTGGGCGCTTACTTCCTGAGCGCTGGCGAGAAGAAAACGCTCGATGCTGAAACGCGCGCGGCTTTGCCCGGCCAGTTCGTGAGGCTGCCGGAGGGCGTCGTACACTATGAGTTGACCGGCCCTGCGGATGC
This sequence comes from Anaerolineales bacterium, assembly GCA_050115035.1. GTDB lineage: Bacteria > Chloroflexota > Anaerolineae > Anaerolineales > Villigracilaceae > JAABUE01. The sequence goes on along the minus strand of JASFRG010000001.1, from coordinate 92,260 downwards.
ACCTATTGTCGTGCTTGTGCACGGCTTCTCGGTGCCGTATTACGTTTGGGACCCGACCTTCGAAGCGTTAAGCGAAGCAGGCTTCCGCGTCTTGCGCTATGATCTGTACGGGCGCGGCTACTCCGACCGGCCAGATGTCACGTATGACCAGGAACTGTTCACCGGGCAGTTAGGGGATTTGCTCTCCGCTCTGGACCTAAAAGAGCCGGTCGTGCTGGTAGGCTTGTCATTTGGGGGACCGGTTGTAGCGCGCTACGCGGACGAACACCCGGAGCAGCTTGTGGGACTGGTCCTGATCGATCCGCAGGTCGAGCGCGTTGAAACGGGAGATATCTTTCCCATGAACGTCCCGCTGCTGGGGGAGTACATCATGTCCGTCTACATGGCGCCGCATATGCTGCCGGAATCCCAGCCGGACGACTTCTATCACCCGGAGCGCTTCCCGGACTGGGAGACGAAGTATCGCGACCAGTTGGAATATGCGGGCTTCAAGCGCGCCATCCTGGCCAGCATCCGGGGTATGGTCGGTATAAGCCCGTTGGCGGACTATCAGGCGCTGGGAAAAAGAGATTTACCCACAATGCTGATCTGGGGCGAAGGTGACCGCACCATCAGCGCGGCGCAGATCGACCTGGTGCGTGAAGCCATTCTGCAAGCTGAGTTCCACTCCATCCCGGAAGCCGGTCATCTGTCACATTACGAACAGGCTGAGATTGTGAATCCGCTCTTGATAGAGTTCTTGAAGCGCCTGGAAGGTACCCTTTAAACCAGGGAAAGAAATTTTATTACATAACTGTTTTCACAAGAAAGGCAGCACCTCTTCCGCCAGCAGCCTGAGCGAATCGATATCCTCCGGATTATTATGCTGCAGCATAAAGCGTGAAACCCCGGCCTCTTCGAATCCCTTCAACTGCTTGATGACCTGTTGTGGCGTGCCGCCAATAAAACCGGCTTGATGCCAGGCGTGTATATCCTCGGGCAGATCTGCGAACATCCGCCTGTGCGCATGGATGCGTTCCTGCAGTTCGCTTTCGTTGCGTGCGATGACAAAGGGGATCATCAAGGAGCGGCGCAGGGACCGCGGGTCACGGCCAATAGCTTCGCAATTGTTATCAAGCTGGCGGGATTTCTCTTTGAAAACATCTATGCCCACGTAGGAACAGTTCCACTCATCCGCATGTCGAGCGACCACTTGCAGGGTCTTCTCGCCTTTGCCGCCCATGATGACGCTCAGGTTTACCGGTTTAGGGTTCGTCATGGCTTCGTTCAGTTGGAAAAACTCTCCTTTGAAACTCACCGTTTCCTGGGCAAACAAGGACTTGATGACCTGCGCGCCCTCGTCCAGCATCTTGAGCCGTGTTCCGTAGCGGGGGAAGTCGATCCCGAACATCTCGTGCTCCTCCCGGTACCAGCCCGCCCCGATCCCCAGATCGAGTCGCCCGTCTGAGAGAACGCTGACAGCGGCGGCCATCTTTGCCAGGATGGCCGGGTGCCTGAAGGTCATCGAGCACACCATCGGTCCGAAGCGGATGCGCTTGGTCTGCGTGGCTAAAGCCGTCAGGGAAGGCCATAAAGCCAGGGACTGGCGCTCTTTTGCGCCGTCCAGTGCAGTCAGATGATCCGACCGGAAGAGTGAACCGAAGCCGAGTTCTTCGACGGTTCTCGCCAGCCCCAGGAACCGTTCCCAGGTCATGTTCTCCTGTCCTTCCACCATAATACCCACGTCTACCATAGGTGCCTCCAATTCTAAAATATGATTTACTTACCTGATACTTTCATTTATATTTTACTTGTTCCCGCTCTTGATCGATTCCCTATTTTCATCGCTTGTGCATCATCCCTTATAGGTCTGATAGTGCATCCACTCCTCTTTTTTGCAAGCGGTTTTATCTATGCAAATTGGAGTATACTTGTCCTTATATTACAAGAATTACCAGTGCTCCATCCAGGTTGACCCAATTGGAAGCTTAAGATGGCAAGACACGATCCGCATTCGTATTCAGATTTAACACAGGGGCGCATCTCCCATATCGACTTTTGCTTTCAGGCTGATTTCGAAACAAATACCTTGATGGTACAGGCAGATTACCATTTTGAAGAGCCGGTTGACGGCTCTTTGTTTTTAGATACAGACAAGATCGACCTCAAGCAAGCCACTGCTGATGGAATAGATTTGGAATGGGAAATTGATGAGCAAGAGGACCTGTTGGGAGAACGCCTGCACCTCAAAAACCTGGAAAACATCTCGATATTGAGACTTGTCCTTCATACCTCTCCAGACTCGAGTGGATTGCAGTGGTTGCCAGCCATAAAAACTGCCGGTAAGGGACATCCCTTTATGTATAGTCAATGTGCACTCACTTATGCACGTAGCGTATTTCCCTGCCAAGATACGCCGACAGTGCGTTTCACCTATTCGGCTGAAGTGGAAGTCCCTAAGCCACTGACCGCTGTCATGGCGGCCGAGCAAGTTGGGATTAAAGAGGAAAACGAGAATCGCCTCTTCAGTTATAAAATGCCGCAGCCTATTCCCTCTTACTTGTTTGCAATCGGGATAGGGAATCTTGTGTTCCGTGAGTTGGGGCCGCGCACAGGGGTCTACGCCGAGCCCAAGTTGATTGATGACGCCGCTTGGGAGTTTGCCGAGAATGAAGCAAAAATTGTAGAGGCGGAAAATTTGCTGGGACCATATCTGTGGGGGCGTTACGATCTGTTGATCCTGCCGCCATCGTTTCCCTTTGGTGGGATGGAAAATCCTCGCCTGACCTTCTTGACGCCGACCGCTATTTTAGGAAACCGTGGACTGACTGCACTCATCACACACGAACTGGCTCATGCCTGGACGGGTAATCTGGTTACCAATGCCACTTGGGAAGATTTCTGGTTGAACGAAGGCTGGACCACTTACGCTGAAACGCGCATTACAGAGGTGGTAGAAGGTAAGGATGTTGCTGACCTTAGGATTGCGTATTTTGAAAAGCGGTTGCTGCAACAAATAGAACGTATCGGTGCGGATTCGCCATTGACCCGGTTGAAAGTTCCATTGGAAGGTCAGGACCCTGAAGCGAATTTAACAAGCATTCCTTATGTTAAGGGCTGTTTCTTTCTCAGGGAATGTGAATTCATAGTGGGTCGTGAGCGCTTCGATTCATTTATCAAAAAATATATTCGTAATTTTCAGTTCCAGTCGCTAACTACTGAAGCCTTCCTCGAAGTTCTCAAGGATGAACTACCGGAAATTTTTGAAAGCCTTGATGTTCAACATTGGGTTTATGAACCAGACTTGACGGAACAGCGTTACAAACCAAATTCCAGACTATACAATGATGTCCAGGATGTTTTGACGGCCTACAAAAACGGGACCCGGCCTACTAGGGGACAGGTGACGGACTGGCTTAATATCCAAACATTGGCCTTTCTTCAGGCCCTGCCCAAACAAATTCCGGTGGAAGACTGCCAGTTTATAGAAGATGTTCTCGACCTGCGGGGCAAGAATGCTGCAGTGTTATATGCCTTCTTCTATGCCGTCTGCATTACCAGCGGTTATCGTGACATCCTGCCGCAGGTTGAAGAGTTCACAGGCCGGATTGGTGTTCTAAGTTACAATCTTGAAATTTTCCGGGCTTTGGTAGCATCCGATTGGGCAAAACCGCATGCCCGCCGGATGCTTGAGAACATGCGTGCGCACCACCATAAAGTTACAATTCATGTGATAGACAAATTGCTCGAAGAAGCCGGGTTGTAGCGAGAAATAACAATTCCGTATTTCCTGTTCCCCCTTAAATCAAAGGTCTGACAGGAATTCCTGCCAGACCTGCTCCCTTGCAAAGGGGCCCGCTGATGCCGTGTGCTGCAAAGTTTTGAACCTGCCTTCGCAGGGTGGGCCCCTACCCAGAAACGCCGCCTTGGCTCAGGCCTATCGCGTTATTTCTGTGAGATCAGAGCCCTATATGAGAGTGTTGGCACAAAACCGAGACGCAACATCACGAACACAGCAGAGCTGACTTTCTTATATCATATTCTGAGGGGGGACAGGTGAGTTTTAAGGGAATCGCCTAATTCTTATTTGCTACTAATACAGGGGACTAAAAGCCCGTTCTGATCGTTTTTGCTCTTACCGATATGGGTAGTGATAAAGAAATAAGAGCTGTCATTTTTCCTTATCCATGACTCACTTTAATAGATAGCATCGTTCTCTTTAAGAATGCCTTAAATGTACTTGAATTGCCGCTCCATCCGCTCTACAATAAATTTAAAGAGATTGACGGGTAGGTAAGGGACCACACCCCGGGAGAGGAGTAACATGATCCACAAACTATCTGCGAGCGAGCTTCACATTCCCTGTGACCCGCAGACGATGAAATACAGCAGCAGCGCGGAGGTCAGCGCAAAGGGGACCATTATCGGACAGGACCGGGCCGTACGCGCCATGCGTTTCGGGTTGGACATCCAGGATAAGGGCTTTAATATCTTCGTGGCTGGCCGCCCTGGCACCGGACGTACGACCGCCATCGAACGTTTCCTAGACGAAATCGCCAGCGCCAAACCGGCACCCGATGATTGGTGCTACGTCAATAATTTTGAGGATAACTACCGGCCGCACGCCATCCGCTTGCCTGCCGGGCAGGCGCACGAGTTCCAAAAGGATACCGAAGGCTTTATCAAATCCATCACGCAGGAGATCCGGGCTGCCTTTGAGAGCGAACAATATGCCAGCGAGCGCGAGAACGCGCTGAGTTCTTTCCAGGAGCAGAAGGAGAAGCTGATCGAAAACGTGGGCGCGTTCGCCCGGAAGAACGGATTCGGCTTGCAGGCCACGCCCATGGGCGTTATCCCCGTTCCGGTCAAAGAAGGGAAACCGATGAGCGAAGCGGATTTCCTGGGGCTGTCTGAGGCTGAGCGCGAAGGGATGAAAGCTACGCAGGAAAAGATCCAGAACGAGGTCGAAAACGCCTTACGCCAGACGCGCAGCCTGGATAACAGCGCCCAGGAAGCACTGGAAAAGCTCGACCGTCAGGTGGTCCAGTTTGTGCTGCAGCACGCGCTGGAGCGCTTGCTCGAAAAATACAAAGCCCAGTCCGATATCCTGGATTTCTTGAAGTCGATTGAAAAGGATATCCTTGAGAATATTCCCCAGTTCAAGCCGCAGGCCGAAGAAAATGAGCCGCGCCTCCCGGGAGCGAAGCGCACGCCGACCGACAAATACCAGGTCAATATCCTGGTGGATAACAACAAATTACAAGGCGCGCCGGTGGTTGTCGAAATGAACCCCACCTATAGCAACCTGTTCGGGCGCATCGAGCAGGAGGCCTTTATGGGCGCATTGGTGACCGATTTCACGCTGATCCGCGGCGGCTCGCTGCACAAAGCCAACGGCGGCTATCTCGTCCTGCCTGCGGAAGATGTGATCCGCAACCCCTTCACCTGGGAGAGTTTGAAACGCTGCCTGCGGAACAGCGAGATCGCCATCGAGCAGCCTATCGAACAGCCTGTCTTTACTACCAAGAGCCTGCGCCCGGAGCCCGTCCCTTTGGATGCCAAGGTGGTCCTGGTTGGCCGGGGGGAAATCTACCAGTTGCTGCTGGCCTACGACGAACATTTCATCGAACTTTTCAAGGTAAAAGCTGATTTCGACTCACAGATGGAACGCACGGATGCGCACATTCAAGAGTACGCCAGCTTTGTAGGCGCCCTGTGTGCGACGGAAGACCTGACGCATCTCGACCCCTCAGGCTTGGCGCGCGTGGTCGAGCATGGTTCGCGTCTGGCAGAGGACCAGGAGAAATTATCCACGCGCTTTGGTGAGATTGCGGATGTGATCCGCGAAGCCAGCTACTATGCCCGGCAGGAAAAGACTGAATTGGTGACAGCGGTTCACATAGTAAAAGCCATCGACGAACGCTACTACCGCTCGGCGCTGATCCAGGAACGTATCCAGGAGCTAATCGCCAGGGACGTGATCAAGATCGAGGTGACTGGCGAAGCGCTGGGACAGGTCAACGGGTTGTCGGTGCTGCAACTGGGTGATATTTCTTTCGGGCAGCCCAGCCGCATTACCGCCAGTATCGGGTTGGGGGAGAGCGGCGTGGTCAATGTGGAACGGGAAGCCGAGATGAGCGGACCGGTCCACACCAAGGGTGTGCTCATCCTGGCGGGCTATCTGGCAGGGGTATTTGCGCAGGATAAGCCGCTCAGTCTGAACGCGCACCTGGTCTTCGAACAGAACTACGGCGGCGTGGACGGCGACAGCGCCTCCAGCACGGAGTTGTATGCCATCCTGTCAGCACTCTCAGGCCTGCCAATCAAACAGGGCATCGCCGTGACCGGTTCGGTGGACCAGAAGGGCGAAGTGCAGGCCATCGGGGGTGTGAACGAGAAGATCGAAGGCTTTTACGCGGTCTGCAAGGCCAAAGGGCTGACCGGCGAACAGGGCGTCATGATCCCGGCCAGCAACCGCTCCAACCTGATGCTCAAACAGGAGATCATCGCGGCGGTAGAAGCGGAGAAGTTCCACATCTGGTTGGTGGATACTATCGCGGAAGGGATTGAGGTACTGACCGGCCTCCCGGCTGGGATACAAGATGAACCCGGTTTTGCCCCGGAGAGCGTTTTCTACCGCGCCAACCAGCGCCTGGCGGATATGGCTGAAGAACTGGCCCGCTTTAGTGGTCGGAGTAAGTAAGAAGAGGAATCGAGAAATCTAAAAACTACTAAGGTGGCGGAATGCTGCCAAGGAAGTATATACTCCGTACTGGGGTAAAGCACCCCGCATGGGGCAAGGAGGAGCATTTAGATTCTATAGAATCTCATTCCGCAATCGCCGGGGACTTAAGTCCCCGGCTAAAAGTAGGAAGCCCCTGGGGGGCTTATCCCCGTAGGGGATAAGCCTGCGAAGCAGGCTTCGTAGAAATAGCCCAGACGTTTACGTCCGGGCGGGTCGATCGATATAAATCAATTAAACGCGCCTGAGAAGGAGGTACAACGTGGGGAAGAAAGATACACTCTCGAAAATTCTTGCCGTCCTTGGGACGGTTTTGGTGTGGTTTCCAGTTCTTGCGCCGGTGCTCCTGGGTTTATTCTCCCTGGTCACGGACGGCATCTACCGCTTTGACTATCTCATGCCCGTGGAGCTGGGGCTGGTGGCCTTCGCGGGCGGCGCCCTCCTCATCTGGGGAGCGCTGCGCGCCAGACTACGGCGCAGGATCATGTTCTGGGCCTGCGGCCTGGCCGCTGGTTCGGTCGTTGTCCTGATGGTTTTGGGAGATGTGATGCCAGGCAGTTTGCAATGGGGGATCGCGATTGGACTGCTGATCACATACAGCTTGGCAATTGTCGTTATGGGGATTGGTGGAATATTGTTATGGAAGGATGTGTTTGGGAAATAAGCCTTCGAAATTCCCTGCGCAGGGATGACCGCTTTACGCCTCTGTTTTCGCCTGGCTGCCATAGGATTCAATTTCAAGAGACATTACATCCAACGAAACCTCGCCTTCCGTGCGGTTTTGATCCGTCTTGAAGCCTCGTTTTTGATACAGTTCCTGGGAATGCGATGTCTCTAAAATTATTTTCCTGCAACCATGGTTGTGGGCAACCTCAATCAGCTTATCAAGCATGAGCAAGCTAAAGCCTCGCCCTTGATACTTCTTTTTGACAGCCATGGCGGTGATGCAGAACACTCTGCCATCCTCTTGGTGAGTCACAGAAGGGTCCTCGTCCAGGCCTGGCTCGCGCTCAATGGACCATTTTTCCGAACAACCAAAGGCTGCAATTTCATGATTTGTGACCAGGATAATGAAACCATCTGGGAAAGCTGTCAGTCGTTGTTGAAACGTTTCTGGCTTCTCTGCGATTCCGTAAGGGGAGAAAGCCTCCGCATCGATTTCCAGAACTGTGGGGATATCTTGCTCTCTGGCATGTCTAACAAGTACATTATTTTCAGCGGACATGGATTATTCCTCTCGCTGTCCTGACTCTACCACATCTCCCACACAAACAGACCTTCACGATATGTATCTGCACAACAGCCTCGCTGCTGGTGCTTCGAGTTCCGGGATCAATCTCCCAGGACTGACATGTCTATACGTTCCCTTAACGGGATCAGGGGATGATCTGCCAGTCTCTAAAATTTATAATCCTTGAATTGCTCCAGATCGATGTCGCTGCTCGTCCGTGGAATGAGCAGGATATTGTCATAGATTTCCTGACAGACTTCTTCGAACCGCTTGCCTTTGGCCATAATGGCCAGCCGGTTTCTTTCTGTCGCATCCGGCAGGCGGGTGCCGTCGATGACGACAAAAATGATCCGAGGAGGTTCCTGGCCGGCCTGCTTCGCATCCATTTCGAGGTCGGCTGCAAATTCACGTTCGAAATCGATCCAGGGCTTATCTTTAGAGCGTTCGGAGTGAAAAATAAGGATCACGTCCGCAGCGCTCATATTCCGCATGATCTCGTTCCGGATTTTTGCGCCTGCAAAAAAGTCTCTCTTGTCGATGGTCGTGTCCAGACCGCGCAAACGAAGCCATTGCTCGATGGCAAGAACCACCTGCTCATCCGCCCAGGCGTAACTGATGAACACCTTATGCGGGACGGATGCTCTGCGTCTCTTGAGTTCATCTTCGGTTACGAACACTGCCCCGAATTTCACCAGCAGAGCCAGGTTGGTACCGCCTTCGATGGTGGTGGAGAGACTGATCAACGCGCCTGAAAGGGGTCCGCCTTCAAGCATGTCTTTTGAAATATGCTGAAATATATCCTGAATACTTTCTGCATCTTCAGCGGAGGTCGGTGCGATGGCATTGATAAGAATAGAATTATTTCCGGGCCTGAATTGGTCCCCAAATGGAAGCAGCTTATCGATGGAGGGGAGTTTCGCGGCGACTAAATTTGCATGGGACAGGTCGAATGGTTCTTTATTTATGGGGTGGAAATCGAGATCGGAGAGATCTTCGCCTTCGAAATTCGGGGCCCAGTTAGGGTGTCTTTTTCGATACTCGTTCCAAATGCTCGATTCGCCCCTTCTCAATAAATCAAGCGCCTCTTCCTTCTTCATTGTGGCTGCTCCAATCAAAAAACATGACAGCCCCCGATCACATTTTCTAGCTGGTACCCGGAAACCATATTTATGATGGGGTAAGGTACCGCAGACAAAAGATGACCTCACCCACCAATATCACGTTGGTCGGGCACTTATCACGGTTCTTTATTTTAGATTATAGGCTTTTTCATTGTCGGGTCAAGCGGAAGGGAAAACAGTGCTGCGCCTATGTGAGGTCCCGGTTCAATCTTTCTTCAAATATCCTTCAGGGAGCTCTATCCGGCGCTTTCCGGGAAGAGCAGCGCCCAGGACTCCTGCGGGCCTGCCAGCAGACCCAACCCTGCCCGCGTCGGTTTTGCGCACGGCTGGGCTTCGAAAGCCAGGGCGAGCTCCCTGGCGGCCGGAGAAAAGTAGACGATCCTTTCGCAGTGCAGCCGGCCTTCCGATTCAAGTCTCGTAAAAACAGCCATCTCCGGCAGCGCTCCTTCAGATTGAACAGCGCGCTGAAAAGCCTGTCTGATTTCTTCCGCAGGGGTGCTGGCCATGATCCCATCGCCCAGTTCTTTGGTATACCAGGTGTCCATTTTTAGCATGTAGCGTTCATTCAGCCAGAGCGCGCTCAAGCAAGTCTATGACCCCCAATTGAGCGGCCCATTTTCGCAAATAAACTTCATCAAGACGATCTCCCTGTACTTTCAGAATATTCTGGACATCGCGCCACTGTCGCTCGGAAACTTCACCTCCGAGACGATACCATTCCAATTTAGCCAGAATCATATCTTCAGCAGAAGCGACATATGCAAAACGCTCCGGCTCGGTGGCCAGGGATTGTCGTTCTCGGCGGTCAAGTTGAGATTGGTCGAAGGGCCTCGTTTTTCGGACGAATATGTCCACCTTGAACATCGTATCCCGGTGAATGAAATTGCAACTACCATGTTCGCGAACGGCCTTGCGAAGCGATTCATCGTCTATGAAAAATGCGTCTGCAAGTAACCTGACTAAGAGTTGTACATGCTTTGCCTGTAAATCTGCAACGATATCCACATCCATTGTGGCGCGGCTGATGCCATGAATGGCACTGGCAAGCGAGCCACCGATGAAATAAGGCACACCTAGCGTTTCCAGGACATCTGCAACTTGCAAGGTCACTGCGATCGGTTCAGGCAGCAAGAGCGTTTTCCTCCGGTAGCGGGCCATATACACGAGCTGCCAATTCCGGTCCCAGCCACAATTCTGCCAACATCCTTCGTAGTTGATCCGGTGTGGCCTGGGGATGGCGTTGGCGAAGCCCAGTGTAAGTTAGCAAGCGTATTGATTCGGTCATCTGCCCGACCAGATAGGCTTTGCGCCAGGTAGGAGCTTGTCGCATCAGTTCGATTTGCAGGCGCTCCGCAGCAGGGGATGTGTCAGTTAGTGGGGTAGAGGGCATAGCAAGGTCCCATTAGTGAATATCAAAGTAGCAGTTACTCATAGTATACCTTTAGATGTGCGCTTTGTTTCTCTCAAAATCAACTCACCCGGCTCCGTTTTACATACCCCAGCCCAAACCATGATGCCCGCAATAGGTGTGATCCGGCGGAATACTGGCTGGCCTTCTTTCTTTCCGTAAACTACCCAGGCAATGTGACCTTCAATTGAATCGAGCGGCATGCGCTTGTTCCCGGGCGGCCTCGCAATTGACAAGGAATTGAGTTGTCCGGTTTCCGGCTAGGTCCCAGGCGGTGGCTTCGACCGTGCCCTCGGCGTGGGAGGTGTACTCCCAGCGCTCAGGATCGTGGAGCGGGTCCGGTTGCGCCGCATGCCCCTCTTCCAGGGGGTTCTCCTCCCCGTCCAGGATGCGCACCCAGATCCTTGCTACCATGAAGTTGTCGCTGGCTATCACGCAGACCCGTCCGTCCGTGCGCTCGATCGCGTGGATGACCGGCGGGATCAAGCCGTCCGAGAGCGCCAGATGGTACACGCTCCTGCCCGTCTCCTGGGCAAGCTCGAGGTAGACAGGGTTGTTCTTGGCCTCGCGCGCGTACGCCTGCGCCAACTTGAATCGATCCTGGTTGTCCCTCTGCGCCTGGTTGAATTTACGCTTTTTGAGGGATTTGGCGCTCACCCGTACGCTGCCATCCGGCATTTGCCGGATAACCATGTCCCCAATGCTGCCTCTGATCCCCCCTAAGATCGAATTCTTTTGGATTTTTGCCATAGTTGCCTGCTTTCTCCTGGATTGGCCTGTACTCGCTCTATACTCAGCCTAGGCTCAGTCTAGGCTCGCGCTAGGAGGGTTTTCCGTCGTGATTCCGTCATGCTTCCGTTATTCTTCCGCCTTTGGTTCCGTTCATCCTGTGCTCGTTGTTTTTGATTGCGCCGCTTCCCGGTGGCCTTCCCCTCCCGGGGCCGGAGGGCTTTCTTCTCTGGCCGCGACAATGCCCGGTCTGTCTGTTGTTTTGCCCCATGCGGATATTCTATAGAATCTGGATTTTCTCGTCAATTAGCCTGGCTTACGGCTTTGAAAGGTGGGGGGCTAATTAATGATTCTGTAAACAATCGGCCCGTCGAAGCAAAGGGGACTGCCGCTTCTGCATTGCATCCCGTTTCCCACGCCTCGAACCCAATCCCAGGCAGGCGTTCAGCAATGAGATCATCCCGACAAAATGATAGGTTGCAGCTGTCGGGAATTGTTTATCAACATTCATCGTGTATACTCGGATAAGGATTAAAGCTAATTTCAGTAAATCACGAATGTGGTGTCATTGCGAGGAGGCCGTAGGCCGATGTGGCAATCTCACGTTCGTGAAGTCAATTTTGTCGTGTGATACTCGCCACTTGACGGGAGATTGCTCACCTGCACTGCACCACCGTTCGTGCCGCGAGCACGCCGGTGCGAGGCGGCAAACGCAGCGCGGTGCAAGTGTCGTCGCAAAGAACGCTCCTCGCAATGACATCTTGAATCTGTGATTTACTGGATTTATTTAAATAAAGGAGTTCCCGTGTCCCACCGTCATTCCATCTTATGCATCCTGCCCCCTTACATGCTCGAACAGATCGTAGAGAACGGCTCCGGTGCGCAGAGCGATCAGGCAGCCCAGGCGCTGAACATCTCACAGGAGATCCGCGAAGAGCGGCAAAGCATAGTCCCCGCTGCCGCGCCCACTCCCGCCCGGGGCGAAGCCGTTGCCCGGGCGCTCAAACAACGCGCCGTCTATACGGCCAATTCAGGCACCAGCTTACCGGGGGACCTGGTGCGCGGCGAAGGCGACCCTGCTGTCTCCGATGTGGCTGTCAATGAAGCTTATGACGGCTCCGGCGCGACCTTTGATCTGTATGACGCCATTTATGGCAGGAATTCCATCAATGGTTATGGGCTCCAGTTGAAATCTACTGTCCACTATGGGACTGGATACGACAACGCCTTCTGGAACGGCGCGCAAATGGTCTACGGGGATGGGGATGAAGACCTGCCCGAGTCCCAACGCCTGTTCAACCGCTTCACCATTGCGCTGGATGTCATCGGTCATGAACTGACGCACGGCGTAACACAATACGAAGCCAATCTGGTCTACAGAGATCAGCCCGGTGCCCTGAACGAGGCCGTTTCCGATATATTTGGCTCCCTGGTCAAGCAATACCAGCGCGGCCAGACTGCCGATCAGGCAGATTGGATCATCGGCGAAGGTTTGTTCACCGCCAATGTCAACGGCGTGGGTATCCGTTCTATGAAGGCGCCCGGCACGGCCTACGATGATCCCGTGCTGGGCAAAGATCCGCAGCCCGCACATATGGACGATTACGTAAATACGGGTCTGGATTATGGCGGCGTGCATATCAACTCAGGCATTGTCAACCACGCCTTTTATTTGACTGCCCTTGAGATCGACGGGTATGCCTGGGAGAAGGCGGGTCAGGTCTGGTACAAAGCGCTCACCGAGAAGATGAGCAGCGATACGGACTTCCAGGGCGCGGCGGACCTGACCTTCGAAGCGGCTGGGGAGTTATTTGGCTGGGACAGCCCAGAACAGAATGCCATCAAGAACGGCTGGGCGGGCGTTGGGATCACGGTCACACCCGTCCCCGAGCCTGCTCCTGAACCCACCCCAGACCCCGCGCCCGAACCACCCCCCGCGCCGCAGGGAGATGGTTGTTTGACCGAACTATTGCGCTCAGTTGGTTTGTGGAAATAAGGCTTTTGTTCCGTAGGTCGGTGGTAGGCAAACCGCCGGGGACTCAAGTCCCCGGCTAGTTCTAGGAAGCCCCATTCGGGGCTTAAGCCGCTTTAGGTGGCTTCGTATAAATAGCCCGGTCGTTTAGGACCGGGCGGTTTTCAGGGGTCGAGCTTTACCCCATTCGGGGCACCTTACCCACTGGTATCTCCACAGAAATAAAAAACATCAACAGACGGGCTTTCCAGCCCGCTCCGTTGATGTTTTGTTGTTCGAGGTATTGGCTTACTTTATGGGCAATCGAATCTTACTTTGCAATAAAGCGTAAGTAACCGAATCCCAATGCCAGCAACAGATAGATCAGCACATTTAACCAGCCCAATGCGTTCACGCCGGCCGCACCGTTCATTTGCGAGAGCAGGGTTAAGATGAAGCCGACCGTGTCACCGGCGAAGTTGGCCATCGCCAGTCCCTGTTGCGCCTGCTCATCGGTGTAGTGCCTGCCGTACCAGTTGAGCACCGCGAAACCGAATAGGGCCGCGCCGAAGAGCCGCCCGATCAGTACACCACCATCGCTGAGCGCGATATTGTAGTAGCCGGTCAGTTGGGCGGGCATGAAAATGAATCCCAATGCAAAGATGAAAGCAACAACGGAAGCAACCGTGGTAATGTTTTTGTATGACATGGATTAACTCCTTTCTCCAAGAGTTAATACACCTGGCGTGGATGGAAGATACCCCTGGTGCAATTGTTTCGCATCCGATCGGGTATTGGAAGGCGCTCCGTTCCCCGCTTCTCTCCTGTGATTTTCCTGTATAATGAAATAGCGTTAGGAGTGGTGCTATGGCAGTGATTACCATCTCTCGTCAATTGGGAAGCCTGGGGTGTGAGGTCGCCGATGAAGTCGTTCAGCGGCTGGGTTATCGCAAGGCATGGCGGGGATTGATCAACCAGGCAGCCCGCCGGGCGCGTACCCCGGAAATGGCCCTGGAGATGTTAGATGAGTTGGGGCTTTTTGGGATTGAACCTTCCCTGTCCGTTGAAAAAGAATACCTGGACGCCATATGCGAGCTTATCGAAGAACTGGCACGAGATGACAATATCGTCATTGTCGGTAGAGGCGGACAGGCGGTCCTGCAGGATTGGCCGGATACCTTGCACGTGCGGGTCATTGCGCCTCTGGAGGTCAGGGTGAATCGCCTGGTCGATGAGCAGGGCATCTCAAAAGAAGCAGCCCTGGCACAGATACAGACCAGCGATCGCAGGCGGGAGCGCTTTGTCGAACGCGCTTACCACGTCAACTGGAGCGAACCGAGTTTATATGACCTCGTGCTGAACACCGCGACCCTGGATGTCCCCAAGGCGGCCGAACTGATCTGTCTGGCCGTGACTTCTATGGTGGAAACAAAATAAAGACAATACGGAAGCAAGCATTGAAACCAGAAAATCAACCGCAATTTGCCCATCCAATAGAAGAAGAATTTGCGAATATCCTCGATTATTACAAGATTCGTTGGGAATACGAGCCGCGCACGTTTGACCTGGAGTGGGATGAAGATGGCAATGTCAGTATGGCCTTCTCGCCGGATTTTTACCTGCCCGACCAGGATGTCTATATCGAATTGACCACCCTGCGTCCCAAGCTGGCCAACCAGAAAAACTACAAGCAGCGCCTGATGGCCGAGTTGTATCCGGAGGTCAATCTGATCCTGCTCAAACGTAAGGAATTGCGCAATATGATGGTCAAGTTCGGTCTCGATCAACAGGCGCATCAGATTATCGGCACAGAGGCTCAGAAAGGCGGCCAGAATGAAGGCTGAAGTTCCCGGGGGACATCCGGATTTGACCAGGGGTGTCCGGGAGGTCCTGTATACACAAGCGCAGATCCAGCAGCGGGTTGCCGAGCTTGGGGAGACCATTTCCCGCGATTATGCGGACCTGAACCCTATCCTGGTGGGTGTCTTGAAAGGGGTGGTCTTTTTTATGGCGGACCTCTTGCGAGCCGTGACGATCCCGGCCGAGGTGGACTTTATTGCGGTTTCCAGTTATTCGCCGGAAGCGCGCGACTATGGCATGGTGCGCCTGGTCAAAGACCTGGAGACCTCCATCCGGGGTCGTCATGTCTTATTCGTTGAGGACGTGATCGATTCCGGTTTTACGCTCAACTATCTGCTTAAAAATCTGAAGGCGCGCCAGCCCGCCAGCCTGGAAGTTTGCGTGCTCTTTGACAAGTCCAGCAACCGCTTGTTGAATATCCCTATAAAATACAAAGGCTTTGATTTGCCGTCTTTATTTGTGGTCGGGTATGGATTGGATTTCAGGGAGAAATATCGCAACCTGCCTTTTATCGGTCTGCTCAGCCCGGATGTGTTTCAAAACGCTCAATCGGAAGATCAGGAGTAAGAGAAGACCAAAGACAGGGTAGGCGTTTGCCCACCCTGTTTTTGGTTACTTTTGGCAGAATGCAGCCTCCCTTAAATAAAAAGTGCAGGGATCCCCAGTAACCTTTTCACCCTGTCGCTCTCTTTGCTAACCGTGCCTTCAGCCTACAGATAATGTAAGGCTTGTGTTACACAGTTTGCTTCAAGATTTCTCTTCATTTTCCCATTTACTTTCAGCCCTTTCTTGTGATTGGACTTACTCGTCACTGGTACTCTGTGAGAGAAAAGTTGGCTTTTGAACTTTTCAGGGGCTCTTCTACTTGCGCTTCTGAACCCTTTCCAAACTCTCGGCCCGTACGACAGAGATGGTTCCAATTTCTAGGAATTCCCTGCACTTTCAGTATACAGATTTTAAGGTTGAAAGTCAATCACTTTTACCTTAAAGTTTTTATGAGATGTGAGATAATCTCGAAAAATAAGCTCCCGGCAGAGCAAATCCACCGGGAGCTTTCTGGGTGTAAAGATTGTGCCACTCAGAACGAACTTGCGGGCTCAGAATGACATGCAAGGGATCAATCCACCTCCTCCGACATCGCGCGTAGATCGGTGTGGATGTTCTCGAGCACGCCGCACAGGTTATTTTCCTCATCGAAATCCTTCATAACGTCCACCAGGAAGGTGTAGTGTTCGATGACCGAGTTGAGTTCACGTGTGGAGCCGTATTGTTTCCAGGCTGTGCGGTAATCTTCCACCAACTCCTTGTGCACCCTATCGGGCACCCGTTTCGTCCTGAGCGACAGATATTCGATCAGCGCATCCAGCAGTTTGGTATCTGCCACCCCAACTGCAGCCCAGAAGCTTTCGGGTTTGGCCATTTCCAGAGCCTGAGCCAGGTGTTGGGCCACCCCTTTTTCTACTCTCAGTATTTCTTTACGTTCCTCGGCGGCCTGTTTTTCATCGCCTGAGCGCACCAAAAACGCGATACGGGCCACCAGCGCATTGATCAGGGGGTAAGGGTCGAGAGGCTTGTTGCCTTTCGCTCTTTCTTTCGTCAGCGTCCAGGCCTGACGATAATACTTTTCCATCTGCTCCAGCGCTTCGTTACACACATTGGATGGCTTGCTGCTGGAGATCAGCGCCAGGCGTTTGTAGCCGCTGCCCACCATCGACAGACGTTCCGTTGTTTCCCCTAGAGTGGCCATAAGGCGGGTCAGGGTTTCGATATATTTTTCGATCTTTTTCTTGGATTCGGTGTACAGGCCGGGGTCGTTCTCGAAAGCCTGCACGGCCAGGCGGATATGACAGTTGGCCGCCTGCTCGATGGATTTGATCGAAGCGGACGAATTGCTGCTGACGATCGCCCGGTCATAGAACTTGACCGCATCCCCAAACAGGTACACTTCGGCGTAGGCCTGCCCAAAGACTTCCAATAGCCTGGGGTTATCCAGCCAGCCGGGGTTATCTTCTTCGATGCCTTTCAACAGGCTGGTAAGCTCGTCCTTGAGGCTCTTGATGCCCAGCGCCGAAGCGGTTTTGGCGCGCTCGTAGAGCTGGTCGATCTTGACGATGGCTTCCTCAATGTCCACAAATCTTTCTTTCCAGTTTCGACCCGCTCCCGATTTCACCACCAGACGATAGGCTGGATCCCCGTAGCATTGGTACGCGGCCCAGGTGTTGGTGCGGTCTCCGTGTTGTTCGTAAATCTCAGCGCGCGCGGCTTTGATCGCGTCTCCGAATTGATAGCCCCTGAGCAGATGGTCGTAGAAGATCTCCGCGAACGACAGAGCCGCAGCGTCATCGACCGCCCAGCCGGCTGCTACTACCGCCTTGACGCCCATTTCGATCAACTCCTTAGACAGGCTGGCTGCAAATTTGTTGAACTCGTTCCGGCCGGTCACAACTTCTTCGCCCTGGTCAGACAGCTTCCCCAGATGACAGCAATTGATGAAGACCAGCTCGGGGATATTCATCTTGTTCTGGATCTCGTTGGCGGTCAGGAAGACCCCGTTTCCCAGCACCATACCGGTAACCGTTCTGGGTTCATCTTCAGTGACGTCCTGATAGCGGTAGTTATAGACGCCATGTCCGGCCAGGTGCAGGACGCGGTAATCTTTCGAGAACAGGTCGACCATGATGGCGCTCGAGTCGGCGTGGATAGAAGGTGCTACCTCGTAGCCGTTCTCCTTGAACTTGGCAGCCACCAGCACGGCTTCCTGTTCCGCGCCCGGCAGATCGGCAAAGCCTGCCGGAGTATCCGCTGGGTTGCCGACCACCAGCACGTTCTTGTTCTTGACGTCCACTACGTTTTCCCGGAACGTCCTGGTGATGAATTGCCGGATCATACCAACCTGCGCCACGATGGGTTTATCGCCGCCCATGCGGCGGTCGTAGAGCAGTTCCCAGGGATAGCTGGCTGACTCTTTGTCCACCACGAACAGCACGTCGTTCATGTCTTTGAAAGTGCCCTTGAGCCGGTTGGGGATCATCAACTCGAACATGGCTGTTGCCAGGTTCTCATCCCAGTTGGGGTTCCTGACCGATTGCGCGATCAGGCTGTCCACGTTATTGCGCTGCACGCCCAGGCGCGACTCTTCCGCACGGGCCCGGTCGGTGGGCACGGAAAAGGTCAGCGTATTGTCCTCGCTGGCCCGGATGTAGATTCGGTTCCACCATCCGGCCGGCTCATCATATGCGACACGATTCCACCCGCCGCGCATGGTTTGCAGCAAAGGATTGATCGCAAATTCCTCTTTGTCCATGAAAGGCGCCAGGGCTCTGGCTGCCAGGATGGCCTGGTCCTTGAATAACTCGATGAACCGCACCTCAGCGATACGCACGTTATAGTCCAGGTGTTCTTGCGCCTGCTTGACCTCCATAAGCTGGGTGAAGCTCTTGTTGGCTTGCAGCACGCCGTTCAGGATGGCGTCGACCGAGTTGGTGACTGTCAGTCCCATGCCGCCTGTGCCCACCAGCAGGGTCGAGATTCTGATCTCTCCATCATCGCCCACCCTTCCGCTTTCGACGGCCTTGATTCCGTACTCCCGCAGGGCCATCGCAAAGGCTTGCGTCAACTTGAACGGTGAGAGTTCGCCTGCCTGTCCAAGCCCGACGATGACAGCGCCGCCCGGTTTTTCGCCGATTTCGTTCAAAACCACCTCTACCGTGCCTTCCGGGCCGGGATACAGCCCAAGCACGTGACGGGCATTCAGCCGTCCGTTCAGGTGATGGTTCAAGGCTCTTTCTGCGCTGTACAGGCCGTCGTTTTCGTAATGACCGACGGCGACCGGGTCGCTGCAGAACGAAAGGTTCCCGTGCGCCACCGATACGCGCACAGGCTTTTCGGGCGGCGCTTCGTATTTGACGGGAGCAGCCCCAAGCATGGTCGTTTCGATGTCGATCTGCGTCGGATAGATCTCCACGTCTTCATCCCGGAGGATGTAATTCTCTTCCTGGCCGCGGTCATACTTGGGCGGTATTTTCTGCAGGCGTTCCGTGCTGCCTTTGGTCAGCAGTTCGTAAATGGCCGGGAAAGACTCTTTGGTATTGGCCAGGTCGCCGTGCGAGGCGTTCAGATAATAGGTGCGGCCGTCTTTTAATTCAGGCAGGATGCCGGAATCCCATGGCACGGTGCCGTCTCCCTGGTTCGTCCCCCGAATGAGCACCCCCTGGGTTTTATCGATATCTACAGCCACCGGCGCGCCGCGCGAATATCCGGCCACATACAGGATGGGATCATCCTCAGCGATCATGCTCTTTTCTGCCTTCAGCAGGTCGTGCAGTTCTTTAGCTTTATCCAGGTCTTTTTGCAGCGGTTTGACCCATTTGTTCCTGCCCGTGTTCGGAAATTTGTCCCAGGTGCCGGCCACCAGGAAATTCCAGGGCTCTTCTTCGATGGGCAGCAGACCCAGCACACCGGGGAAGCGTGTAATAACTTCCAGCAGGTCGCGGGCCGAATTCCTGATGTCGACTGTCGCCAGCATTCTCAGGGTCTTTTCCTGGCCCAGGATCAAACGCGGGATCTGGTAGGAGCCGCCGTTGGGCGTCCCCAGCATGATGAAACGCGCTCCGTCGCGCTTACGCATCTCCTTCCACAGGTCTGGCCTCAACCCCAGCATGGCGCGCGTCACCAACCCGCCCATAGAATGCGCAATGATCCGAATGGGCTGCTCGGTCTCTTCGAGCTTTTTCTCGATCTCGTCCCCCAGACGGTTGGCTTCATCCAGGACCGAAAGACGCCAGTCGTAGGGGAAGGGGATGACCTCATGGGTGGCGCTCAAATACTCGACCAGGTCCGCGTAGGCGAAGGCGATCAGCGCTTGCGGTTGAACATCCTTGTTTGTGATTTGCAGGTTGACCATCTTCCCCAGGGCCAGATCGAGCGCGTCCAGCCAGATGCGGTTCCCGCGCTCGGCCAGGTGTGTCCCCATGATCCCCGGAAGGATATAAACGACCGGCTGCGAAATGTTGGAGCGTTTCTGGTAGGAACGCGCCGTGATCTCCACATCCGGGACAACTCTGACGTAAGCTTCCTTGATCGGTCTGAAACCTTGTGCGCCCAAGGTACCAAGTTCTTCCAACAACGCATCCTGTAGCTTTTCCGCTGTCTTCTGGTTAGAGAAGTAGTTGAAGTGGTTGACGTTCGCGCCTTTGTCGAAGAAATAACGCCCGTCTGTGCGTGCAGGGCCGCCATACATGGCCGGTGTGTTGACGACCAGGTCGTTTTCGTCAGAATAGAACAGGTCGGTAAAGAAGACCGCCAGGCGGCCAGTAAGATTGTTCTTTTCGATATCTCCTGCGATCACGGTCAGGTCGGCCTCGACTTTCACGTCTTCGCGGTTGATCATCCTGATGAAGTTCGATGCGGGATCCATTGCGGCCAGGCCGGGGATGGCTTCCGGATTGGAACTTTGTTTTTTGATTTCAAGCAGCAGGTCGGCCAGCACGCCGAAGATATTGCCCGGGCCGGGTGGCAGGACTTTCTCGACCACGTTGACGATGACTTCCAGCCAGCGGTCGACGCGTTTGGAGGCCAGCGTGGTCCCGCGTGCCGGGCAGGCCACACGCACAAAGCGCTCCACTTTGATCTTCTTTTCCTGCAGCAGCCTGGAGAGTTTGACCAAAGCAGCTTTGTCTTCTGCCATCAGGGTTTCATCATCCTCGTCAAACAACGCCGGTCCGCCGGTTCTGCCGCTGCGGCACAGTAATTCACCGATCAGGCCGCCGCGTGAGTGCGTAACTATGTCCAGCTTTGCGCCTTCGGGAAGTTTTTCTACCAGTTCCAATGTGTTCTGGATCGGGCTCTCGGACAGCGTGCGGTGGTTGAAGCCGAAGATTTGCTGCTCGTATTTGCCCTGCAGCCTGGCCCAGACCTCCGGGCGCAAGCTGCCGAACCCGTTCTCAATGCTCGAGAACGTGCCATGGATGAACAGCAGGACCGGTTTCGTGGGTGAGATCTTTGGATTATCGAGTTTCTCACCGCGCTTGTCGAGCTTCTCTGCGAAGCGGTAAAGTCCCGG
The DNA here is from genome assembly GCA_050115035.1 of Anaerolineales bacterium. Taxonomy (GTDB): domain Bacteria; phylum Chloroflexota; class Anaerolineae; order Anaerolineales; family Villigracilaceae; genus JAABUE01. The sequence continues at coordinate 71,178 of JASFRG010000001.1, read as the reverse complement.
TTCTGGCATGAGTTTCTTCTTGTCGTAGTTTTTGATCACCCCTTCTACGGTTTTCTCCACAGGATCGAATTTAAGCACACGCAGCCCGTTCAAGACCCAGGAGGTGGCCCCGCGCGAGGTATCTCCCGAAGGCAATCGGCTGGGGATCTCGATGACGCCCGGCTCTGATCCGCGCGAGATTTGATATTTGAACTGCTCTTCGAGTTCCGCCACCGTGACCCAACGATGGATATTGTCCTCGAAGATCAGCTCGACAATATCATCATCCCCCAAGTCTTTTATCACTTGCGGGGTGGCTGCAGCACGGTCTGACGCGAACTGCACCGCGTGGGATACCGTGAAGTTCTTGAGTTCACCGCCAAAGTTGACTCTTTTCAAGGCTTCATTGCTCTGCCCGAGAACTTTTATGGTTTTTGTATCTTCAGTTTTCATATTTTTTCTCCAATTCATACCCTGAACGGCAAATGGTTCCCCCGGGACAAGAAACAGTCTATAAAATTGCTACCCTTAGTGTATGGGAAAACGGGGTAAATATCAAGCACTTGATCGATTTACCTGAAAGATGAAGGAGTCCAAAGTCTCTGTCTTTGGCGCTAACGTTGGGAAACGTTGGACTCCTATTGAACCGGCTGGATGTCCCAACTGGCTTCCGAGACACTGATGTTGGTCAGGTTCCCCGGCCAGTACAGATGCGACCAGTAGCTGGCCCCACGCAAGGTGGAGGGATTTCGCCCGGTCGTTACGATGATGTGATCGGGTGTGTAGTGTGCAAAGTACGTTTCTCGGTTGACCGCCCCCCGTCCCATGGTGGGGTCTAAGGCGGTCCAGCCAATCCCTGGCAGATAGACATCCAGCCAGGCATGTTCGGTCTGAGCGATGGCTTTGTCTTTGTCAGCACTAGTTTCTTCAAGATACAGCAATCCTTCATAATATCTGGCCGGGATCCCCTCGGCGCGACTGAGAGCAGCCACCAGGGAGGCGTACTCCGTGCAGTCTGCGCCCATCAGGCCGAAGGTGGCCTGCGCCCCCCAGGCCGTACGGTTGTACGTATAAATCAATTCGTCACCGGCATAATCATAGAACGCTCGGACCTGCTCGCAGGCAGTGCTCTTGCCCTTTGATAGCTCTTCGGCGAGTGACACAATCTGCGGGTTCGCAGATTCTATGTGAAGCTCGGGCTGCGTGAATTCGTCCGGTGTTTCTCCCTCACAGTTTGACAAATCATAGGTTAGTTCATTGACGGAAACCTGATAATCAATTTCTATGCTGATGGTTGTTCCGGGCGCATGCTCGGATAGATCGAACTCGGCATATTCGTTCCCGTATTCATCCTTTGAGAGCACATATCCGCTGGGGGAGATCGACCTTGAAATGACTTCCTGATAGGGTGACAGGTCACGAATAAGCGCCACCCATAAATTTTGCTTACCCGGTTTATGGTCTCCTGTATTAACCAGGGATATTTTCTGATGGACGTTGTATTGTTGTGTAGAAATGATATCTGTTGCGGGTGGGGCTGCAGTATTTGTTTTCGAAAGTTTTATTCCAGGGACGCATGCTGTGAGAGAAATAAGAAACACAAGCACTGCCAGCAACCGTAATTTCATGCCCGGATTATAGTCGAAGCATTGAACTGAAAAAAGAAAAGGACTTCCTTGCGCAAAGAAGTCCTTCGCATTCTGGTGAAATTTAGCCCCCATTCAAAACATGGATCAGGCGATAGAAAAAATAACTTATCGAAATCCCAAGCGCCAGGATAGCAAACCAATGCTGTTTGAAAAGCGGAACCCATTCATCGCGGTGGGGAAGCCGCTCATGTTCGACGAATTCGCGAAAGAGGATGTAACCCCCGATGGAGCCCAGTCCGAACGTGATAGGATCAAGAACCAGCCAGAAGATGATGTTTTCTGTCGCTATTTTGGGCCTGTCTTTCTTTTGTAAACCTTACGTATTTCTTGAAAAGAAACTGCAAATAAGGGGGGCAACTCCGCTCAATGCTGGGTTTAGCATATCACAAAATTTATGTTTTGACTTCATCCGGTAGCAACTTAAATAGACTCGAAACTTCAGGAGGAATAGCCCGCGGAGAACCTTTCTCCATATCTACGAAGACCCAGTCCGTTTCACCGCGCACCAACAATTGCTCATCTTCCATGCGGATAAACTGGTAGCGCCGCAGGGAGCGTACCCGGCGCATATTAACCACCCAGGTCAGCACTTTGATGCGCTCACCTGCGAAAGCCGGACGCAGATATTCGACCATGTGTGAACGTACCACCCAGGTGGCGCCAATGTCTATCGTGATCTGTCTGCCGCCCATGGCTTCGTAATGTCTCACGGCTGCATCCTGCATCCACTGCACGTACATAACGTTATTGACATGTCCGTTCTCATCGACAGCTTCGTCTGGAATCGTGAATTCGTATGGGTAGATCGGTTCACTCAAGACTTCTGTTGATTCCATATTTATAAATTTTCTGTTTGAAACCCGTTGATATGTTGCACGATTTCAATCTCGGCAGCGTTCAAGAACATCATGGCATTTTCATCCATGCGGTAGGCCTCCCCATAAACGATGCGGATGATGCCAGCGTTGATGAGCGCTTTGGTGCAATTGATGCAGGGCAGATGGGTCACATAGCATGTGGCGTCTCGAGAGGAGACACCGTGCAGTGCGGCCTGAATGATGGCATTGGTCTCGGCATGGATAGTGCGCACGCAATGTCCTTCCACCATCAGATGACCGATTTCATCGCAGTGACCCTGCCCGGAGGGGGAACCATTGAAGCCGGTTGTCAGGATGCGTTTGTCACGCACCAGCACGCAGCCCACCATGGCCCGGTCGCAGGTGGAGCGTTCGGATACAGCCGAAGCAATTTTCATGAAGTAAGAGTCCCAGTCAGGGCGCATTGTTCCTCCGCTTTTTTTGGCGATTATACCCGCACTCGTTTTTAGCGCTAGGTCGGGTTGCCAACCCGACTTACGTGGTATAGTTGGCCGTCATGATCGAAATCAACAAGCTCGTGCGCAGCAAACGCAAGACACTGGCCTTAATTGTCGAGACGGATGGCACGCTCACCGTCCGCGCACCGCTGCAGATGAAGGAAGCTGACATCCGCCGTTTTATCGAAGCCAAGCAGGAGTGGATTAAACGGAAACAGGCCAAAGCCCGGGAAGATGCGTCCATCTCTCGTCAATATATAGAGGGAGAGACTTTCTGGTACCTTGGAAAAGAAATCCCGCTGCGCATCGTTCCGAGGGGGAAGCCTGCTCTCGTTATGGACGGCTCGTTCAAGCTGACAAAGTCTGCGCATTCGAAAGCTGAATCTGTATTTATAACCTGGTACCGGGGTCAGGCCCGAATGGTGCTGACCGAACGTGTCGATTTCTTCGCGCGAGAGCACGCTTTCAAAATCGGGAAAATCCGCATCTCATCGGCGCGCACGCGTTGGGGTTCGTGCAGCTCGAAGGACACCCTGAGTTTTACCTGGCGGCTGGTGATGGCCCCGCTGGACGTGATCGATTATGTGGTTGTGCATGAGTTGTGTCACCTGAAAGAGATGAACCACTCGAAGGCTTATTGGGCGCAAGTGGAAGCGATCTTGCCTGATTACAAACGGCGCAGAAAATGGTTGAAAGATAATGGCGGGAAATTACGTTTATAAAAGAATTTTGTTAGCTCCAGCCGGGGAGAACGTCGGCAAGATTACCGGCTAATGCTAATAAAAAGCGCGAAGGCTAATTTTTAAACCTTCGCGCTTTTTGAATATCAGATTTGTCTTCAGGCTGTAGCTTCCCCGCGGCGGAACCAGGTCTTCCATTCCCGATTTTCCCAGACCACCAGGATGGGCGCGGCGATAAAGATAGACGAATAAGTACCGCTCATCAGGCCAACCAGCAGCACCACGGCGAACTCTTGCAATGTCACGCCGCCGAACAATGCCAGCGCCAGCAGCAAGAACTCCACCGTCATTAACTGTGTGTTGATCGAACGTTGTAAGGTCTGGATAATCGAGTGGTTGACCAGCGTTTCGTATTCAAGCCGGCGGTAGATGTTGGCGTTCTCGCGAATGCGGTCGAACACAACAATCGAGTCCTGCATCGAGAAGCCGATCACGGTCAGCAGCGCGGTCAGGAAAAGCGAATCGATCTCCCAGCCGAAGAACAGCCCGCCGATGGCCGTCACGCTGAAGATGATAGCCACATCATGGATCATAGCCAGGATAGCGGAGATGCCATAGCGGAAGGCGTTCTGCACGCCGCGGAATGACCAGGCGATGAACAAGACCACTAAAAGGGCAGCCACTGCAACGGCCATCGCGGCGCGGGAGGTCACCTGCTCGCCGATGCTAGGACCCACGCTGTCGAATTGCACAACAGTTGGTTCGCCGATGCTGTCACTCATCGCGGTCAGAACTGCATCCCGGTCAGTATCTTCGAGAAATTCTGAACGGATGATGTAGCTGCCGGTATCGCTGGTCTGGACCTGTACATCGCTGATGTTGGCGTCATCATAGATTGCAATTATGTCGGCTGGGGCGGGCGAAGCGTTTGCAAAGGAAACTTCCAGCAGGCTACCACCGGTAAAGTCAATAGATAGAGGCAAACCGCCCGTGAACAGGATAATCAACCCGGGGATGATGATGACCAGGGACAGGCCAAAGAAGAAGTAGCGTTTTCCAAGGATATTCATAATTGACTTTCTCCTAAATTCCGACCCAGCGTTCCAGGTTTTCAGGCTTGAACCAGTCCAGTGCCAATGCCAGTAATGTACGCGTGATGTAGAGTGCGGAGAACAAACTGATGAAGATACCAATCATCAGCGTCAGCGCGAAGCCTTTTACGATGGTGGCGCCAAAGGTACTGCCAAACCAGTACAGGATGAGAGCCGTAATAATTGCCGCTACATTCGAATCGCGGATCGAGGGCCATGCGCGTGTCCAGGCCTGGTCGAAGGATTGTTTTAGACTCTTTCCGCTGCGCAGTTCTTCTTTGAAGCGCTCGAACACCAGAATATTGGCGTCCAGCGCTGAACCGGTACTGAGCATGATGCCTGCGATACCGGGCAGGGTCAGCGTTACGCCGATCAACTTGAAGACCGCGAATAGGATGACCGCATACAGCAAGATCGAAATGTCGGCGGTGATTCCGGGCAGGCGGTAATAAATGCCCATGAACAGGATGACGATGGCCATACCGACCAGGCCTGCGATCAGGCTGCGGCTAAGCGAATCTTCACCTAGGGTCGGTCCAATGATGCGGGTCTCAACTACCTTGAGCGGGATCGGCAACGAACCGTAGCGCAGTTGCACGGCCAGCGCATTGGCGCTTTCAGCGGTAAAGCTGCCCTGGATGATGCCCGACCCATCCGGAATGGGGGAATTGATAACCGGCGAAGAGATCACCCGATTGTCGAGTACGATGGTCAGGTATTTGCCTACATTTGCCGTTGTGTATTCGGCAAAAATATCAGCGCCATCGGCGGTCAGGTCGAACTGGATCACATATTGTCCAAGCTGGTCCTGCGTGACCTGTACTTGTTTGAGATCCTTTCCGGTCATGATCGTGTGGTAAACGGTGGCGGGCGCGCTTTCGGTAGGTGCCGGAGTCGCATCAGGTGCTGCCGCTTCACCGGGGGGCGGTGTTTCGGTAGCAGTTGGAGATGTAGTTCCACCGCCGGTTGCAAAATCCGTCTGCACAGTTGTTCCGGCAGGCAATGAGGTATCGCCGGTATCGACGAACTCGAGCAAGCCTGTTTGTTGGATGGTGCCCAACACTTCATCGGCGCTCTCCAGCCCAGGGAATTCTCCAACAATACGACGCTCACCAGCGATCTGAAGCACGTTCTCACTAACGCCCAACGCGTTCGTGCGGTTTTCCATGATGGTGCGGGCCGTTTCCATGGAGTCAGCATCAACGGGTGTGTCTGCAGGAAGATCAGCTTCCAGCAAAACCTGCAAGCCACCGCGCAAATCCAAACCCAGGCGGGTGCTCACATTATGATCGACGATACGAGTATCGTTGAAGGGGTTATAAATGATAATGTTGTCGTTCAAGTCGACCCACAGGGCCACCCCCAGGATGACCAGAATGACGATCAAGCGGGTATAAACATTTCGAATCATACGTTCACTTCTCCATCCACGAAAATGCCAGCCGTTGGCTGGCGGGAGTGATTATACACCCATTATAAGGGGTTCGGTAGGGGCGATTTGAAAATCGTTACGGATTACGGTGTTTACGGTGTAACCCAGTCGTTAAATAAGCTAGTCAGATTGCAGTTGCAATGCTTTTCAGCCAAGGCTTTCATGTTCTCGCCTGTGCCAATCCCCCAAGAGTTGCTGACCACGTAATCTTTCAAGAAAGCCTCGAAATTCTCTTCACCCATCTGCTCGCGCATGGCCTCGAAGAAAAACGGTCCGCGCCCATAGATGATGGCGCTGTAAGCTACGCCGTCATAGTCTGCAACCGGCATCCCAATTGGGATGGGCTCACTGTTCACACGCGCCCAGCGCCCGGCCAGCGACTCTCTGAAACCTACTTCACCGTTTTGCCCATATTGGTCGGCATAATATTGCCAGGTCACAAATTGAGTTAACGATTCATCCAGCCAGGGTTCGTCGAGCTGGTCATTGCCGACCAGGTTATAAAACCATTGATGGCCAGCTTCATGCGCCACAGTCGATTCCAACATAATGTTGTTCGGCGTACCATTTAAAGTGCCACCGAGGTCATAAATACGATTCGTGATCGCAATGATCCCCGGGTACTCGATCCCTAATGCATAGGTAGGCGTGGAAACGATATCGAACTCGGTATAAGGGTAAGGAGCGTATTGCTCACTAAAAAACGCGACCGCTTTTGCGGCATCATCGATAGCGACTTGCGCACCATCTTCCAGGCCGGTGAGTGTGTAACTGTTGTATGTAACTCCGCCAATAGTCTGACTGGTGGCTTCGTAATCCGCGCTGGCAGCCAGGTAAAAATCCCGAGCCGGACCCGCGGCATACGTGACGACCTGCCTGCCTCCTTTATCTTCACGACTGACTTCGCGTCCCGCGCTAACCAACACCAACTTATCTGGCGCATCTACTGTTACGAGGAAGAAGCTGGCATCCGCGTAGGTGGGATCGCCTTGGTTGGGTGGAATTTCGGCGTTCCAGCCCTCATCGTCATAAACGGCAATCATCGGGTAGGCATGTGCCAGGGTCAGCACACCATCGTAATATGCCAGGATGCCGTAGTTTGATTCAATGGTCGTGGGCGCAGTTACGGTGAATTGAATGGAAATGGCCGCGCTTTCTCCGGGTTGTAGAGGTTCATAGAGCGGAACTCGCATCAGGCTGTCTTGCAGTTCGTAGAGTGGCTCGAAGGGCTGATCATTCACTCGCACGGTAGCAACCCGCATCTCCCCGTTGAGCGCGTTGGGAAACAAGCGGAATTGGATCTCTTCCAGCGGGACCTCTTCACGGTTGGTGTAGCGCACTTCTTCCAAACCTTTTGTTGTGGCGATGTCATCCTGGATTGTGAACTGAATCTCGTAGAAACTTGCATCGGAGAGTTTATCCAACGATTTCTGCTGTGACTCGATCAGTCCCTCACGGAAGATAGAAAGTTCATCGTCCGGATCGGTGGTTTCCGATTCGAGAGGGGCAGGGGTGGATGTAGCTGGTGGGGGTACGGGTTCATTTTCTTGTCCTGAAAGATCTGAGAACAAGCGGCAAGCGCTGACCAGTAGAACGCCGACGATGATCCACACAATAGCCTTTTTCATGCTGAGTCTCCTGAGTGCGATTTGATTTCAGTTCTTATGGTAACAAATTTGTTCACAAAGGGCACGGGTATGCGGAGGGGTTTTAATTTTGCTGATCTTCGCTTTTTTTGAGAAAAGCCAATACCTGTTCGAACACTTCCTGGATGCTTAGCTGGTCCGTGTCCAAAACCAGGTCGGCATGCTCCAGCGCATGTGACAGACGGCGCTGCTGCTCGTTGTACTCAGCCTCGTTCCAGTTCATGGGGCGGCGCTCTTGTGAGACAGTAAAAGAGACTTGCAAAAAGATCAGCACATCCGGGTTGGTCATGCGCTGCCACATATCCCGTACGTAGGAGTGTTCTTGCGCGATGTGACGGGTGGCGTAGCCGAGCTCATCCAGCCCTTCGATCAGGGTGGATTTGCCCGCTCCACAGGGACCAACTACACCGATCAAGAACGAATCACTGGCTGTCATGGATCAATTGATGTAGGATGTCCGGGCGTCCCAGCACGGCAATGATATCGTTGGCGCGGATGGGATGCGAGTCAACTGGATGAAAATTTGATTTGCCATCCTGGCGCACCAGGATGATGCTGACGTTGTAACCGTCTTCAATGCCACCGACAGTCTCGTTATCGAGTTTGCAGCCCGGGTTGATATGGATGCGTGCCAGACTGAGCGCTTCCCCTTCGATGCTGACCGGGCGTGTGATCTCGGCATCGGTGGCGGAGGCGGCGAAGGCCGGGGCGGCCAAACCCGTACCGCTCAGCGCCACAAACCCAAACTGTTCGGTGAGTGCTTTGGCAAAGTCGTCGTCGAAGATGCGGATGATGACGCGGATATCAGGGTTCAAGCTGCGCGCTTTCAAGGCGATCTTTAAATTGATGGCGTCATTTTGCATGCACAGGATAATGGATTTCGCGCGGCGCACACCGGCTGCCTCCAGTACGAATTCACGGCTGGCATCCTCCGCAATGATCGGGATGTCCATTTCCTGGACAGCCTTGAACATATCTACCGAAGGATTCTGCTCGATAACAGCGATTTCCTGGTTCATAGCCACCTTGAGGTGTTCAACGACGTGGAAGCCCAAATGCCCCAGGCCGACCAGAACATGGTGATTCTCCAATGTGGAGGCAATAGCCATTTCCCACTCCTTGCTGCGTGCACGACGATTGAATAACAGATACCCGAAATCAGCCAGACCCAATGCTAGCGATCCGATGCCAACCAAGGGCATGATGAAGAAGAACGCTTCGAGAAAAGGACTTTCAGGAAAGTCACCCGGCGGTTGAAAAAAGGCCAAGGATATAACGATGTAAATAGCTTCGGTAAAATTACGTATGGGTTCCCCTACCTGGCGGGCAATGGAAAAATAGAGCACCGCGCTGCTGAGAATTGCCATCAGAAAAACGACCAATGCCGTGCGGAATTCTCTGAGCAGCAGCGCCGTATCGCGCAAGGATGCGCGCAGCATGCGGCGTCTTGATCTGTGCACAACCTTTCCTTAGAAAACAGGTTGCAGGGGCAGCCGCACACTCATCCGACGCACCTGGTCACCGTTGATGCTGCGGACTTTGAGCACCACCACGCTGATGTCATCTGCGGGACGGCCTTCATCCAGGTTGACGGCGTGTGCTAACAGCGAGTCAGCCAGTTCCTGCGGTGTGGGATCCTGGTCTTCGAGCATGGCCTGGATGGCGTTGCAGACGTCCATTGGTGTGCCGCGGCGTTTTCCGGCATGCGTCAATCCATCCGTGTACATCACAACGGTCAGGCCATGTTGGAGTTCCACCTCTGTGATGACCGGTTTGATGTCCCGGCGTACCCCGAGCGGCATGCTTTCCGTTCCCATACAATCGACCTGTTCTTCGTGGCAAATGAAAATGGGAGAGGGGTTGTTCCGCGACATTACGACCGTATTGGTTTCCAGGTCGATGGAGGCGATGTTAAGTGTGCAGGACACCTTGGCATTTTTATCGGTGTACAACGTGTCGGAGGCAGCCCGGGCGGCGGCTCCGTCGCGTACCCCTTCGGCCAGCAGACTAATTACCTTGCGGACCACCATCATAGAAACAGCTTTGGCCCCTCGTCCCGACGTCTGCCCATCGGCCAGCACAACCGATAAGCCTCCGTTGGGGCGCTCTACAACCTCCAGCGTATCACCGCTTTCAGAGGAAGCGTACTTGTTGATTTTGGCAACTGCGATTTGAACTTCCATGCTTAGATTTTACTACGAAGTCACTATTCTACGCTTGACGCATTTGCAACCTGCCTATATAATCGGCCTGCTATCGGAAAACAAGCGCCGGGCATGTGCCCGGTATAATTTTGTAAGGAGAAAGACATGACCCCACAGCCTAAACGGAAAGTATCCAAAGGTCGCCGTGATCGCCGCCGTGCCCATGATGCAATTTCGGCGCGCGCCTTAGTTTCGTGCAGTAATTGCGGTTCCATGCGCCTGCCGCACACGGTCTGCCCAAATTGCGGGCATTACCAGGGCCGCGAAGTGATCGAAGTCGACAAAGACAAGTCGGAATAATCACAAAACCACCAGCGAGCCGTGACGAACACGGCTCGTTTGTGTTTAAGCGGCATGAGGTGATTTCATGAAACTTGATCCAAAAACAACCGCCTTTATATTCCCGGGCCAGGGCTCACAGAGCGTTGGAATGGGACACGAACTGGCCGAAGCGTATCCACAGACAAAGCAGACATTCGAAGAGGCTGATGATGTGCTGGGATTTTCTCTTTCTCAACTGATGTGGACGGGACCGGAAGATGAATTGAATGATACAGTCAACACGCAGCCGGCTTTGTACGTTCATTCGATGGCCGCGCAACGAGTTTTCGCGCATCTCTACCCGACCTTCAAGCCTGCCTCCGTGGCCGGGCATTCGCTGGGCGAACTGACGGCCCTGTCCGCTGCCGGGGCTTTATCCTATGCGGATGGATTGCGCCTGGTGCGGGCTCGCGGTGAATTGATGAAGCGCGCCGGCGAATTGTCGCCGGGCGGTATGGCCGCCATCCTGGGACTGGATATTCCTGCATTGGAAAAAGTTTGCGCAGAAGCTAGTACGCCGGATGAGATCGTGCAGGTGGCGAACGATAACTGTCCCGGGCAGGTGGTCATCTCGGGCGCAAAAGAGGCGGTGACTCGCGCAATCGAGGGGGCAAAGGCTGCGGGTGCCAAACGCGGCATTCCATTGGCGGTCAGCATTGCGGCGCACTCGCCCTTGATGGCTTCCATTCAAGATGCTTGGAACCAGGCTGTAGATGACTGTGAGATGCGCGACCCGGAAATCCCTGTCGTAGGCAATGTCCACGCGAAAGCAATGACCACCGCCGAAGAACTGCGGGATGATATAAAAGCGCAAATGGACTCGCGCGTGCGCTGGATCGAATCGGTGCAGGGAATGGTGAAGGTCGGCACGCAGGCTTTCGTCGAGGTGGGAAGCGGAAGTGTACTGGTTGGAATGATCAAACGGATAGACGCGGGTGTATCCAGGTGTACATTGGGGGTTCCGTCCGATTTTGAGAATCTGGAAAGTTGAACCATTAAAATTCCTGCTATACTTCCGGCGAGGTGAACTATGCGTGAAGAGGAAGGAAAAAGTCAGGCTGTCCGTGAGCGCGTCCGGCGCGTGCAGGAAAATATCGTGGGTAATGAAGCTCTGGGTGGTTCATTGGATGAAGCCGCTGCCAGCGAGATGCTTTCCTGGAGTCTGAAAAGTGCGGAGGGAATTGCCTCCTCCACTGAGGGTATGGATGACGAGACTGCCGAATTGTCGATGGCAGACCGATTGAAAGCCTTACGGAAACTGATGCGCCATCTGGGACGCTTGCTGGGCGAAGGGCTGGACATGGATGCCGAGGGAAAGCAGTGGCTGTGGGATAGTGTCCAGAAACACGCCCGTATGTTGTATGGGGAAAGTTTACTGTTTCCAAATCTGGAGGATGTGATGGAACGTTTGTCCGGAGGTGAATCAGCAGGGCAAATCATCACAAGCTTGAGAAAAAACTTCGAAGCACAAAATTCCAATAAACAGGATTAACAATGTCACCCAGGAAAAAATCATCTAGCGCGAACAGCACATTGATGCTCATTATTTTTGTTGTAGTCTTATGTTTTGGCACAATTTATACATTTACCGGTTCGGACGTGCTGGGCATCTTTACACCAACGGAAACACCTCCTGATGGAAATGGCCCGGTGACGCTCCCAGAGGTGCCACCGGTTTCAAACGCTTCCGGTGAGTGGTGGGGGGTCTATTTTGCGGACCCGATCACGATCAACGACCCGAATAACTGGGGCAATTCTATTGAGGCGCATCTGATCGATAAGATTAATGCGGCACAAAGGAGTATCCATATTGCTTCCTTTGAATTCGATCTGACACCAGTTGCCGAGGCGCTGATTGCGGCAAAACAGCGTGGAGTAGATGTGCGTTGGGTGACTGATAACGAGCACGGCTTGGAAGCGGATGAGGAGCCCGGGCACGGTCAATTTGCGATGCTTGAAGGAGCCGGGATCGAAATCAAGGATGATGCGCGCTCGGGTCTTATGCACAATAAATTCTGGATCTTCGATGGTCAAGAGGTCTGGACGGGTTCTACCAATATCACCGTAAACGGCATTTTCAAACAGAACAATAACGTGATCTCCATCCGCTCGACAAGACTGGCGGAAATCTACGAGCGCGAATTCCAGGAGATGTGGAATGGGGAATTTGGAATCCGTTCTCCGTCTACTGTGGAGCAGCAATCGACAACCATCAACGGTACGCCCGTCCAGGTGTTATTTGCGGCTGAGGATGGCGTGCTCGGCCACATCATTCCGGTAGTTGAGGGCGCCCAGAGCAGCGTGCGCTTCCTGGCTTTCAGCTTTACAGATTATCCTCTGGCAAAAGCCATGATCGACCGTGCAGAAGCGGGCGTAGATGTGGCTGGTGTTTTCGAAAAGGTGGGCAGCGAGACCGAATTTGCAGAGTTGCGCACTCTGCATTGCGCTGGCGTGCCTGTGCGCCAGGACGGCAACCCGTCATTTTTGCACCACAAGTATATTGTCGTGGATGAGCGCATCGTTATGACCGGTTCACTCAATTACTCGACCAATGCTGAAGAGAGCAACGATGAGAATGTTCTCATCATAGATAACCCAGAGATCGCTGCGTTATATATCCAGGAGTTTGAGCGCGTCTGGGCGCAGGGAAGTGATCCTGACCCGGCGGATATCCCATGTGAATGATGTTTGATTTAAGGTGAAACAATATTGTGATGATCAAAAAAAACATTTTGCAAACGCATTGACCAATTTTGGATCCCGTCACTTTTGCCGAACATCTTTTAAAAGTTCTGTGGCTGACTGGGCATTCAGTGGCTTTGCATAATAATATCCCTGTAGATACTGGCAATTAATAGATTGAAGGTATGAGATTTGCTCAGCCTCTTCGACCCCTTCTGCAATCACCGTAATGCCCAGATGATCCGCGAGCATTTTTATCATCTCGATTACTTTTTGACTGTCATTGCTCCTACCGATCATTTTTATAAAAGACTGGTCAATTTTCAGGACATCAATTGGCATATGAGATAAATAATTCAAAGCTGAATAGCCTGTCCCAAAATCATCCAGGCTGATCCGAATGCCTGATGAACGCAACTGGCTTAATACTTCAATCGATTTCTCATCATTTGGTGCGCTGACTTTTTCTGTGATTTCCAAATGTAAACTTTTTGGATTTAGTTTTGTAACCTGCAAAATGTTTTTGATATTTTTTACCAGGTTTGGATGTCTGATATTTTTTGCAGAAAGATTTACAGAGATGAAGAGGGGTGGGGATTGCGGAAATTTATTTTGCCATTCGACAGTTTGAATGCAAGCGGTGTGAAGCACCCAGAGATCCGTTGAAAGCATCAGTCCGGCCGTATCGATTGCAAACAGGAAATCAGCCGGGTTCAATATACCTCTGTCGGGGGTATACCAGCGTATGAGGGCTTCGAAACCAACGATGTTCCCGCTTTGGAGGGCTATGATTGGCTGGTAATGTAAGCGGAATTCTTTTTGCAGGGCGCCTTGCCTGAGAGCTGTTCCCATATTCAGGCGTTTTTTCACACGATCGTGCATTTCTTTGTCATAGATCTCAACGCACGCTTTCCCCAGCTCTTTTGCTTGATACATGGCCATATCAGCATCGCGAAGAATATCACCCGGATTTTCATACCCAATTGAACTGACAGCTACACCGATGCTCACGGTGGCGTACAATTGTTTCTCATCGATCTTATAGGGTTTTGACAAAATATCTTTGAGCCGGTTTGCAGATGCTAAGGCGTAGAGTTCACTCTTTATATCATCCAGAAGGATGGCAAATTCATCCCCACCAAAGCGAGCGATAACCGTGTTTTCATCAAGATTGCGCACGTTGTGTTTCAGTCTTTCAGCCACAGCAATGAGCAATTTATCGCCCACAGCGTGCCCGAGGCTGTCGTTGACATCTTTAAAGTCATCGATATCAAAGAATAACACCGCGAATTCGAAGCCCACTTCTTGATTGGCCCGGATGATCGACCAGTTAAGCCTGTCGAGGAACAAAGCGCGGTTTGGCAGATCTGTAAGAGGATCGTGGCTGGAAGTGTGTAATAACTCACTCTCAACGCGGCTGCGCTGGATTGACATTGCCACCTGGTTGCTGACTGCCAGCACGAGTTGAAGATCATTGTTGTTAAAGGGGCTGGGCGCTTGTTTTGATTTTCTGGCAAAGATCAGTGCGACAACTTTTTTATCCAACATGACCGGTGCCAGCAGCATAGACTTTATCGGTTGTGTATCAGGGTTCTTGCTTTTCTCCGATTGGTTAAGAGAGTCTGAGAAGATAAGCGCAGAATTCTTCTCAATAATATTTTTGGAAAGCGCGTCTGAAATCCCCAGTCCCTTCAAGCTGTCAAAATTATTTTCCAGGATGATCTGGCATTCTTCAGCCCCGATCATGCGTTTGACCAAAGCTGCTATTTCGACCAATGCGATGTCCAAATTTGGGATGTTGACCAATCGTCGACCAATTTCACTGAGCAAGACACCGTATTGATCGATCGATTCGAGGATCAATTCCCCTGTGACTTTCGTTGGTACAAGTCGCGCTGGGAACCTCTGTGATAAATCCTTTCTGGATTTTATAATGGAGATGTAACTGTGACCTATACGGATTTGATCATCCTGGTGAAGGCTGTGAGATCGATTGATTCTCTTTCCATTGATAAAAGTGCCGTTTGTGCTATTGAGATCCCGGATTGAGATGCCACCGGTGTTTTCATCCAAGGAGATTTCGGCATGAAAGTTCGATGCGGCAGGATCTTGCAGTATGATGTCATTATCAGATGACCTGCCAATCCTGTTCTTTCCGGGCACAATAGAATGTTCATGGAAGCCATCCATACTTGAACGGACGATCAGGAACCATGTTTTATTGGTCAATCCATTCTCCAGATTTTAGCAACTTCAAAAATATATCCAAAACTGCTATGAAATTTGTTTAGCGCTTACGCCATTTGCCATTAAATATCCCATTCAACCGCACAATTCCCAAAGGTAATCTTAGGGAATGCAGGTCAATTAGATTATATTTCAGTTTTTATATTTGGGAGGGGTTGTGGATGAACCTTGTGTAAATTAGCATTCTGCGTATAACCACATGGGATTATGATTTTTCTCTTTAATCTAAGGTGCAACCGCAAAGCTTTCTTTATTCTTCATAGAATACCCCGTGGCTTGCTACGCGGGTTCTGTGCCTTAGCAAAATCTGTACCCGTAGGGGCAAAATTTCGTAATACGCCGTCCGCTTGCGGCGGGGATAGAAATTTTGAAGATTTTGCAAATTTATTGCCCGGTTCGTTATTTCTTGTATACTTATGTTAACTTTAACCATTGAGAAGATTTTGCGAAAGTTGCTGGTATTGAGTTTGGAGAGGGCGGGGAGGGGTTGGAGTTAAATGACAAAGAGCAGTTGAATTTGGAGTTTGGGAATCGTATAGTTAAGAAAATTCTGTATGTTCTCGAAAGATTTATTATTGTAGAATTTACGCAACTGATGTACCTCGAAGGACATGGCTTATACAGAAAAATTTCATCCCATAGGTTGTTGCTAAGATGAAAATATTCCTTTGACTAATAGTTGGGCAACCAGATTGAGAAAGGAATAACATGAGCAAAAAGAATGCTTATAAATTACCTGAAACTCCAACCGAAAAAGATAATCGAGAAAATCCAAGTGCCTTGCCAGGTTGGCCTGGGTATCGCACGAGAGATGGCCGTTCTGGCTATGATCCAATTGATACTCGTACTGAAGCCGCGCATGTATCCGGCTCTTTCCTTCAAAACCTATTTGCAGGTCAATTAAGGATCAATAATCCTATTGTCTTGATTTTTAGCGGAGTGTTAGGGTTAGTCCTTGTCGTCCCTCTAATTCTTGCGATTTTCGAAGTATTGAACGGAAACCTATCTTCATTGAACGGCTGGATACCGTTTTTGATTGCAGGTGCTATTGGGCTAGCCTTGCTGTTCAATTTCACCAAAAATCTGATCAAGACTATTAAATAACAGGGAGTATGGTCATGGATGAAATTGGCATTAACTGAGGCTTTTTGCTTATCCAAATGCTTATCTTCGGTAGCTGGCCTTTTTTCAATCTTGCTGCGTTATTCGCTTTACGTCGTAAGGATCTGACAGGAACAAATCAAGTTCTATGGGCATTCCTAATTGTTGCTATTCCTGTTTTAAGTGCTTTGGCATTCATTTTTGTTAAACCTGTCGAGAGTAAGCAACTTTAATCCGCCAGCGTTTTGGTAGTTTAAAGGTTGCCCAACACTAAGAAAGACATGCCAAAATCCGTTCTTGAGTTGTATCGAAAGTATTTTCAAGATAGAAAATTTGAGCGGCTCGATTTATTTGAAATCATCGCTGAAACATTCAATGTTCAGAGAGCTTTGTATCCAGGTAGTTTTATACACATCACACCTTCCTTCGTTTTCCCCGATGTAGTTTATGTGGACAACGACAAACAAGCGCAGCAATTCTTTACCAAGCCCGAAATTTTCAATTTCATCGCTGAAAGAAAGACGTATCCACAAGCATCGAAAGTCACCTTTCACTTCGCCGATTACCGAAATAGTTTTGATGAGCCGTTCGAGACTTTTGATCTTCTAATTTCGCTATATGCCGGGTTTGTCGGACAACATTGCAAAACATTTCTAAAATCAGGTGGTTTCCTTTTGGCAAATAACAGTCATGGGGACTCAGGTTTGGCTGCCATTGATGATGATTTTCGGTTGAGGGCTGTGTTCTCTGTTAGGAACGGAAAACATCGAATCAGCGAGACAAACCTTGATGAATATTTCGTCTCAAAGTCGCAAATTCAGATCACAAGGGATTATCTCGAAAAGCTTCAAAAAGGTATGGGCTATAAAAAGACTGCGAGTGTATATTTGTTTCAAAAGGTTCTGGAAGGTAAATTCGAGGCTTGAAGCGTCAATTTTTTTCAGTTCTTTCAGACTAGGATTTTTTCGACAGGCTCGTTAGGTGGGGGGCAAAGGGAATGGACATTGAAAGTTAATCAATTGCACACCGGATTTCCGATAGACAGCACTATTGCACCAAAAACGAAAAAATGTATACTGATAGTGGAGAATATAACAAAGGCTCAAATTACCAGCCATCGAAAGGAGAAGATCATGTCTATTTTCGATGCAGGTCACTGTGCAATATGTGATCGCCCCTACAATTGGTGCAATAAGGGAGAAAAATACAAATGTGCAGAATGCCATAATAAAATTTGCTGTATAGATATGATTGAGTGTGGTGGTAATTTTGGTCAGTGTAAACATTTTGTCGTAATTGTTGGAATAAACGCGTTAGCAGCAATCAGGGTTGTCCAAAATGTAATAATTTCATGGGATACTCAAAATCCAAACATATGCTATATCATAGTTGAGTGCTTTTCTATTATCAACCCAAAGAGATTTTGATTGAAACTGCCCTTTCATTCCTGTTCTCAACATCGGAGATTATTCTCACTCTTTCCTCGCCCAATACAGCGGACACCCCGTCACTGCTTTGCAGCGCGGGGAGAACGGCGCGGCCCCCGAACCACTCCGCTAAGCTCCGCAAGCCTGCGTGGCCTAGCGGAGCAGGTGGGCTGGATTCTCACCGTTTATTGTCTTTTTTCATGGCTTTGGGTTTTGCTAACGTTTCGGTAAGATTGCTATGGACAACAGCTAAAATTACAAAATCAAAACAAGCCAAGAAGGAGAATACGATGACTAGAAATGAAAAAAGGTATTCACCCCAAAAGACCGCAAGAGTTGCGGCGATCGTGTTCCTGATCATATTTTTCCAAGGGATGTCTGCCGAACTTTTTATTCGTCCGGATATTATCGTACCCGGAGATGCGGCAACAACGGTCAATAATATTGTTGCTTCCGAATCGCTATTTCGTCTCTCCCTTGTGAGCGATCTCATCCGCCAAATGTTCATACTGTTGTTGGTTCTAGTTTTATACAAGTTACTCAAACCAGTTAACAAAAGCATAGCGATGCTTATGGTTATATTCGCTTTGATCAGTATCCCTATCACGATGCTAAATGAGCTAAACCATTTTGCAGCACTACTGCTGTCGACCGTTGCTGACTATCAGACAGCATTCGGAGCAGATCAATTGAATACTTTAGTGATGTTCTTTCTTGAGTTGCGCAATTATGGAACTTTTATCCCAGGAATTTTTTCCCTATGGGTACTTCTCCTCGGTTATTTAGTTTTCAAGTCGGGTTTCCTGCCCAGAATACTAGGCCTCTTATTGATGATTGGGGGTATATGCTATTCCATTCAGGCAGTTTTATTCTTTCTATATCCCAACTTCGACACGATGATATTGGGCTTGTTTGCGTTTATTGGGGAATTTATATTTTACTTGTGGCTTTTGATCAAGGGTGTAAACGTCGAGCAGTGGGAGCAATGCACTCTTGAATCTGCCTAATATGACCTATCTCTCAATTGTGGTTTTGCTTCTTTTATTTGCCTATATAGTTTTCCGAGTAATTGTTAAACATGATTATCGTGATCATAGACAACTTAGCATGTTTGGATCTATATTACAGCTTCTTGTATTCTGTGGATTTTTCAGCTTTCCATATCTCTACAATCCTCCAGAATGGTCATGGTTTTGGAAGCAAAACAGTTCGGTAAACCCTTTTTTTCACATGCTTGGCCTGGGGTTAATATGTTGTGGTTTCATTATTGCTTTTGGAACTATGGCTTGGTTTGGAATCGGAAAAGCCTTCGGCGTGAAGGTTAAAGGATTAACTCGTCATGGCCCGTACAAAAAAAGTAGAAATCCACAAATCCTTGGGGGCTACCTATTGGTTATTGGGGCTTTTATGCAATGGCCATCGCTTTTTGGAATAGGGTGGATTCTTATATATGCAATAATATCGCACTGGATGATAATTTCAGAAGAAGAATATCTATCTCGGATTTTTGGAAAGGACTATGAGAATTATTGCTCAGAGGTACCAAGGTATCTATTCACCCCAAAGAGAAAAAAAGAATCTTCCTAGTAACATTGCGTGCGCGCGGACGGCTAGCATTTAGCTTTTTGAAAGATAGGTATCGTGAAAGAATATTTGCAACTTATTGAAACAAATACTTCGGGACCGCGCTGCGATGTTACTTCGCTATTCGCAAACCCCGTTGCTTTTGCACAATTAGTAACAGACCTTTCACTTCCATTTACGTCAACACAGATTGACTATGTAGCAGGGATAGACGCTTTAGGTTTCATACTTGGTACAGCCATTTCAATATACCTTCAAAAGGGTTTCATTCCAATTCGCAAAGAAGGTAAGTTGCCTGTGGATACTGTCAAAAAAGACTTTATAGACTATTCAGGAAAACACAAAATACTTGAACTACGAAAAGGACTTATCCGAGAATTTGCTAACACATTGGTTGTTGATGAATGGATTGAAACTGGCGCTCAAATGCAAGCGGCCATTGAATTAATTGAAAAAGAAAAAGGGATTGTCGCAGGAATAGCCACAATCGACATTGACACAAATCCAATTCCTCAGTTTTTGCAGAAGAAATATAAATGTCATGCCGTTTGGTTTGACATGAAGGAGAATGTATAGTAGCCCCCCACAAATCGACGTCCAATACGGCGTGCACCCCGTTCTCACTACGCTCGACGGGGCTATCTGCGGCGGACCCCGCAAAACCCCATGCGGGGCAGGCGGACTGTTAGGCAACCTGTTTTTGAAAACTAATGTCAATTGAGTGGAGTAAGTAATTTGAACACGATTACAACAATCCTAGCCCCCCTCCTAGTAATTATTGCAGGTTGTTATTCTCTTTATATTGGTTGGAAGCTTTATTTCATAACCCGAAACATGAGCGATTGGATGATTACTCAGGGAGTAATTATCCAATCGGATGTGAAACCGGCTGGCGCAGCAGCACTCCTCCCCGATGTTGAATATCGGTATTCGGTGCTTGGTGTGGAGTACATAGGTGGCAATGTTACTCTACCGCATAGGTTGAAAAATGATTATGAAGTTGTACAAGATTATCTTCATAAAGAATATCCAGTGGGAAAGAAAGTAGATGTTTTTTACAATCCTGAAATTCATGAAGTGGCTGTTTTAGAAAAAGAAGCTGTAAGTTTAGTTTGGTTGTATTTGGTCGTGGCAAATGGTTTTGGACTTTCCTGTCTGATATTAGGTTTTGCTTATTTACTTCACCTTGTTTAAGTGAAATTTATCTTGTGTCTAAAATCAAGCAGCAGACAATGATCGTTCAAGAATCTGACCTTTCGTAAGGTTGTCTAACAACGCGTAACACAGATGACTGGTGGGATTCGCGCCGCTAAAACGTCAATATTCAAAACCTGAGCATTTTCCGTATAATGAGTATAGTCTACACCCACCCACGAGCCGCTAACGCCAGCCGTTGGTGCGCCAAGCGAAGCTTGGCGTTTCTTGCAGGGTGAAAGTCCCTGCTGAACAAGGCCTAACCAGCCATTCATACCGAGTGTTGCAGTGATGAAGGAGAACGCTCAGGTCGGTTTGAGGAGTGACCGTCGCGCAGAGAAAACCTCGGCGTTGAAGCAGGGATGTCAGCAACTTCAACGAGCCTGAATTTAGGGACACAAACTTCTGACATCAGCGACCGAACGACATCACTGAAGCGTACACAGGGAACGATGTAAGCCATAGGGAAGACCGCACTTCCTGAAGTCTGAAATAGCCTCGTTATTGCGTCGATGGAGCGATCCATAAAAGCAGATGGCGATGGGATCAACGGCCCAGAAGCCAACACAAAGGAAGCGTTTTGGTGAGCTTTCGGAGGATCTGCCGGGGTTTACATAAGGCGTGGCGTGTGTCGAGAGAAACGCACAAGAACTTGGGAGACCCGAACGTTCCTGCCGCAAGGTGGGTAGGCCGAACGAAAGACCAAGTAGGGAAGCCAGAAACAATCGGGAGTCAGATCAGCTCATAGTACTCGGAGACGGGAAAGCCGTTCACAAGGGGAAGGGGCTGACAGAAGTACGTAGTTTGCACAGGAGAACACAACCGTACATGTCGGAACGGAAAGCAAGCGTGCTAACCTCACTGCAAGCCATAGCAAAGAAGGCAAGAGAACGGCCGGGGTACCGGTTTCGTGACTTGTTCAGGTTGCTGAATGAGGACATGCTCAGGGACAGTTGGCGCTACATCCGCAAAAACGCCGCCTACGGCGTTGATAGGGTAAGCGCAGATGAATATGGGCAGAACTTGGAAGCGAATATCCACCAATTGGTGGAAGAACTGAAACGGAAACGCTACCGAGCCAAGAATATCCTGCGGCGTTACATTCCAAAAGGGAATAACAAGTGGCGCCCACTGGGGATACCGGCCACCCAAGACAAGCTGCTGCAAATTGCAGTCAAACGCATACTGGAAGCCATCTTCGAGCAAGACTTCCTGAACTGTAGTTACGGCTATCGCCCTGGCGTCGGTGTGCTGGACGCCGTGGACAAACTAACCGTCAAACTACAATTTGGGAGATACAACTATGTGGTCGAGGCAGACATTTCTGGCTACTTCGATAACATCGACCACGAATGGTTGTTCAAGATGTTGGCTGAAAGAGTGGATGACAAGTCGTTTCTGTGGCTGATCGGAAAGTGGCTGAAAGCCGGAGTGCTGGAAACGGATGGCAAGGTGGTACACCCGATCACGGGTTCACCTCAAGGTGGGATCGTTTCCCCGATCCTCGCCAACATCTACCTGCATTTCGTGCTTGATCAGTGGTTTCATAAAGTAGTGATCCCAAACTGTAGTGGAGAAGCCTGTCTGATCAGGTATGCAGATGATTTTGTCTGCGCCTTTGAAAAGGTAGAAGACGCGCAGCGTTTCTACCAGTCATTGGGAAAACGGTTGAAGAAATTCAACCTGGAACTCTCTGCCGAGAAAACGCACATCATCCCATTCAGTCCGTCCAGGCAGAAGGGCTGTGTGCCGTTCAACTTTCTGGGTTTCGAGTTTCGCTGGGGTAAAGATCGGGCAGGTAAGCCACATGTAGACAAGCGCACCTCCCGCAAAAGCCTCAACAACTCCCTGATGCGCTTCAAGCTATGGTGCAAGGAGAACCGACACCGCCGTTTACCCGATTTGTTCAGTCTGCTGAATGCTAAACTGAGAGGGTACTTCAATCACTTTGGCGTGCATGGGAACTATTCCAGCCTGGCTCAGTTCTATTACCGAGCAGTCCGCTATCTGTGGGAGTATCTCAACCAGCGCAGCCAGCGTAGAAGCTATAATTGGGAAGGGTTCAAGCAGCTATTGACCCGTTTCGGTGTCGTGAAACCCTATATCGTCCATCGCCCCAGATGTGAAAGAAGGGCATTTGTCCCTGGTCTGGCATAAAGCCTTTGCGGATGTGAGTATTTCTGAAGAGCCCGGTGCGGTAGTTCCGCACGCCGGGATCTGTGCGGGGGCAACCAGGTAACTGGCTGTCCTACCGCGATAAACTGTCGAAAAAGTCCCTTTTCAAGAATGATTTTGAAAAGTGGAGCAGAAACATCGAAAAGCACCTGGTTTTTGTGCTCTGGCAACATTTTGGCGTTTTTGAGTCTGTTGTGGGAGAATTATATAAACGTTTTTCACACTAGGAGTTTTCGACAGTCTCGTTAGGCGATGTTATGATGTTCTGATACTTCGTTTTGAAGGAGACAGACCATGAAAACAAATGATCAAAAAAAGTACGGTGAGCATTCTGCAGAGGTGCAGGTTATCACAGAAGTGGCTCGTGAATTCATCGAAGCCTGGTATTCAGCAGACGCTGATCGAATGGAGAATAGTCTCCACCCAGAACTCGTGAAGCGATCTCTATATCGAGATTCGAAGGATGGCACCATGCGACTTCGAAGATCAGCCAATGCCGCCATGCTGATTGGCTGGACAGAGGAAGGGGGAGAAAGTGATTTAGCCAGTGAAGATCAAATCTATAAGATTACCGTTTTCGATACGTTCAGGCACATTGCTTCCGTCAAAGTTGAATCTCACACGTATGTTGATTATTTGCACGTCGCAAAGATCGAAGGTTCCTGGAAAATCGTGAATGATCTGTGGCAGCTCAAGGAAGGTGAGCTGACGGAGGGCTAGAAATACTTTGCAAAATCCAGGCAATAAAAAAATCGCCTGCTTCAAGGAGTAATTAACTATGGCTAAAGCGCTCGGTGTCGGTGGCATTTTCTTCAAGTCAGTTGATCCAAAGAAACTATATCATTGGTATGAACGCTGGCTGGGTTTTCAAGCAGAGCCGGGGTCAGGGTTCGCCTTTCCGCATCAGGACATGCCCAAGGATAGTGTTACCGTATGGAGCGCATTTGAATCCAAAACTGATTACTTCGCGCCATCAGCGAAGGAGTACATGTTCAACCTGATCGTGGATGATCTGAGTGGGGCACTCCAACAGGTGAAGGAAGGGGGCGCCGAGATCGTAGGCGATATTCAGGAATATGAATTTGGGAAGTTTGGCTGGTTTATGGACCCGGAAGGGAACAAGGTGGAACTCTGGGAGCTACCGGCTAGTGGTGAATGAGGAATTGAAGTTATCCAATGGGGTAACTTCCCCGAATATCATATTCCCATGACTAAAACTCGCTTCCATTCCCTCGCTGAGATTGAAAAAGCCTTCAGATTTCTACGACCGGATTTGGTTGAGCTATTGCTTGAAGTCAGAAATATTGTGATGAGAGTGAGCCCTTTGGCTACTGAGCGGATCCACCCTCGCGGGCTCACCTTTTACGATCCTGATAAGGGCGGTACCATAAAGGGCGGTATCTGCTTTGTTGACATCCGAGATGGCTATGTGAGGTTACGTTTCGGTCTCGGCGTGTTCCTGGATGATCCAAAATCTTTGCTTACAGGGGATCGTCTTTATATGCGGCACATGGACATTTCGTCATTTGACGATGCCCCATGGAACGATATTAAAGCATTGATCCATGCATCCACAAATTTGAACGGTTAGTTTAAAACAGGTACGTTTTGAGGATACAGTATGTGCCCACAGCTTGTACCCGATGCCCAAAAGGGGGCAGGCAGGTGGGATTCGCAACACAAAGAAGAAAATCGGTTTTCACAGCAACTAGATATGAACTATAAGCGTCTTTGAGAGGATGTAAGAAACCATGAAAGAAATAAGTAATCGCAAATTAACTTACTTCTTTATATTCACATTTGCATTTTCCTGGATTCTGTGGCTGCCACAAGTACTGAAGTTCAATGGCTTTCTTGGATTGCCAGATATTGTAGGGCTGCCAGGTATGTTCGCTCCCTTTGGGCCGGCGGTGGCTGCTTTTTTTCTTGTTTGGCGAGATGATGGAAAGGAAGGCGTAAAAGTACTTTGGAAACGTGGGTGGCAGCAGAACTTCAGAAAGGTCTGGCTGCTTCCAACCCTGCTATTAGGTCCTGTAACTGCTCTTCTCACGGTTTTCATTTTGATTGTTGTGCAGGGCTCATTCTCCTGCGAGTATGGCATCCCAGTAGTGATGGTCATCCCGGTTTTTTTGTTAATATACTTTACGAATGCACTTCCAGAAGAGTATGGATGGCGCGGATTTGCACTAGACCCACTTCAAAAACGCACATCCGCATTAGGCGCCAGCCTTGTTCTGGGCTTGATTTGGGCGATTTGGCATTTGCCGTTGTTCTTTATCGAAGGGACGACCCAGGCTGCAATCCCCATGTATCAGTATTTTTTACAAACGATTGTACTGTCTATATTCTATACTTGGTTACACAACAACACGGGCGGTAGCGTATTTATAGCAATTGTTTTTCATTCGATTTCAAATATTTCAGCGGCAGTGGTCCCATTTTGGACAACCGAATTAGGTCGCTGGATAGATTTTGGGTTACTGGTCATAGCTGCCACAGTTGTTTTATTCATTTGGGGTAGAAAACGATTATCTAAAACCTGAGGGTGTAATAAATAATGCTTCTTCTAAATGTGCCTTACAATTAGATGCGGAAAATAAAGATAACTGGGAACTTATGTCACACTAAAATATTGGAGCAACTTAAAATGAAAAAATATCTTGTCAAACCTGGAGAGAAAGTAAAACTCTCAAATTGGGACCCAAACGATAAAGGCGATTTCGAAGGCGGGAAAAAGGAAGGCCGGGCTGAAGTGAAAAAGCTGAACAAGAAACTGGAGGCCCTGCAAGAATTATTATACGCCGAAGGTAAACACAAGGTGTTGATCGTTATACAGGCGATGGATACCGGCGGGAAAGACGGGACCATCAGGCATGTGTTCGAGGGCGTCAACCCGCAGGGTGTAAAAGTGGCCAGTTTCAAAGTGCCTACTCCTGAAGAACTGAGTCACGATTATCTGTGGCGCATCCACCAAGAAACGCCTGGAAACGGCCAGATTGTGATCTTCAACCGCAGCCATTACGAAGATGTGCTGGTGGTACGCGTGCACAATATGGTTCCGCCGGAGGTGTGGAAAAAACGCTTCGACCAGATCAACCAGTTCGAGCGTATCCTGGCCGAGAATGGGACAACTATCCTGAAGTTCTATCTGCATATCGACCTGGACGAACAGAAAGAGCGCTTGCAGGCGCGCCTGGATGAGCCGGATAAGAATTGGAAATTCAGCCTGGGTGATCTCAAAGAACGTAAGTTGTGGCCCGAATACATGGCTGCTTATAAAGATGTCCTGAGCAAAACCAGCACTGAATACGCACCCTGGTATATCGTCCCGGCCAATCGCAAGTGGTATCGCGACCTGGTCATTTCTTCTGTGCTGATAGAAACGCTAGAGGGTTTGAAGATGAAATTCCCGGAGCCGGAAGATAATCTGGATGGGGTTGTGATTGAATGATGCATGAGCAAAAAATTTTGCAAAAAAATACTATTCTTAGATTGAAATAAGGAAGGCAATGAATGGAATTCTCAGAGTTGATCGCGGCACGCTACAGCGTACGAGCTTATCGCCCCGATCCAGTTGAAGATGAAAAACTTCAAGCCGTTTTAGAAGCGGCACGTCTGGCGCCAACAGCTGCCAACCATCAGCCTTTCAAGTTGGTTGTGATGCACACGGCTGGACGCGAAGAGGAAATTGGCAAGATTTACCGCCGTCATTGGTTTGTGCAGGCGCCGATTGTGCTCGGTGTGTGCGCGATCTCTTCTCAGGCTTGGGTGCGGGAAAGTGACCGCTTCAATGCGCGCCTGATCGATGCGGCGATTGTGGCTGACCATCTTATCCTGGCGGCTACTAATTTAGGGCTGGGAACTTGCTGGATTGCTGCTTTCAATGTGAAGGCAGCACGCAGCGTCATGAGGCTCCCCGATGAAGCTGAACCGGTCATCTTCACCCCATTGGGTTATCCGGCAGATCAGCCTGGGGAAAAGACTCGTAAACCGTTGAACGACCTGGTGCGCTACGAATATTGGTGATATGAATTTGGCGTAATGTGTCTGCCTGGAAATTGGCTGACGATTGAGAATCGTTTTCCAGTGTATAATCAGGGTATGAAAACTTTGTCTGACAACTTGCTTGTCAGCGCCGCCCCTGAGCGGTTATGGAAATCTATCTGGTCAGAGCAATCTGACCAGATTTTGATTCTGTCAAAAGGTGTAAAAATTGAACCGCTAAGAACGCGAGGATCGCAAACGGGTTAATTAACTCGCCGAGATTCCTTGGCGGTTGAAAAATCAAGGAGATTTCATGAAACTGAGCAAACTTGCCAGTGAGATTGTCGAATCGCCGACGCTGGCCCTGAACGAAGAAGCGCGACAGCTTCGGGAGCGGGGCGAACCGGTCATTCATCTGGGGATTGGCGAACCCAAGAACAAGACGCCTATCAACGCGATCCTTTCTTCGGCAGCCAAACTGACCAGTGGGGAGGTGAAATACACACCCGCTGATGGTACACTGGCACTGAAGAAAGCCATTATTCGCTACACTGAAGAGAACTACGATCGCCTGGTTGCGCCCGAGAATGTGCTGGTGACCAATGGCGCCAAGCAATCCCTGTTCAACATCCTGTACTCGATCTTGAACCCACAAGATGAAGCCATCATCCTGGCGCCGTATTGGGTCTCGTATCCGGAGATTGTCAAGATGTGCAATGCGCGTCCGGTGGTGGTTACACCCGAAGACGGCACCTTTGTCCCGCGTTTTGAGGATATCGAAGAAGCAGTCACTTCCTATACGCGCGCAATTATTGTCAACAGCCCGAACAACCCTTCCGGGGCGATCTATCCGTCAGAGGTGATCGAAAAATTGGTCGGTTTCTGTGAAAGTAAGGGCATCTTCATGATTTGTGATGACATCTATCACAAATTGGTTTTCGACCGCAATGAAGCGGTTCCGGCTTACCGCTATTCAAAGAAGGACATCGAAGATTCATATCTGATCATAGTCAATGGCGTTGCAAAACTGTACGGCATGACTGGCTTTCGGGTGGGCTGGGCGATTGCGCCGCGTGCACTGACGCGCGTGATGACCAACGTCACGGTGCAGGTGACTTCGGGTGTGTCCCCGGTTTCGCAGGCAGCGGCGGAAGGCGCCTTGAATGGTATGCAGTCAGTCATCGAGGCTTTGCGGTTGCAGATCGAAAACAACCGCAATGTGCTCCTGCAAGAGATGAAGTCTTTCACAGGCGCGCGTTTGATTCCTCCTGACGGTACATTCTATGCACTGCCAGACCTGCGTGCCTTCAACAATAGTTCGGTGGAAATCTCCAGGTTCCTGCTCAAGAAAGCTCTGGTGGTAACCGTGCCTGGCAAGGAATTTGGCATGGAGGGGCATATCAGATTGTCGTTTAGCGGGACAGTCAAAGATGTGACCGAGGGAATGGCACGTATCAAATGGGCGCTCGATCCCACCAGCCCGAATGAGATCTATATTGGTGACCGGAAGTTGATCCGGGACTGGCTGTAGAGAATTAATCACGGAGGTCACAGAGACCACAGAGAAAAACTAATTATTTCTCCGTGGATTCCGTGCGCTCTGTGGTGAAACGAGAAATATACTATGAACAATCTATTGAATATCAAGACTCCTGCCGAAAGTACGGCGCAGACGCGCAAGGCAGATCTCAGCCTTTCTAATCATGGGATGCGAAACCTGCGTTTAGCTTATTGGAATCTGCCCAGTGAGGCTCTGCACGAGGAAGCCATCTTTCGCAAAGAGGGCGCTACCACGCATAAAGGTCCGTTTGTGGCTTTTACCGGGAAACATACAGCCCGCTCCGCAAACGACAAATTCGTGGTGCGCGAGACCGACACCGAGGGCAACATCTGGTGGGGACAGTACAACCGTCCCATGTCTGGCGAGAAGTTCGATGAACTCTACGCGCGTTTACTCGGCTATTTGCAGGGACGCGACGTTTTCGTGCAAGATGTCTATGCCGGTGCGGACGAAAAATACCGTCTGCCCGTGCGGATTGTGACGGAGTTGGCCTGGCATAGCATGTTTGCCCGCAATATGTTCAATCTGCCCGAATCTCTGGAAGAGTACAAGCGCTTCGTCCCGGAATTTACGGTTGTCGCCGCTCCCGGGTTCAATTCCGACCCCCGGGTAGACAACACCAACTCCGAAACCTTCATCGCGCTCAGCTTCGAGAAGAAGCTGGCTATCATCGGCAACTCTGCTTATGCGGGTGAGATCAAGAAGTCGGTTTTTACAATCTTGAACTACCTGCTGCCCCTGGAAGGTGTGCTCTCGATGCACTGCTCGGCCAATGTCAACCCGCAGGACGAGAACGATGTGGCGCTCTTCTTTGGTCTCTCCGGAACGGGCAAGACTACGCTCTCAGCTGACCCTACCCGCCGACTGATCGGCGACGATGAGCACGGCTGGAGCGACGAAGGTGTCTTCAACTTCGAGGGTGGTTGCTATGCCAAGGTGATCGGTCTGTCCGCCTCTGCCGAACCGGAAATCTACGCCACCACGCGCATGTATGGAACTATTCTTGAAAACGTGACCTACGATCCGGTCACCCGCATGATCGACCTGGATGACGAATCCGTTACTGAGAATACCCGTGCTTCCTATCCGCTGGAGTTCATCTCGAATGCTGTACCCGAGAAAAAGGCCGGCCATCCCAAAAACGTCATCATGCTGACCTGCGACGCCAGCGGTGTTATGCCGCCCATTGCGCGACTGACGCCCGATCAGGCCTTGTACCAGTTTATTTCAGGATATACCGCCAAAGTAGGTGGTACGGAAGTCGGTCTGCGGGATGAGCCGGAGATCACCTTCTCTGCCTGTTTTGGTGCGCCATTTATGGTGCATCACCCAGCCCAATATGCGGAGCTGTTGCGGAAAAAGATCGAGCGTTATGATGCAACCTGCTGGCTGGTCAATACGGGGTGGGTCGGTGGTCCGTATGGGATCGGAAAACGGATCAGCATCCGGCATACACGTAACTTGCTTAATGCGGCCTTGTCAGGCCAATTGGAAGATGTGGAATATTACCAGGATGCGGTTTTTGGCTTTTCTGTGCCGAAGTCATGTCCGGATGTTCCGTCAGAAGTTCTGCAACCCTGGTCGTCCTGGTCCAGCCGTAAGGAGTATGACAAGCGCTATAAAGACCTGGCGATGCGGTTTATCCAAAACTTTGCCAAGTTCGAGGCAGGCACACCAAGAGAAGTTCTGGGGGCAGGGCCGCAGGTATAGCCGATTAGATTAAGACAAAACAAAACAAAACGGACAGGTGTCACAAACCTGTCCGTTTTGAGAATATCAAGGTAACTGTTGAATCAACCGACTTATTCGTCAGGGCTTGTTAATCAAATTTGGTGAGCATTGGCAGCGGTTTCGTAAAACTTGAACGGATCGTCTATAGGTTTGTCCTGGGAGGATGAATATGAACGCCAGTTCTGAACATAGTTGAGCCATTCGTCATCCTCGAGAGCGGTTGTGATCACATCAAGCTTGTTGATGATCGTTTTGTATCTTCCATCCTCTGCGAACATTTTTAACTCATTCTTGCATTTGATCAGGTCGGTGGCAGTTCTGATGCCCAGGCTTTTAAGCAGATCGCGCGAGTCATCTTTTCCATTCTCGCTATTTTCGTTGCCGGTCTCCAGACCAAGATGCAAATATAAGATAGCCTGGTCGAACATATCAACCAGACGAGGTGTGGTGATGCGGGTACGGACAATTAGTTCCATAAGATTATGGTGGGCTAAATTTTCGATATTTTCGATACCTTCCTCTAAAAGCCTGGCTCGATCATACAGGTTCATGCCTTCCAGACGTGTAAGAGAAAACGTGTCCTTTTCCTGAGCTTGTTTCGTGATTAGTCTGAACTGGTCTTGAATCAGCGTCATGCCCGTTTCCGGGAAAATCCCGATAATGAAGGCGACCACAAACAACCCCGTTTCAAGGGCAGAACCAGCCCGGAATTGGGGTAGCGTGCTGACGGTCCAGACCAGAACGAGGGTGACCAACAAACGCATGGTAATGTAGGCGTAGGTCTTTGTGGTCAAGTCCGCGCGCACATATCTGCGATAAATCATGTTGACCGTAAAAAAGTAAGCTCCTAGGAATCCAAACGTAAAGGGTGTCGCTACTGGAATAAAGAAGTCGATCAGACTTGTGAGTTCTTGATGCCCTGAACCGATGGGGGATAGTGCGATAATCCAGCCCATAACCAATAAGCTGGTAGAAATTACAAGCAGGAGAATTGAAAAGGGAGAGTTTCCCGTATCAAACACGGAGTTTAGCAGCGGCTCGTACTTATTTTTTGCTTCGTTGTCTGACCAAACATTAGGGTCGAGCAGCATGGCTTCTCGATAAAAATTTTCCTTCTGTTTTTCAACCTGTTGTCTGCCAAAAAGATAAAATAGAAAGGCCGGCAGCATAGACGCGATGGAGATGAATCCGACCTGCATCAGTCTCCCGAGAGAACTGAGTTCAATGGATTGAGAATCTAAAAGGTTTTTACCATCACCGAAAAAATAAACAATAACGATTGGTAAGCCAATCCCGGTTGCTAAAACAAGCACGATCCCAGGGAGTAATTTGAGCCAACTGGTGATGTTGTTGAAGAGCACGCGCATGTTCCGGCCTGCCATTGACAGCGAGATTACCATCAAAACCACGCCAACAGCTGTGACAATTCCTATTGTTCTCCAAGAGATGGCCTGTGTGAAAATTGTCACCGGGATGCTTACAAGCAGAAATAACCCAAGGATGATGATCAACAAACCTAAGATCGCATATGTACTTTCATCCTCAGCGGGTGTGCTCTCGATCTCGATCTTTATCAGCCCCTGGTTTTCCCAATCTGAATAATCATGTTCCAGTAAGGTTTTTCCCTTTATTGTTCGTGATCCGAAGGCGGGTAGAAAAAGACTGGTGGAGAAATAATTATGTTTAATGGCTATCCTTTTGGCAGTTAGATTACTGATAACGTACGAAATATTTTGCTTATATTCCAGTGCTTTGCATGATATCTGGTTTGCACCTATCAGCCGTTTGAATTTTTCCTGTTCGAATTCTTGCAGTCTCTCGCCGTCTAATGTTTTTGCACTGTTTGCATTAATGGTCTCAAGTAAGACGTTTTTATCACTCTTGAGGAAAATATCTTCTTTCGTGCGGTTGCTGATACGAAACGCAGTACCTGCCTCCCATTTTGAATCGCTTTGATTGTTTGTCCTACCCCGCCATCGGCTGATCAAATTCCCCTGTTCCGATTTTACACCTTCAGATTTTTCTTGATGCGTATATGTTTTTTGCATTCGCTTTTTGCGATTTTGTTTCTTGGGTATTTGAGTTGGTGTTGGTGTTGTTGATATTTTCTGTGGATTCCCCATAGGTTTGTCCTGGACTGACCGAAGTTGTTGTTCCATTATCTCCTCCATTATTCAAATGCTCTTATCCAGGATTTCCAAAAATGCATAAAAAAAGCCCGGAAATATGGTGAGCAACCCGCGTTTGCTCTTTGTCGATACCATAATCATACACTAAAAACATAAAGAATATCCAAATTGAATTAGCAGAAATCTGCTATTTTTTCTTCCCCATATTTATTTTTTAAAATAGATCTTAATGAAGGAGATGAAAATAGCAAATGGATCGACTATCAGATATTCGGGGATGATTTACAGTTGGTGTATGTAGAATTGAATTATGGCGAAGATATTCGTGCCGAAGCCGGAACAATGACATACATAGAAAATGGCATTAAAATGCAGACAGGTGGAGGAAGCCGCTTGTGGCTTCCGAAATTACGGTTCCCACTGTGGCTGCCAGTCCGGTTCGGGATTGTTTGTAAGCTGCTGTTCGTCTGTTCCGTCAGGACGGATGATGTAGATGTCCGCCTGGCCGCCGTTGCGTAACGAGTTATAAGCGACAAACTCTCCATCAGGAGAGAAGGATGGGGAATTGTTGTTTCCACCGTAAGTAAGGCGCGTAATGACCCCCTCCTGTAAATCCAGGTTGAAAATGTCTTTGTCATTGGGAGGGCCGGCAGAGATGAGCAGGTAGCGCCCTTCTGGGGACCAGTCAAGACTTCCGGTAATGCCGAGCAGGCCTGTTTCAAGTTGTTGAGGCGGAGAATTTCCGTCCGCATCGATCAGAAAGATTTCGTATTCGAACAGTTCGGTTATGGCCATGGCGAAAGCAATAGTGCTTCCGTCCGGTGACCAGGCTGCGCCTACAATACTGGTCGGTCCGCTGAAATTGGGTCCTTCGAAAAGCAGTCGCAGGTTCTCACCAGTGCGGTCAACAATGTAAAGAGATGTTTGTCCACGCTCATCCTTGTTGACAAAAATCACGCGCTCGCCATCCGGTGAGAAGTCGGGAGAAAAAGCGTTGCCAATTTCATATGTTAACTGCACGAGCGATGAGGTGCTGAGCACCATGAAGTATAGATCAAAGGTGCCCAAGCTGCGGTTGGATGCAAAGGCGATTGCGCCGCCCAACGGGGAAAAAGCCGGATAGTAGTCATTGGCAAACTCATCCGTGAGACGCAGTAGACCACTGCCATCACGGTTGACCATACACAAATGGTTGTAATCACCACGCGTACAGGTAAAGATAATGCGCCCGCCATGTAGGCCAGTTGGAAGGGGCTCAGGTGTATAGGTCGGTGGCGGGGCAGGTGAAAGGGTGGCTGGTTGAGTCGGTTGGGGAGTAAATGTTGGCGGTGGCTCGATCTCTTCTGTTGGCATATAAGTCGGAACTAGAAAAAAAAGCAGCGCCAGTAAACCGAGAAGGATCAAGCCGATGGGTAAGCGCGGCGTACTCTTTTTACCGAAAATTTTCTTGGGTCGCTTGCGCTGGAACATTTACCCGTCATTCTTGCGAAAGTTTGTAAAATTATAGTGCCCAGGCTAGCATCATGCCGAAGATCGCGATGACGACCCCCAGGTGTAATAACAGATTAGTGCCTGTCAGCCAGTGGTCGAGCGGGAAAAAGAATTGCAGGATAAAGTTGATGATGACCAACACGATTCCAAGCAGTGGCAGTAAGCCTTTGCGGTGGGCTAAAAACTCAGATAACCAGTCGAGCAGTCTTGAGATCATTCAAATTCCTCTTTGTTGAAGGTGTCTTCGTCAGTTAATTCATTTTGTTGAGCCGGCCCAAGCCAGGGAGAGAATTGAGCAAGCAAACGACCGGGGATGCGTCCCTGCATATGGACTCCGCCGCGCTCGTGTTCGATGAATTCGACCTGTCCCATTTCATGGAATGTGGATATGAGCGCACCCTCCTGATAGGGCAGATGCACGTCGATAGGTGTGTATGTTTCGTAGAGCTCCTGTTGGATCAAACGCAGCAGATCAGGTAAACCGCTTCCTTCCAGGGCCGAGATTGCCACCGCTTTGGGAAAGTGTTGCAGCGTCTCCTGAGCTTGATCCGGCTGCTTCAGACGGTCGACCTTGTTCAGCGCTGTGATAATCGGCACATGCCCAGCGCCGATCTCGTCCAACGTTTCCTGCACGGCTTCAAATTGATTGAGCGCGTTGGGATGCGAAATATCGACCAGATGCAGTAGTAAGTCTGCTTCCCCAATCTCCTCCAAGGTGGCATGGAAAGCCGCTACCAGTGTGGTGGGCAATTTCTGGATAAATCCGACCGTATCGGTGAACAGCGCCTGATACCCGCCAGGCAGCTCTACTCGACGCGTAGTAGGATCGAGTGTAGCAAAGAGTTGATCCGCCACGTAGACTTCGGCATTAGCTAATTGGTTTAGTAACGTGGACTTGCCTGCATTGGTATATCCGACCAACGCAACGGTCGGCAGGCGCGCGCGTTTGCGTTTTGCACGATATCGTTCGCGATGGGCACGTACCTTCTCGATCTGTTTCTTAAGATTTGAGATGCGGTTGCGGATTTGGCGGCGGTCCACCTCAAGTTGGGTCTCGCCCGGTCCGCGCAAACCAACACCGCCTGTTCCCCCGCGTCCAGCGCCGCCACCAGCCTGACGGGCCAGATGTGTCCATTGGCGGGTCAGGCGCGGTAGATAATATTCGTATTGGGCAAGTTCTACTTGAAGCATCCCCTCGCTGGTATTGGCGTGTTGAGCGAAGATGTCGAGGATGAGCGCGGTGCGATCCAGAACCCGTATGTTGGCGCCCAACGCCTTTTCCAATTCACGCTGATGGCGGGGTGATAATTCGTCATCGAAAACGACCACTTCAGTCAAACTGTCTTCTGCCAACGCTTTGAGTTCTTCTACTTTCCCGGGACCAATATAAGTTTGCACGTGCGGTTGGGACAGCTTTTGAGTCAGTTCGCCAACAACTTTCAATCCGGCTGTCTCTGAAAGTAGTTCCAACTCCGTCAGTGAGTCGTCCAAGGATAGCAAACCCGGTTGCTGGAATAGTTCTACTCCTACCAGAAACGCGCGTTCTTTCGGTTTGACCGTTGGTTCGGGAATTCTTTTAGCCATGCAATTCTTCTTTGTCCTTTGTCACTTTTGGAAAGAGTTTTTCGATTTTTGGATCAGCGGCTTCGGTACGGATGGGTATCAAAATATGGAATGTCGAGCCGGGAAAATTCTTTTCATCATAGCCTTCGGATTCTACCCAAATCGTGCCTCCGTGCGCCTCGATGATTCCGCGCGAGATGGAGAGACCCAGCCCGGGACCGCCACCTTTGAACTTGATCTTACCGCTGGAGTGCAAGTTCGGCCTGCCAAGTTGTGCAAATTTTTCGAAGATGGCTGTGTAATTCTCTGGCGCAACACCGATCCCTGTATCACAGACAGTGATCTCGATAAAACCGGGCAAAATACGTCCGTCTACTTCGATCTTGCCATTATCGGGGGTGAACTTGATGGCATTGGCGAGTACATTATTCAAGGCTTGGTACAGGCGTTCCGAATCGGCGTAAATCCAGGTGCTGATGCCCTTGAACCGCTTAATTTTTAGCCTTTGCTTTCGGTCCGACACTGATTTTTCCAGTTCTCCCTCAAGCAGATTAAAAATGTGCAGCAACGTGACCTTCTGGAAATTAAGAGAGAGCAGATTGTTATCAATCAGGGATACATCGATCATATCATCGATGATTGCATGCAGGCGATGGACTCCCTTGTTCATACCGTCCAGCAAACTGTCGAATTGATTCTGACCGGAAGCATCAATCATATCCCGCATCATGGTGGTATAGCCTTCAATTAATGTGAGCGGGGTTTTCAGCTCATGTGCAGCCACCGATATGAAGTTGGATTTGGTGCGGTCGAGTTTCTCAAGCTGCTGTTGAACTTCGAACAGTTCCTTTTCCACGTAAGAGATGCGGGTTTCCATTTCTAAGCGCGCGGCTTTGTCCAACAAATGCGTATAAACTGGGATCAATTCTGTCAGCAAATTTAGCGCTTCGTGTTCTGTCAGGTTTTCACGCGCTACTTCGTTAGTCAGGGCAATCATTTTGCCTAGAAGCAGGGTGACATTATTTTTCCCTTCTTCCAGTTCAGTCTCAGTTGGCGAACCAGCCCATTCATCCAGGATCGGATCGACCCAGCCCGGATCGCCGGTTGCGACAGCCTGCTCCATGAGAGAGAAGAATTGTTCCAATTCCTTCTGGAAGTTGGTACGCACATCTTCACCACGAGCCATTGTATGGGCTACACGGTGTAGCCAAACAGATCGAATTTTTGCCAGTAATTCTTGAGCGCCCATGGGCTATAGTTTACGCTTTCTCAGGAATTTTGGCAAACTGCTTGGCATCTATCAACGAAATTATGGAACCTCTGAGCGTTGAGATATCCACTCTTGCAATGTTCTGCCGACTGCTTCCAAACTTTCCGCCGAGACTTTATCGACAACATCCTCAGTTGTATGCCAATAAGGATAATCGAAGTCGATGATGTCAACAGCGGGAATACCCGCCTGTAAAAAAGGTGTGTGGTCATCCAGCATCGAGTACTTTGCTGTGGCGATAAATGACTCTTGGTATCCTAACTCAGCCGCAATCCCCCAGATTTCATTGACCAGCGCAGGATTGGAATTCCGCTCGATATAGATATTCTGGTCAGCGTCACCGATCATATCCACGATGACAACTGCCTCCGGGTGATAATCCAGCTCTTCCACAAAGGCTTGCGAACCAAGGATCCAATCCCAGCCTTCGATGCGGCCATTGTCTTCGGTATCAAAAAAGACCAGCCAGACAGGAAGGCTGTTTTCAGGTAATACCCGTGCTAACTCCAACAGAACTGCTACCCCCGAGGCGCCGTCATTTGCACCGGGTACCGGATCCAATTGTTTTGCAGGATCAGGATCTTCGTCAGCGACCATGCGTGTGTCATAGTGCGCTCCGAGGATGATTTTGGGCGCATCATTCCCTCGATACGCAACGATGTTTTCAATAGGATGCCCAAGCTTTTCTGCAAGTTGGACTCTTGACTCCCAGCCTGCGTCCGCCAATTCCGCCCGCATCCACTCCTGAGTTTGGGCATGTCCGCTGGCCCCTGGTATTCGCGGGCCGAAAGCAACCTGCGTTTCGACATCCGCCAGGGCGCGTTGCCCGTCAAAAATGTCAGGTTCGGGAGGATTAAGAAATGCAAAGGCATACCAGGCTGCGATAATAACCAGCAAGATGCCGATACCAACCAAATAGATTGCGATCCGTTTTTTTGTCATTTAATTTTCTGTGGGGAGAGATAATGTTCCAAATCGGAGATTGCGCGTGCGGCATGTGCCTGTCCGCGCTCGCGTTTGCCCATCTTTTTGCCCGTGTATTCTAAAGGAGGTAGAATACCGAAATTGGCTTTCATGGGTTGAAAATCTGCCATATCGGCGTGGGTGACATAATGACAGAGTGCGCCCAGCATGGTTGTTTCAGGCAAAGTCAGCAATGTCTGTGCCTTGATCTGATGAGCAGCATTGACGCCCGCCAGCAGACCTGTGGCGATATTACCCATATACCCCTCGACGCCAGTAATCTGCCCAGCGAAGAACAGATCATCGCAGGTTTTGTGCTGAAGTGTTGGCCGCAACAATTTGGGACTGGCGAGGAAAGTGTTGCGGTGCATCTGTCCATAACGTTCGAACTCGGCATTTTCCAACCCGGGAATCATGCGCAGTACACGCCGTTGTTCGGGAAATCTAAGATTGGTCTGGAAGCCAACTAGATTGTACAAGTTGCCAGCCAGGTTATCCTGTCGCAATTGCACAACCGCATACGGGCGGCGTCCGGTGCGAGGGTCTGTTAGGCCGACAGGGCGCATCGGACCAAA
This sequence comes from Anaerolineales bacterium, assembly GCA_050115035.1. GTDB lineage: Bacteria > Chloroflexota > Anaerolineae > Anaerolineales > Villigracilaceae > JAABUE01. The sequence goes on along the minus strand of JASFRG010000001.1, from coordinate 33,184 downwards.
AGCCAGCGATTTTTGTCCGCGTTCGGCGATGATCTCAACAGGCAGGCAGCCCTCGAAAAAATGGTGTGCCCCGGCTTTTACACCTTCACGGATCGCATCTTCAAATGAGCGTAATTCGATGCGTTCAGCTTCGAGTAGTGCATTTACAAATGCTTCGTACTCTTCTTTCGTGAAAGGGCAGTTAATGTAATCGCCTTGGTCCTGTTCTCCTTTGCCATAACGTGAGGCACGAAAAGCGATTTCCATGTTGATGGAGTCGAAATTGACAATTGGGGCAATTGCATCGAAGAAATATAAATGCTCTTCTCCGCTCAGTTTTGCCAGCGCTTTTGTCAGGTCAGGCGATGTTAACGGCCCGGATGCGATGATCGTTGCTGAATCAGGGATGGATTTAACTTCCTCGCGGACTATTTCTATTAACGGGTGGTTCTGGATGAGCTCGGTAACCGCGCGCGCGAACAGATTTCGGTCAACAGCCAGAGCCGCACCTGCGGGCAGGGAGGTGGCTTCAGCGCATTCAAGCAGCATAGAGCCCAAGCGGCGCAACTCAGTTTTAAGTACACCTGATGCACGGTCCGGTAGGTTTGAGCCAAGTGAATTTGAACAGACCAGCTCGGCTAAATCACTGGTTTGATGTGCACCTGTAGTAAATTCGGGGCGCATTTCGTATAGTTTAACATTAATGCCTGCTTGTGCTGCCTGCCAGGCTGCTTCGCTACCGGCTAATCCGCCACCGATGATTGTTAGCTTGTTATCCATAAAACGGAGCAATTGTACCATTCACAATCCTATAGACTCGTGCTGTATAATATTGTCTATAATTCGATGTCAAATAATAATGGTACCAGCTATCGACTGAAAGAAGCGACCAAAATTGCTGATGCATCATGGGTCGTGCATTTGGAGCGTCAGGTGGGGCAGTGGAGGTTCCAAGATTCCTATCGCTTGACAAAGAAGCGGTCGGCTACCCTTATCGAATATTTGGGCCAATCCACGGTTGATTCCTGGTTATGCGGCGCATTAGGGAGTCGTTCCAGCCGTTCGCGCACGGTGCCGGATGGGATCGATATCGGCTGTGAACGTTTGTATGCCTATCCAATTGAGGGCAGTTCAGGTGTCCTTCTGGTTGGTGGAGAAAAACGAAAACAAGTTGGGGTGGCGCAGCGTGTCTGGAAACTGGTAGCAAGCACATTGTCAAAGGATGATGCGGAAGAGCCCGAGGTATCACCTGTGGTTTCGGATACGCTTGTCCCGGCTATTCAGGAAGGCGTTCCCTTTGATCTTCCGGTCGCCTTAGATAAGATGATCGCAACTATTGCGCAGCAGGTTCCCTGCCAGGGGGCGTGGCTGGCCGTACGGCGCGGTGATGTTTTGGAAATTCAAGCACAATGGCGGACTCCACAATGTAAAGGCGTTTCTCTAGAAATTGAAGCCAATGACGTACTGCGCGAGATTGGACAAACACATACTGGGATACGCTTCGAACGAAACGAGGAAGGCTGGTCAGAGATTCCCCAGATCGGGATCAAATCGACAACAGGCGCTTGGGGATGTGTGCCGTTGGTTGTTGGCCAACGCCTGATAGGTATGGTGGCACTATGGCGGTTACGAGCGTTTACTGAACAGGAATGGAAGCAGCTTGTAACGTTGGTTGGGCGTTCTTCTCCGTCGGTTGAAGTGATCATAACTTTCACGGAACTCAGTGGACATTTGCGACGCTTGGCAATGCTCAACGATTTCGTTTTGACCGTGTCATCGGGGCAGAATATTGACCAGATTGCCCGACGTGTTTTTGCCTTGTTGGCGCGTGCCTTCATGACAGAAATAAGCAGTTTGTATCTGATGTCCACCGATGAACGGATGGTGCGAGAATATCGAAATGATGGCGGGAAGGTCGCGGTGAACACCGCTGGCCTTGCAGGACACCCAATGGCAGAATTGTTCAAGGGAGGACATATTACGCGTCTAAATCGCGGTGTGAATATAGAGACTCTTTTTGGATCGGAAAAGGCACAGGAAATTATGCTGGTGCCACTTCGCTATCGTGGAAGGACCAATGGCCTACTGACGTTGGAGAAATCGCGGGCTGAAGACTTTTCGGTTTACGACACGCATTTGATTACGGTTATTGCGGGGCACCTGGCAGGATTGCTGGAGTATAGCCGTTTGCGCGAAGAAGCAGAGGCACGTGCGAGAAATCTGGGTTTGATTCATGAGGTAGTGCAAGAGGTAATTGGCTTACTGGATAAGCAGGAAGTTGTGCAAATTACTGCCGAACTATTGGTTCAGTATTTTGGTTATGAGTTTGCTGTGATTCTCTTGGTTGATGAGGAAAAACAGGCTACGGTTTGTGGTGCGGGTGGAACGCGCGCGCCAGCTTCCGACTCTCTTCTTTCCGAGTTTTCCTACTTGGTTGACAGTGAGCGAGGCGGAATCACACGCCAGGTTTTAGTAACTGGTGAGAGTATGCTGGTTAACGATGTTAGTCAGTCTCCGCTATATCGCTCAATTGAAGGTTGGGATGCAGGTTCAGAACTGTGTGTTCCTCTAAAGGATGGCGGACGTGTGATGGGATTGATGGATATTGAAAGTAGCTCAAAAAATGCCTTTGGGCAGAATGATTTTATGGCTTTGGAATCACTGGCTGGCATTTTGTCGAGCGTGATTTCCAATGCTGATCAATATCAACGCTCACAGGCAACTGTCCATCAGTTGCAGCAAACACAACAAGAGTTACAGACCAGAATCGAAGCGCAGTTGGATGCAGAGCGTCGATTAATTCAAGCCGAAAAACTTGCTGCTGTTGGTGAAATGGCAGCAGGGATTGCCCATGAATTAAACAATCCCTTGACCACTGTCACGGGTTTTACGGAACTTGTCCTAAATGAGATGTCTGATACCGAGGAGAACCGTCCGGACCTTGAATTGGTTCTTCGCGAGGCTCGTCGTGCTCGCGACGTTGTCCGACGCCTTTTGGATTTTTCCAGGCGCAGTGAAAGTGAACGCACCCGTGTGGATTTGAATGAATTGCTGGATGATGTCCTTTCATTAACCAGTCATTTGATGCACACTAGTGGTGTACATTTGGATGTCGCACTCAGCAAGAACCTGCCCTGGGTGTCGGTGGATCGAAACCAGATGAAACAAGTCTTTTTAAACTTGTTCCACAATGCCTTGCAAGCCATGCCAACGGGCGGTCAGCTTTTCATTCGTTCCGCTGCTCGTCAGCGTCATAGTCGAAAGTGGGTGACGGCTTCCATACAAGATACTGGCTCTGGAATTACTCCGGAGCACCAGGAGCGAATATTTGAACCGTTTTTTACAACCAAATCCAGTCAGGGAGGCACTGGACTGGGATTGTCAGTCACCTATGGGATCGTTTCCGACCACGGTGGTGAGATTGAAGTTGAGAGTGAAGTGGGTCAGGGAACAACTTTTACGGTTTGGTTACCATATTAAAACCTTATGGATGAAAAAATTCTAGTTCTCGATGATGAACCCGGTATCACATTGCTTTGCAGCCGATTACTAAAGCGCGCAGGATACGAAGTTGTTGCCTTTACGGAGGCTTTACCAGCCTTTGACCATCTGCATGCAAATTCCGTTGATTTGCTCCTGGTTGACATTCGCATGCCGGATATGGATGGTTTTGAAGTTATCCATCAGGCTAAAAAACTTCAGCCAGATATCGCTGTCCTTGTGATGACCGGTTTTGGTACGGTAGAAACGGCGATCCAAGCCTTGCGTCAAGGGGTGGATGGGTTATTGTTGAAGCCCTTCGAACAGGGTTCTGAGCTTGTTGATTCAGTCAAACAGGCCCTGCTCGATAGCGAGCGAAAACGCGATGCTGCTCGAATCCAAGCTTTACGCCCTTTGTTCAGCGTGACCGAATCTCTGCTCTCCGAGACTCGTCCAGACCAGTTGTTGGAATTGATAAAAAATGCGTTTCAAGGGCATCTACGATGCTCTCATGTCGGGTATTACCATGTGGAAGATGAAAGTGAGTTCCAATTAATGTCTGGAAGCGGAAAAGTTCCAGACCCTTCCAGGAATAAAGCAGATCAGAATTTCTTGAATAAAATGGAGGCGCATGATTCTTCGCTCATGATAAACATTAGCGGTCCGGGATCGAAGGATTTTCAAACTCAGTTGCAAAGATTGGATTTGGGTGCTGCAATGTTTACTCCAGTCAGGCGTCTTAAAACCCATAGTCTGTTTTTTGTCGGCCGGAATAAGGATGAATCCCCATTTCGGGAAGCAGATTTGGAAATGTTCCTGATCCTTTCTAATCAGGCTGCGGTCGCAATTGAAAACGCGCGTCTGTACGCAGAACTGCGAGAGTATGTCAAACAAGTAGAAGAATCTCAGCAGGCCCTTTTACAAGCCGAAAAAATGGCAACGGCTGGTCGTCTTTCTGTATCGATAGCACATGAAGTGAACAACCCATTACAATCGGTGCAAAATTGTTTGCATCTTGCTGGCCGAAAGGACCTGAGCGAAGAACAGCGAGAAGAATATTTCGAACTTGCCAAAAAGGAACTGGAACGATTAATGTCCACAGTGCAGCGTATGCTCGACTTTTATCGTCCCGGTGCTGTTTCGCCAGCGGAAGTAGATTTGCATGAGCTACTGAACTACGTTATTAATTTGATGTCGAAACAGCTCGAAAAACAAAACATACTTGTAAGAACGGACATACAAGAAAACTTGCCGGCTGTCACAGCCGTTGGCAGTCAAATCCAACAGGTATTAATCAACTTGATTTTGAATTCATTTGATGCTATGCCAGATGGAGGCGAATTATTCATTCAAACACATGTTGTTAAAAAAGGAGTGGAGATTCTGCTTCAGGACAGTGGACCTGGTATTCCTGACGAACGGCAGCAACACATCTTTGAGCCATTTTTCAGTACTAAGGATGGTGGTACTGGATTGGGACTGACAGTCAGTTACAATATTGTTACTGCGCATGGCGGAACTCTTGAACTCGCTTCGAACAACGGACCCGGAGCCTGCTTCCGTATTTACTTACCGATCGGAGGAAAAAAATGAAGTCCAGTATTCTTATCGTTGACGATGAACCTGTAGCCCGAAAATCGTTGACAGATATATTGCGTCTCGAAGGCCATTCAGTTGCATCTGTTCCCAATGGGCAGGCAGCTGTTGAACATGTCCGCACTCATCACATTGATTTGATGGTTGTAGATTTACGCATGCCGGGTATGGATGGCCTGGAAGTAGTTCAGGTTGTCAATCAACTTGCTCCTGATACAGAGATAATCTTGTTGACTGCTTTTGCATCGACAGAAACCGCGATACAGGCTTTACGGTTGCGCATTCATGATTACCTGCAAAAACCAGCTCCTCCTGCGCAAATAGTAGCCAGTGTTAAGAAAGGGCTTGATCGTCGCGCTGCCCGAATGCAAGCTAAAGGCAGTGGGGTAGATGGTCATGATACTGGTGATTTGCTCGATACGGTTACATTAGATGACGGAACAGAAATCGATCTTTCAAGGCGTCAAATCAAACAAAACAATAAAATGGTCAATCTGACTCCAGCCGAGGGTAGGTTGCTACGAGTATTATTGGCTAATGAGGGTAAGGTGTTTGCTCATAGAGAGTTAGTGCTGTTAGTTCAGGGTTATGATACGTCACAGCGTGAAGCACCTGAAATTTTACGTCCCCTTGTGAGTCGTCTTCGCCATAAGCTTGCGGAATTTCCTTCCTTGGCTGATCATATAGTCAGTATAAGGGGTACAGGATATGTTTACGAAGGGAAAAAGAAAACAGATGATAAATAACACCTTAATGGCGCAGTTCAGGAGGTTGGGGAGGAGTAAGCCATCCCAACCACCCCCCCTGGCTTGGTTTTCGAGCTGTCGGAGGTTTTTCAAAATAAACCAATAAGGTGCTCGCGCATAGGATTGCAGCACCGAGCCATTGTGAGTTCGTCAGGGATTCCTTTAACCAAATGATGCTTAAACCCAAGGTTACTAATAGCTCCAATAAGCCAAGTAAAGCTGTTTGCATGCCACCAAGATGCTTAACTCCAAAAAACAATGTTAATCGTGCTAAAAACGTGACCAGTGTAAGACCTAATATCGGCCACCAAGTACCTGGTTCAGGAACTGTACGATCGAAGATTAAGAATGTTGGGAATACAACTAGACTCATGGATAACAAAGTGTAAAGTGTAACTGTCGGTGCAGGAATATCGTATAAAACACGTTGATTAACAGGCAAATGTGCCGCATACAGCACAGAGGCAATTAACATTTGAATAACGCCAATGATATCGATCGTCCCCGTGGATGCATTCGTAAGGAATACGATAGCGATCGTAGCCAGGATAATTCTGAAAACAGTTAATCGACTTGGCGGTTGGGAGTCAAAGAACAATAGAATGGCAACAAATAGAGGGTATAAAGAGTATAAAAGTTGCCCAACCCCTGCACTTATTCTATCCAGCGCTGCATAATAAAATATAGATCCAACTCCATTTAGGAGACCTGCAAGGCCACATCCAATCAAGCCGGCTGGATAAATGTATAAATATTTTTTGTTAATGATTACAGTAAGAATAAACAATAACAAAGTTGCCATGACCGTGCGGAATCCGACAACTGCAAGAGGTGATATGCCAAAATTTACCGCTAATTTTCCAAATATTGGTGTCAGTCCAAAAAATCCAGCTGACAACAGTGCCGCACGAACCCCCGCTTTTCGCTCTAACATTATTGCACTCTAATCTAGCAAGGAACGTACTTCGCCGAGGAAATCGTCGTTCAGGAAGTCGCCTTTTTGCATTAGAGATTGAATTTGTCCTTCCAGTCGGGCTTTTTCGTTTGTGGTTAATTCCTTTGCAGAGGCTACAATAACAGGAATATTAGCCGTTTCGGGGTTACGTTTTAAATTGTCAATAACAGCAAAACCATCCATTTCTGGCATCATCAGGTCAAGAATAATTAGGTCAGGTTTTTCTTTTTGGATTAAGGTTAGCGCTTCTTTGCCGTCTCCGGCTTCGAAGATCGTAAAGTCCCCTTGTGATTGTAGGATTCTACGAATAAGCCGGCGTGCATCACCGCTATCATCGGCGATGGCAATGCGTGGAAACCGATCCGGAGCAACGCGGTTTAATGCTGCCAATAGACCATCTTGTTGAGGAGCTTCCTCTCGACTAGGTAACTCAATGTCACGAGACCAATTCTCTCCCAACAACCATTGCTCAGCTGGCATGGTGTGACCCGTGCAATTTATCACAACTGTGTCAGTGGGTTTGATTATTCCATTTCGTACCAGTTTAAATAATCCAGCAAATGCCACACCGGCGGCAGGTTCAACAGAAAGCCCCTCCATTTTTGCAATAATATGCATAGCGCGAAAGGCTTCTTCGTCGCTGACACTTTCAAAAATTCCGTTAGTTTCATCGACTTCTCGTTTGAGTAACTTGTATGTCCTACCCGGGTCGCCAGTGGCCAAAGTTTCAATATATGTCTGCGGGGAGGTAACAGTAATTGGAGTTTCCAGTCCTTGCTGCCAACTCTGTACCATCGGGGCACATCCTTCAGCCTGGATCGCTGCAATGGCAGGCAGTTTGTCAACAAATCCCATCTGTTGCAGTTCCCTAAAGCCCTTCGCAACACCAAGAGGACCCATTCCGCCGCTGACGGCTTGAATGTACCAATCAGGGGTACGCCATTTTATCGGTTTGCTTCCATTACCGTTAATAAGGGGTGGACCATGTTTAATAGTTAACTGTTCAGCTACCTCATACGCCATTGTTTTCATAGCTTCGACGGATGTGATTGTTCTTGCCCCCATATCATGACACAAATTACGCTGGCGGGCGAATTCTGAAGCCATTTGTTTTGTTTGATCATAAGAGCCAGTTACTTTAACGACCTGGCTCCCGTAAAGAGCTATTTCGCGCATCTTGACAGATGGGACAAGACTGGTAACAAACGCCCAAAGCTTAATCCCCGCTCGTGCGGCGTATGCTGAATAGGAAATGGCTACATTACCGGTGGAAGCTGCCACCAATTCGGTAATTCCGGCTTCTTTCAATGCAGAGATTGTAACCGCTGCCTGGCGGTCTTTAAACGATGATGTTGGCCCTTGTCTTTCATCCTTTATATACAAATTTGAACAACCAAGCATCATGCCAAGATTTACAGCTTGGATAAGAGGTGTACCACCTTCTCCTAAGCTGATGGTCGGATTTGGGTTGCGAACCGGTAAGAGTTCATGATATCGCCACAAATCGAATGGTCGATTTTTTAATTTTGAAGTCCAGATTTTTTCAACCTGAGCGAGATCGTATTCAGCAACTCGCCACTGTCCATTACACTTAGGGCAATGGGCTGAAGTCGGATGGAATGGGGCTGTGTGGTTACAGTCCAGGCATCTTATTTGAAATGACATTTACTTCTCTCATCATAGATAAATAAAATCGATATTATATTAGTCTGCTTTGACTCTCTGCAATGCACTTTCAATTGTACTGATTAGCTCTTGTTCTTTGAGTGAGCTTTTTTGCAGCAATCGTTGGCCTAATTCATCTAATTGTTTTTGTTGTTCCTTAGTCAAGTCAGCACCAGTAATGACGATTGCAGGCAAGTTTCTAAGGTTTTCGTCTTTCCGTAGCTGCTCAAGAATAGTAAAACCGTCCATTTCTGGCATGAAAAGATCTAATACGACTGCATGAGGAGCCTGCGATTTGAGCATATTCCATCCAGCAAGTCCCCCTTCTGCTAGGGTTGCTTTATATTTACCCTGCTCTGTTAGCATCTTGCCCAATAAGCGCAGGTCGTTGGGATCATCATCAATTATCAGTACTTCTCGTATGCTACCGTCTCCATTCAGTCGGTCTAATGATGCGAGCAAATCATCTTCGTGAATCGGTTTGACGAGATAATCTGCTGCTCCCAGGCTAAACCCTTTTTCTTCATCTTCGACAATGCTACATACAACAACCGGGATATCTCTTGTTTCGGACGCTGATTTTAGATCCGTGAGCACTTGCCAACCATCGTATCCAGGCATCATGATATCCAATGTAATGGCATAGGGCTTCAATTGCGCGACACGTTCCCTCGCCTTGGAGGGGTCACTCAGGCCGATCACCTGAAATCCTTTGGGTTCAAGGTAACGTTCGTAGAGTCGGATGATTTGTGGATCATCATCAATCGCAAGGATAACGCGCTCAGTATCCTGACTTTGGGCAGTTGATTTTTTCTGCAAGATCGGAATCGAGAAATAGAAGGTGCTGCCTTCTCCTACAGCACTTTGTACACCTATCTGGCCGTTGTGCATTTTGATTAAGTGGTTGCAGATTGAAAGTCCGAGTCCTGAACCGCCGACTTTTCGAGTAAGAGATGCGTCTACTTGTGAGAAGGGCTGGAAAAGTTTTGCCTGATCTTCTTTCGCAATTCCGGGACCGGAATCGATCACTTTGATCATAACTTCTTGTTGCCCTTTCTCAGTCTCTTCTAAATCTGCCTTGATTAGGATTTCACCTTCATCCGTGAATTTGGCTGCATTTGACAAGAAATTAATTAACACTTGACGAATTCTCATCGCGTCAGCCTTGACCATTGGCAAATCCTCGGCAATAACAGAGACCAACTTAATTGGCTTATCCTTGACTAAACCAGCCGCCGTGGACATAACGCTTGAAATCAGTTCGGTGATATTGACTTCATCGAATGTCAATTCCATTTTCCCTGCTTCAATGCGTGACAAATCAAGAATGTCATTGATCAGACCTAATAAATGTTGGCCAGAGTTGAAAATCGCTGTTAAGTCTTGCTGTTGTAATTCTGTGGTTGGTCCATCAATTCCTTTTAAGATCACACGGGCAAAGCCAATGATCGAATTTAGCGGTGTTCGCAGCTCGTGACTCATATTTGCCAGGAATTGACTTTTTAGTCGATCTACTTCTCGCATCTCCTCTACAGCTTGCTGTGCGATGTTATAAGACCGTGCATTGTCGATACCGACAGATATTTGATCTGCAAGTAATTGGAGAATTGCGATATCATCCTCTGAAAATGCGTCTGCCTCTGTTGATTGAATGTCCAATGCGCCTATGATTCGCTCACCAATTCGTAAGGGTATGGCTGTTTCGGCTCGGGTCTCAGGAAGCAAGGGATTCGGTCTATGGAGAGAAGTGTTTGTTGTGTCATTGACTACGACAACTTCACCGCTGCGAGTTGCTTCTCCAACTGTGGAGCGAGAACCAATTGGAAGGAAATGCCTGAGTTCTTTCAGTTTTTGGCCAGCAGTCCCAGTAGCTTCTCTAAGAAAACTGTTTGTCCCAGTTTCATCATTTATGAAAATAGAAGCATGATAGAAGCCAAAACGTTCAACTACCAAGTTTACAGATCTTTCGTAAATCGCCTCTAAATCTAGCGTTGAGGTAACTAGTCTTCCAATTTCTGCTGAAGCGGCGAGATACTCATTTCGTCGGTTTAATGATTCCTCATCCTCTTTTCGTTTGGTGATGTCAGCGTGTATTGCCAAAAAGCCAAGGATATTTCCACCCTCATCTAAAATGGGGCTGTTTGTCCCTTCAATTGGAATGAGCCTACCATCTTTGGTTTTGTTTACAATTTCGCCGGAAATGGTTCCTTTGTTCAATAAGGTTTCCCAGAAATGTTTATACTGCTCCTGAGGAATAACTCCAGATTTGAAAATTCTCGGGTTTGCACCGATTACCTCGTCAAGTGGGAACCCATAGATTTTTTCAAAGCTGGGATTTGCATATACTATCGTGCCTTCGATATCTGTCATGAAGACAGCATCTGCTGAGCGTTCCAGCCCTAAACGGAATTTTCTACTCTCTTCAAATAGACGAGCATTTTCAATAGTGAACCCCAACTGGCCGCCTATCGTACTACAAAGCTCTACAATGTTTTCAGGAATAGGTTCGTTTTTATAGCGGAACAGGCATAAAGTGCCAAGAGTTCTACCTTTTGATTCCACAGGGATGCCGATGTATCCGCGCAACCCTGCTTCCACATCACTGCGTACATTTATTCCATCCGGAGTCCCGCTGCTCAAGTCCTGAATAATCAACGCTTCGCCAGTTTGGTAAACATAGTTGCAAAGCGAGCCGTCAAGACCCTCTGCTGGATCATCAGGAGGATTGCCAGGCATTCCGATACGAACGCCGCGTTCAAGCTTGCCACGTGTTTCGTTAAAGATAGTGATGAGACCACCATCGAAACCAGAAATTTCCAGCACCTTTTTCATTACGGTCTCAAGAATAGATTTGGTATCAAGAGTCTGGCTGGCTGCAGAAATGATCTCGTTGAGAGAAGCGAGTTCTTCACTACGTCTTTTGGTTTCTTCGAAAAGCCGTGCATTTTCAACTGCAATTGATGCTTGTTGGGCTAGACTCTCTAAAAACTCTAGTTCTGTGTTTGAAAATGTTTGACTATTTCCCATACGCCAAACTGCTAACAAACCACTCAACTTATCCTGTGAAAAGATGGGCGCAGCCATCAAGTGTTCATCGGGTAAATCTTCGGTTCCTTGAATTGTTATTGCATTGGGATTGCTCGATGCATTGTTGATAATTTCAGCAGATTTCTTGAGGGTAATATTTCCAAGGAGCCCTTCACCGATTTTGAGTGGGTCCGCTTTTATTTCTTCCGCATCAACCCCAATTGCAGTAATAGCAATTAGGGTCTTGAAATCTGGGTCGGGAACGTAAACCGCACTTGTTTCCGTGTTTAAGATTTCCATAGCCTGATGGGCGATACGATCAAGGACTCCTTGTAATTCCAGCGTAGCTGATATTTCTTGCGCAACTTCCGCCAGTGCCGACATCTCTCTGGCACGCCGTTGTGTTTCTTGAAATAATCTTGCATTTTCAAGTGCCAGCGAAAGTTGATCGGCAACTTGTTTTACCAGCATTTGTTCTTCAGTTCCCCATGTGCGTTTCCCAAATTCATCAACTACTTTCAAGGTTGCCCAATTATTTTCATCTGTGCGGAATGCAGTTGACAGTATCGTAGATGGAGATAGGCGAGTGCTATCGACCTTGGGAGCCCTCTCGGTCAAGCTTGTGATATCGATATCAGAATAAGTCTCCAACCCCTTCCCAATTGATGGGAGAGAGATGGCAGGTTCCTTTTGCTTGACATCTTTCTCGCGATTCTCTGCCTGGCCCTCAACTTGCTTCGCTTCCGACTCTTGTTCTAAATCGTCGAAGAGCTTGTCAAGCCTTTTGCTTATCTTTTTCTTTGACATATTCCATTAACTCCTGAGCCAGATTACGATATTGTTTAGAACCACGGGTACTCGATTTATATTGAGTGATTGGTAAGCCTGCGATAGGACTTTCTCGTAGTTTTGTATCAATCTCAATAATTGTTTCAAAAAGTCCCTTGCCAAATGTGCTTTTCAATTGTTCTTCGATATTACGATGTGTACGATTTCTGCGGTCAAGCATGGTAATTAAAATGCGATAGGATAGATCTGGGTTGCTTTCCTGTCGTACTCGCCGAATAATTCCCATCATATTTCTTAATGCATATGCTGAAAAAAACTCAGCCTGTGTGGGGATGACAAGTAACTGTGCAGCGCTGAGAGCATTTTGGGTAATTGCCCCTAAAAACGGCGGGCAATCTAACAGGATATATTCATAAGGGAGTGGAGAAGCATGTTTGATTGCCTTGCGCATGGTCGCCGTATAATTTGTGCGCATTGGAAGATATTGTTCTGCACTTTCAATATTTGGGTGTGAAGGAATAATGTCTATATTTTCAATTTCGGTATGATGTACGGTACTTAATAAGGGGGCAGATTCGATTAATATGTTACTGGATGATGCTGAAACTTCATTGCTTTCCAAACCAACCGCCAATGTCAAGTTGGATTGAGGATCCAGATCAATTAATAGTACGTGGTTTCCGGCTTCAGCCAGTGCAGCACCGAGGGACATGGTAGTCGTAGTTTTTGCAACGCCACCCTTTTCATTGGAGATAGCGATTGTATAAGCCATTTTCTCTCTCCTTAATTTTTGTTACTCTCACTTGTAGATTGACCATTTGACGGGGGGGTTGGCTCTACAAGTTGTTGGTTTGATTCAGTTCTTTGGAGTTTGTGAGGCACTAATTGAACCTTAGTAGCACCGAGCGCCTGCTTAAGTTCCTCCAGCGCGGTATCGATCATGGTGTCAGGATCGTTTGTGCTGCGAATTTTTACTGTGATATCTGATACCAATCTCTCTCGTTCCGCACGGCGTGTAGTTTCTTCAAACAGGCGAGCGTTCTCTGCCGAAAGCGCAACACGCTCAGCAACTGCATTAATCAAATCTATTTGATCATCATTAATAACACTTGTTTCAGGAATTTGGACAGCAAGTGTTCCGATTGTTTCACCGCGTATTGCAATTGGTATTGATATTTGAGGTGAATTTATTTCTTCCTTAGTTTTTTCGTCAGTATTATTAATGTTTTCCTCCCCTTTTTCTTCAATTGGTGACGCACCGCGAAAATTGTAACGGAAGCCTGCCAAGTTTTGTTCTTTTGGGAGACGTTGCCATGCTTGGCGGAGATATTGGCGGTAAAGCGCTTCCGATTCCGCAAGGGACTTCCGGGCCTGGTCAAATAAGCGTGCGTTCTCAATAGCCATACTGACTTGATCGGCAAGCAGTGAGAGCACACTTATATCTTCTTCTCCAAAGGCAGACGGTTCCGTGCTTTGTACATCCAACGCACCAACAACGGCTTCGCCAATTTTGAGGGGGATTGCCATTTCAGAACGTGTATCAGGTAGCTCTGGATTACCAAAATACACAGCATCATCTCCAACGTCTAACGCAATACGGGGCTTGCCAGTGCTAATAGCAAAGCCCACTATACCTTGCTCACCAATCTTAAGTTGATGACCACGGGATATCATTCGTTTACCGCCATCGCTATTTGCTGCACTAAGAATGGCGTAATCATTGTTTATGTCATTGAGAAATATACCAACCTGATAAAAACCAAAATGTTGGCTGATATGTTCAGTAACTTTAGGGAGTACATTTTCTAAGGAGCGAAAAGATGAAATTGCAGCGCTAACCAAAGAAATTGCCTCAAATTGTTTTGCACGTTGTTCATTTCGCTGGTTTGCTTTTAAGAGATCATTTGAACGAAATTCAAGCTCTTTTGTTCGCTCTACAACTCGTTCTTCTAGTGAATTTTTAATATATTCTAGTTCCTGGTTGGCGTTCTGGATTTCCTCCAAACGTATTTTTTCAGTGTTTGATCTAAAACGGCCAAAGCCAATAAGAATGAGCCCAAAGGACAAAAGTACTCCGGTAGTCGACGTAACAGATTCTGGTGGAATCATATCTGAATAAAATGGCGACAAAGCAGTTCCAAAAACGCCTGCGATCGTTATCGCAACCTGGCCTGAAGGAGGAAGCAAGGCGCTTGCAAGGATAAATGCTAAAGGTGCTATTGTATATACGCTAGTATAGAAGTTCGAAGCTGTACCAAGATATAAGGGTAAAAACGCGTTTACCAATACACCGAATGACAGTAAAAATGCACTTACAAGATAATATTTTGTCCTGCTCAGTGAATATGAAAGGAGAGCAATAATTAATAAAGTGATAAACGTTGCAATAGCATTTGGCCCGAAGATTAAGCCAACCCCAAGAGAAACACTGAGAATAAAAGACAATATAGCCGTTAATTGCGCTCTGCGCCTTTTACCAATATCCACAATGGATGGGTGAGGGCTGAATAAGCGATTAACTAGATTCTTGAAAATAGACCGTCTTTTCAACGAATTTTCTTCAATGGGTAGAGTCATGATTCTTTCCTACTTCTTTTGGCTATCAAGATGAATAACAATCTCTGAACCCGGGATGACATGTCCTAGCTCTTCAACTGCCGTTTGTAATACGTTTCGAAGATTGATGGAGGACCCTATCTTTCCGGTAATTTCACCAATGATCTGTTCTTTTACTGCTGCCCTCTTTGTTTCTTCAAGTAGGGTTGCATTTTCGATAGCAATTCCAACACGTTCAACCAAAGCCTGAGTGATTTCTGTTTCATCTGGACTTAACTTTTTATTATTGGGCAAATTGATGCTCATAGTGCCAATCTCTCGCTCACGAAGTTTGATGGGAATTGCAATGGCTGAGCCATTTTTTATTAAGGGCTCTTCGAGTGAACGGATGGTTGTACCAGAAAGCTCATACCCAACCACTTTGCGGCTTTTGACCATTTTTTGCCAGGCTTCTTGTGTGAATTCCCCGAATGCGGTTTGCGCCTCTGTTAATACGCGTTGCGATTCTTCGAATAACCGGGCATTTTCGATAGCCACACTAATAACATCTGCGAGGATGGAAAGCACCTCCACGTCATCCTCAGTAAAAGCATTTGGAACCGTACTTTGCACGTCGAGGGCGCCAACAATGGTTGTACCGACTCGGAGGGGCAGCGCCATTTCAGAGTGTGTTTCTGGAAGATCAGGATTGTCAAAGTAGACGGCATCAACCCCAGTGTCCAGCGCGATGCGAGGATTGCCTGTTGATGTGACGTCCCCTACAATTCCTTCCGATCCAACTTTGAGCCTGTGCCTCCGATCAAGCATTTTCTGCCCACCCTCGCTGTTAGCCGCATTGAGCACGGCGTATAGCCCACTTTCATCGAGGAGAAAAAGGCCGACGTGATAAAAGCCAAAGCTTACACTAACCAACTGTGTGACTTTCTGTAGAAGTAACTCTGGGTCTTGAATCGAATTAATTGTACGAGCTAGTTGAGTAATGGTTTCGAATTGAGCTGCTCGTTTTTGGAGTTGCTTTGCGCTTTGTTCAAGCTCTGCAGTACGCTCTTCCACGCGCATCTCTAGCTGCTCGGTAAGTTCATTGAGAGTTATGTTCTGATCCCGTAGCTCTATCTCTCGTTCGCGGATTAATTCCAAATTGCGCCCTACATTGGATGCAGAAATTGCGAGAAGGGATGCTGATGCTACCAATGTAAAACTAAAAATTAAAAATGTACTGAGGTCATCACTCGTATAAGTTGGTTCCGGTACGAGTCCGGTACGACCCAAAAAGAAAAGAATGGTGCTTAGAACAAGGATAAAAATGCCATAATTGATTGCGCCTCTTCTGGGAAATAGTAATGTTGCCAAGGCTAGCAGGAAAAGCGTTGTTGTAATCGTTGGTCGCGAGAAACCACCCGTTGCATAGGTGATAGCAAGAAGGTTTAAAGTATTAACTATCAGGATGATGAGTTTTGCGTAATTAACTTGCCTCCGCTTGATAAGGCCAATGGCAATGAGCCAAATAAACGCTCCACCGACCGTAGCATACAACGTATACTCTCGTAAAGGTGAATCGAGTCTGAGAATAAAAGGAACAGAAAACGCTGCAAGACCGAGCATTGCAATTGCCACTCGATGGGTTGTCCGGGCATCTTGTGTTTTTGTAGGATCGCCCTCATAGTGGGGGGCTGTAAAGAATTTCCTCATTGCAGTAAACATAAAAATCCTTTTTGACAATTCAGTAAACTCATCTTGAGCTTATCTATGCCTATTTGTCCTCAACCTGAATACTGATTTCAGCGCCGGGCAAGATGCGACCCATTTCGCGCAAGGTGGTTTGCATGATATTGTCCAGGTTGATAGATGCACCGATCCTCGATGAAATTTCACCGATGACTTGTTCCCTTAACGCGCGTTTTTGACTTTCCAAAATTAAGCGGGCATTTTCAACGGCTAGTGCTACACGTTCTGCTGTGGCCTGGATGATTGCAATTTCATCCTCTGTCCACTGATGGCTATTGTTGATGGGCTTAATTCTTAATCTGCCGATAAATGCTCCGCGTAATTGGACCGGAACAGTGTACAGCGCTTCGTTTTGACTTTCAATTTGACTATCATTAGCAGGCAATTGCAACGGTTCAGCAGTGGCTCCGTCAAAATGATAGCCGACAACTGAGGTAAGTCGGCGGATATCAGACCAAGCCTCGCCTGTTAACTGACGATAGGCTGCTTCAGCCTTGGACAATGCTTCTTGTGCCTCTTCATGCAAGCGTGTATTTTCCAGAGCGGCACTAACCTGGTCAGCCAGTGAGGAAAGAATGTTGACATCTTCTTGTGCGAAAGCATTAGGTTCCGTGCTTTGAACGTCCAATGCACCAATTACCTGACCGCTGGCCTTAAGCGGTAAAGCCATTTCGGAGTGTGTCTCTGGAAGATCAGGATTGTCAAAGTAAGCAGCATCAGCTCCGGTGTCCAGTGCGATGCGGGGGTTGCCCGTTGAAGTAACATAGCCGACAATGCTCGTCTGTCCAATTTCTAATCGGTGCCCGCGTTTTAGCATTCTTTGCCCGCCTTCACTGTTAGCAGCCCGGAGGACGGCATACTCTTTATTGCTATCAAGCAAGAAAACTCCGACATGGTAGAAGCCGAACGATTGGCTGATCATGTGAGTAATTCGCTTTAGCAGTTCTTCCTGGTTTCGAATAGAACTAATTGTGCGCGATACTTGTGCGACAGATTCGAACTGCCCGGCGCGTCGTGCTACCTTTTGGTTTGCCTGCTCAAGTTCTACCGTTCGCTCAGCTACTCGTTCTTCCAATGTGTGCACGAATCCACTCACCTGGGTTGCCATTTCATTAAACGCTTTACCAAGCTGTCCAATTTCGTCATCGCTGTTAACTTCCACTTGACGATCCAAATCCCCTTGAGTAATTTCATTGCTTACACCGACTAATTTTTCAAGAGGTGAAATAATTACACGTCGCGTGAATTGATAAAACATTAAAACGAGAATTGCAACAGCAGCGAGGATGGATCCCCCAAGCCCAAGTGCTACAGTTTGAGAAGTCTGTTGGAAACGTTCCAGGCGAAGATCAACAATGCTGTCTCCGAGTACTTCTTGTCCCACCCCGTGGCACGTCTGGCACCTCGCTTCATTGTATAGAGGTACAACACTGCGAAGGACATCTTGTCCTTCTATAGAAACAATCGTCATAGATGGCCGTTCTTGTGCGGGAAGTTGATGACAAACCCAGCAGGTTGAGTCTGTTGTTCTTACTTCGTATACTTCTTTATCGATGACTCGTCCTCCAGGAAATCCGGTAGCAAAGGATGTAAGCACGGATTGGTCATCATAAATAGCAATGCTATCAAACTGACCGTCTACATTGTTTCCCAAATTGATCAGGGTTTCGTGTACTTTGTCTTTTCGGCCTTCCATCATAGCATCTGATACAAGGGTCGATGCAATAGCATTTAGATTTTCTGCTGCAAGGACCTCTCGCCGCCAAAGCTCATTTTGTGCGTATCTGGTGATGCCAAAAATGATTGCCACCAGTATTGGCGTTAGAATAAATCCAATACCGGTAATAGCTTTGAAACGGATACTTCGATTGTTCCACCAGTTCATTGCGAGTGACCTTTAATTATTTCCAGGTTGAAATCCATGCTAACAATTCCTTCATATTCCTACGGACGTGCTAAATTGGTCGTATCTCCACCAAGATCTGCCAAACTATCATACAAGACTTGAAGAATATAATCACTATTATGAGCGTAAGCACCAGCATCATGAGTTACATAGTTGTAGTTGTAAGCAGCTCGTAATAGGCGAGGCGTCCAAGCATTGTAGCTATTGTCAAATTGATTCTCATCGGTATCGAGCTTACTATTATTGTTGGTGTCAATAAAAAAGTATGGATATGTATTGGTATCGTATACGATGGAAGTTCCGACAACCTGAGAAGCATAGGATTGAATGGCTTCATATAACGCTTCGTGAACATCACTGATTTCGTAGGCTATTCCTTCAGTGATGTTGCCATCTCCATCGAAGTCCGTCGTGTTGACACGAATATCTTTGGTTTCAGTTCCGTCTAAAGTATGACACTCCATACAAGTATCCGATTTGATTTCGAGACTGTGTTGGTCATGGCATCTGATACAAGCAAAAAAATCATCCCCACGTTTAAATTGGGCATTATAGATTTTCCCGGCATACTGGTAGGCACCCTGAACAACGGATCCAAAGGAAGTTGCGCCAGAAATGTAGTGGCTGTCTATGAATTCAAGCTCTCCACTCACTACGTCGGGCTCGACCAAATCCAATGTATTAATAGCGTCATCGACGGATTTAGTTGAGGCGCGGCCTTGATGACATTGAATGCATCGAGCCTCTGGGCCGAGCAGGCGAACTTTTGTTCCGGATGGAAATTCTGCGCTGTTGAGATCGTCAGTTACCTCGTTGTGACATACGAAGCAAGAAATGGTCGTGCCGATTTTTGCCGGTTTGTCCACCTGATTTGCCTCGGTTCCGTCTATTCCCAGGAAATCAATAAACCCTGGTCTGCTATGACACCTAGCACATTCAGTCGGAATTTCTTGCGGATCGTCATCATTCCAGTGGGTAAATGCTTCAGCCCCTGAGTCAGCATGAGCAGAGGCAGCCCAAACATCTTCGTAGCGGATTGGCTCCGGACAAATTAACTCTTCACACTCGGGGCAGGTATTAATAACAGGAGCACCAGCTTGTACCGATTCTCCAACCGTTGGGCTGCACGCGGTCAACACAACAATTGTTCCAATAGTTAATAAGATAGCTGTCATAAGCCATCGATCAGGTTTTTTGGAAGCTCTATATTCTCCCATCGTACTCTCCTATTGTTGAACTGAGCCTTTTTGTTCGATGTTATTTTCAATGTCAGCGCCAAGCTCAAGAACAACCTCTGCGCCACCCATTTTGCGCCCTAACTCTTGGACTGTGTTACGTAATATGATTTCTATGTCAGTGGACGAACTGACTGTAGATGCAATTTCGCTAATAATATGTTCTCTTGTGGCACGACGTTGTGCGTTGTCTAGCAGGCGAGCGTTTTCCATAGAAAGTGCAGCACGATCGATAATTGCCGTTGCAATATCAACATCATCTTGGGTCCATTGACGGCTGCCCTCTGCCTGTAACTTTAGAAAACCGATTTTTTGCCCTCTTAGGATAATCGGTAAGTCCAGAGAGTAATTGTTTTTTAGATCATCATACTTTATCGGTTCTCTAAGTATGGCGTTATTATCTTCACTCCGTCGAATTCCGAATACCTTATGTGTTTGGGTCAATTGGCTCCATCCGGACTTTGTAAATTGTTGATAGAGCGATTCCGATTGTGTTAACGCACGTTGAGTTTCTTCATATAGGCTGGCATTTTTGATGGCAATACTGACTTGATCTGCCAAAATTGATAATGTACTCACATCCTCGGATGAGAATGCATTTTGCTCCTCACTTTGTACATCAATCGCACCTATCACCTGATTGTCAATTTTTAAAGGCAATGCCATTTCTGATCGCGTTGTAGGTAAATCTGGGTTATCAAAGTAAATTGCATCCTTGCCAATATCTAACGCAATTCTAGGCATCCCTTGTCCGGTGACATAGCCAACAATCCCGATCTCACTGATTTTTAGTAGGTGCTTACGCTTCAGCATCTTTTTGCCCCCCGGGCTGTTGGCCGCACGCAATATTGCATATTCTCTATCTTCGTCCAGGAGGAAAATACCAACATGGTAGAAGGAAAAAAGCTCACTAATTACATTTGTAATTTTAGGTAAAAGGGTTTCTATATCTTGAGATGTACTGATGTTTCGAACGACCTGTGCGATAGCTTCAAGTTGGTTAGCCCGGCGTTGTGTCTGTCTATTAGCTGTATCTAATTGGGCAGTGCGTTCTTCAACACGCCTTTCTAAATCCTTTTGGAGGATTTGCAGTTCGGAGTTACTATTTTGGAAATCACGTGCTGCAGTTCTAGCACGAGTTACCGCATTGTTTAAACTACTTATCAGAAGGTATAAGAAAACGCCAATCAAAGTAAAAACAAATGCTAAATCTCGTGAATAATTTGCTGGGGTGTCTAACCTCGGTTGGAGTGCGCCAGATGTTTCTAAGTATGCATAACCAAAACCTGCAAGAATGCTAACCACTGTGTAAAAGACCATCGCCCGTGTTCCGAGCAATAAACTGGACATAACAATAATGACAATGAAAGCGATAAATGTTGAATCCCGAAGGCCATCAGCATCCCAAGCTAAGTATGCCATACCCAGCCAAGCCAAAGCTACAATTGCATGACTGGCGAACCGAATATATCCCAATTTCATCAAATACCAATCAACAAGCAATAAGCTGACCAGTGCAAGAAGAACAATATTCGCTGAACTTAAGATATCTTCAGTTCCTTGGATAATTCGTATTATCAGGAGGAGCGTTAACAGCCCAAATGAACTTAATATAATTGCGTTCAGATGAAATGCAACGCGAGTTTTGTCCTCATCATCAAAAGTAGGTGGTGTAAAAATATTTTTTATTGAACTAAACATAGATATGTTCCTGATGAGTTTACAATTACTCTTCGCTTTGCAGTTGGATAATAACTTCGGAACTGCCTAGTGCACGTTCCAATTCATCTGCTGTAGACTGTAGAATGTTTTCAAGGTCGAGTGCTGCGCTAACGCGTGCCGCACTTTCGGAAATCGTACGCTCTTTGACTGCACGTTGTTGAGCATCGTTGAACAAGCGTGCACTTTCTAATGCGTTGCTGATTTGATCTGACAAAGATTCGACATCAGCAATCTCGTCTGGCGTCCACATTTCTGTACTAGATGGTTTGACCAGTCGTAACATACCAATTGTTTGGCCTCGAGCTATGATAGGGACCTTGATGGTATGTTGATCCTCACTGATTACATAATTACCAAGAATCAATGCTTGCTTTGTGTTGGTATCTAATTTCTCTGACGATGTAATTACATCACCATGTAAAAGCCCAATATACCCAGCTGTATTGACGTTTTGAAGCAATGATTGCCAGCCTTGCTGACTGATTTCGCCGGTCGCTTTGCGAGCAGCAAACAAGGCCTCTTGTGTCTCTTGCAATAAGTGTGCGTTTTGCACTGCAATTGCTAATTGGTCTGCTAGGATCTGAAGGGTTGGAATATCATCCTCTGTAAAGGCATTTTCCTCTGTGCTTTGGATGTCTAACACTCCTAAGACTTCACCACTTGCAACCAATGGGAGTGCCATTTCAGACCTTGTTTGGGGTAAGTCGGGATTGTCAAAGTAAACAGCGTCTGTGCCGACATCTAAAGCGATTCGTGCTTCCCCCGAATTTGCTGCCGCACCTACAATTCCCTCTGTACCAACTTTTAATTTATGCCCGCGTTCGAGCATATTCTTGCCTCCACTGCTGTTGGAAGCGCGTAAAAGGGCGTAGTCGTTTCGGGAGTCTAAAAGGAAAATTCCAACATGATAGTAGCCAAAACGATTGCTGATAAGATGTGCTGTTCGAGTTAACAATTCTTCAAGTTCACGTTGTGCTGCAACCGCCTTGCCAACTTCTGCAACAGCCTGAATTTGTAAAACGCGTTTTTCTATTGTTTGTGTCCGTTGGGCAACGATTTCTTCAAGGTTTGCCACTAAGTTTTGTGCTGTAGCACTCATACTATTCAACGTATCCCCTAAAATTCCAATTTCATCTCCCGTTGCCACTTCAGCTCTGACATTGAGATTCCCAGCCGCCACTTCCTTAGCGGTATTCGTTAATCTTTGCAATGGCGCAGTAACAGAATTACCTATTCCATAAGATGCCAGTCCGGCGACCGATAAGATAATTACAATAACGCCAATGGCTGTAAAGATTGTATTACGTGTTTCAGTAGCGAGTACATTATTAATTTCATTGAACTGTTGGAGCAACTCATCTTCTGCAACTACAATGCCAAGACTATAGCCAACGATTGGGATTGGTTTGTAGGCAATGTATCGATTGCTGCCATTGATTTCTACCAATCTGACACCGACTTGCCTGCTCGTCATTTTGGCGAGCACTTCAAAAACATCTAATGGTACACGATTGATTAGGGATAGATTATCAATATTGCTGCTTTGGAGTTCGGCCTCTGTGATGTTGAAATCTGAGAGTCCTGCATTTGGCATAGCTATTGCCCGGCCATCCGAATCAATTAGAAATGCGTAACCTGTTTCTCCGATTGAGAGACCGGAAACCCTTTCGGTAATTGTAGCAAGCCGAATGTCGATACCAACGACGCCCCGAAAATCACCTGCGTCATCATAAACGGGGGCGCTGCCAGTGATAACTAATCCATTTAGGGCGGCATCCAAATAGGGTTCTGACCAGACAGCTTTCCCTTCGGTTTGAGAAAGAGAAGAAGCATTTGCATACCAAGGTCTACTGGTAATATCAAAGTCAGGTGGCACAATGGCTGCAAGATCAATGTTTGGATAGTAAACGGTCTCTCCGGATTTTCCTCCAAAATAGGCTGCGATAATGTCTGGATTTTTTTCCAGTAATTCCTGTGTAAAATAATCAAGGCCTTTAATGATTGCCAGTTCTTTTGCAAGTTCATCTGTTATTTGCATTCCGGTTGGCAAGAAAATAGAGGCGATATCATCATTTGAGTTATCCCAGCTTCCATTGGGAAGTTGGGTCATTTCAGAGTGCGCATTCCATTCAATATTTTCAAGATCAATCGAGTTCTCATTAGAAAGAAATGCTCCGGTTGTTGATCCAAAGGTATCGATTGTGTTTTTCATCGAAGAGAAAAATATGCTGATGTCATTTACCTCATTCGATACAATAACAGTTAAGCGATTTTCAATTTCACGAGTGACGCTTGTGTCAAATTGTTCCGTAATGAATGCATTTGTTTCTTGCGACCGATAAAATACGAAATAGCCCATTGCGGCAACTGCAACAAGCACGATCAAAAGATTTGCCCAAAGGATTTTAGCTCTTAGGGAAATGGCATTATGTTGCTTGCTATTGATGTGTTGCAGTTGCGAAGACTGAGTATCACTCATAATTTGATTTCCTGATATCTACGAAAAAAGCAGCCTATTCGAAATTCTTCTCGCTCCCTAAATTATCCTGGGGGATCAGACGTACTTCTGCTTCTTGTAAGTTCAGTGCTTGTTGAATTTCCCGTGCGGTAACACGAAGGACGGTGTCTAGGTCCAGTGTTTCACGCACACGGGCTGAAATACCAGCAATAGCCTGTTCCCGATTTGCACGCTGTTGCGTACGTTCAACCAAGCGGATATTTTCCAGGGCTAAAGCAGCTTGAGCTGCAACCTCTTTAGCCACATTTTTTTCTTGTGCGGTCCAAATTTGAAACTCAGATTTGCGTTGTAATGATATTTTTCCGATTCTCTGTCCACGTAAGACAATAGGGATATCAAGCACGTTTTTTCCATCTAAGACTACAGTTTTTTCAACCGGGCGAACTCCAATTGCTGAGTAGTGAAAAATGGGGTTATTAGTCGACAAATCCGTCTTCCAGTTTTGGCGAGTATTTTCGTTCGAAATTGTTTCAAGCTGCGAGATCACCAATTGGCTTTCAGAGAGTAATCTAGTGTTTTCTATAGTAACGGCGATTTGATCAGCCATTGTTTGAAAGATGTCTAAGTCATCGTATTTGAATGCATTCACCTCGGATGATTGCATATCCAGTACGCCAATGACCTTGCTGTGGAAGATAAGCGGTAACGATAATTCGGATTGGGTTTTAGATAGCTCGGGGCTGTTAAAAAATATTGAATCCTTCCCAACATCTAGCGAAATGCGAGGTTTCTTTTCTGCAGCAATAAATCCAATAATTCCTTCGGTACCGACTCTAAGTCTATACCCATTTTCTAATAATTTCTTTCCGCCCTCGGATGAAGCTGCTTGTAGGGTTACATAGTCTCCTCGTTGGTTCATAAGGTATATACCAACATGGTAATAACCGAAATGTTCTGAGATGAGATGTACAGTCCGGTTCAACAAACTATCTAATTCCTGTATTATTGCGGTTTCATGAATAGTTAGCAGAGCAGCACTTAATTGATGCATCTTGTAGTTAAGCTCTGAAGTTCGATTTGCTACATGGATCTCTAATTCTTTTTGAGCATCTTCCAATTTCTCAACCATAATTTCGTTCTGAATTTTTGCTTTCTTAAAACCATCTTGCAACATTTGTAGACCAGCGATAACTAAAAACGAAATTAGAAGTAGTAAAGCGCTGTCCGTTGCCCAATCTTGTAGACCCTCTTTTGGAGCAAATACATCCAATAGTGTAAAATGTTGGCTGATAACTAAATAACCGGTTGTGAGGACAATAATTTCACTGATTACAACAGCTAATAAACCACTCCGTAATCCGATAAGGAGGGTTGAAAGGAACACATAAGATAGAAAGAAAAATATATTATCCCCACGGCTACCTGTATTTACTGTACTGCTAATGCCCAATATTAACGGTAATACAACAAATAACCTTGCTTTTAAAAGATATGGAAGACGAAACACAATTGTGCATACAAGGGTCAAAAATACTGTAATATAAATTACTTGTAGAAATAGATTGTTAGTACCAAAAAAACTAACGACTACGGGGACAATACCAAGAATCGCAGCTAAAATCATAATTCGTTGTAAAAATCTTCCACGCAATTCATCCATTTTATAGACGCTATCACTTTGTTTTGGGTAATGTGTGAATATGCTCATCTGATCTGCTATTCTTTCTCAATGCTTAATTCAATGGTTGCTTCTGATGCATCTAAAATTTGGCCAAGTTCACGAACGACAGTTTTTAATACACTGTCCCTGCTTGTTGAAGTCCAAATTTTATTTGTAATTTCAGTGATAAACTTTTCTTGCATAGCAATACTTTGGCTCTCTGTTATTAAACGGGCGTTTTCAAGAGCCAGAGCGGTTTGTGTAGCAATCGCTTGAACCCAGGTTTTATCCTCAGGGGATAAATTGCTCTTACCTTCGAGCATAAGTTGGCCGATTACCTGATCTCGTAGTGAAATAGGTACTTCAACTGAATGCATTTCCCCTATTTGCGAATTGTCTCCAACGGCCAGTGTTAATCCCTCCTGTGGGATATTGCTGTCAATCCATGCCTCATGTAAATACTGTTTCTGTATACTATTCATTTCTTTCAAACTCTGGCGAGTTTTTTGGAACAAGCGAGCGTTATCGAGTGATATTGCAACCTGATTTGCCATGTTTTGTAGTGTTTCGATGTCTTGTTCTGTAAAGGCTGAAGAACTTGTAGAGTGAACGTCAAAAGCACCTAGAATCTGATCGCCTACGAGTAATGGTAAGGCAAGCTCAGAGCGAGTGTAGGGCAAAAGAGGGTTGTCAAGCTTTACAGCTTTGCTCCCAATATCGAGCGATACCTGGGCTTTTCTCAATCGAATTGCTCTGCTAATTACATTATCATTTGCTATTTCTACATGGCGGTTACTCGCTTTTAGAACCTGACCCGCTTCCCCCGTAGCTTCTTTGAGTTCTGCTCGTTGACCATTCTGGTTAAGCAGATATATCCCCGAATGATAATAGCCAAATTCCTCGGTGACCAGATCGACAACTCGCTTTAATAGGGTATCTGGATCAAGGATAGAAGTAGCTACCCTCCCTACCTCATTGATTGCTTTAAGTTGAGATGTACGCTCATCAACCTTGTGTTCCAAATCACTTTGTAACTCTTGCAAGCGGGTAACCATGCGATTGAAATAAATGGCTAATTGACTTATTTCATCGGATGAAACCACAGGCGCTCGTGTAGTTAGATCTCCTTGTTCCACTCGCTTAAATGAATCCATAAGGGAGTTGATTGGATCCGAAATTGATTTTGCAAATATTAAGGCAAGGCTGGCAGCAAACAAAATAGCTAACCCACTTACCAGGATTGATTGGATTTGTAATTCAATAAGAACACTTTGAGGATTTACTTCATCATTAATTATTTTAGTTGTGTGATGGTAGCCTATTGGAGCGATCAATAAGGTTGTGATTAAAATTGAGAATGACACGACTGCCAGTGTTTTGTAAAGTATTTTTATATTGCTGAGCCCTGAAAATTGTTGCAAGAAGTTATCAGGAAGAAGTATCTGGCGGACCGGTACAAGTAGATTGTCAAATAGGATTGTTGAAAATGGTATATATGCAAAATTAGTAATTAATCCGGCAATAAACGCATAGATGACTTGATCACGAGTTGCCAATCCTGATTTGTTAAGTAGAATTGTTTTGGGAAGGATTATTAAAACGAAAGAAAGGATTGTAGAGGCAAGTGCATATTGCCATATGATATTTTGTGATGTTTTCCAGGTCTCTGATGTATATTCGGACTTAAATAACTCAGGATTTTTTTTCCAGCTATCTAGGCGGGTACGGACCTTTCGGGTGAGAAAGGCGACGATGACGACAAGCAAGAAAAATACTACAGGAAATACGATAAATTCAACTTTTCTATTCAATTCGGCAGCTTCCGGTGTATAGTTTGCGTTTAGGCGCTCGGAAACGTTGCCCAATAATATTCCTATTGATGCAACAAGTTGTGAGAAGATGATAGCAAAAATTACATATCTTCCACCTGCTTTTACTAAAATTCTTTCAAAAAATCCGTGCGATCGAAAAAGTTTTTGCATGAGTTATTCTTTCTCAGCATCTTGGAAGTGCACATTGACTTGTTTAGTTTCTGGTTCTTCAAAACCGATTTTTATTTGTGCCTTTTGAGCTCCTGTTACTCGATGGAGTTCTTGGACAGTTGTTGACAGGATTGTATGCATATCTGTTGAGCGACGAATTTTGTTACTAATTTCATGAAGTAATCGCTCGCGCTCTGCTTGTTTCCGTATTTGATCAACTAATCGCGCATTGGCAATGATAGCTGCCAGACTGCCTGCTAAAGTACCAAGCATTTCTTCATCATTCTCATTGTAGGCGCCAGTTTGTTCACTCTCTACGTTCAGAACGCCTAAGAGATCGTTTCGAAATATGAGGGGGAGTGCTAACTCTGAACGGGTATTGGAACTGACTTGGATGTAGCGCGTATCTTGAGAAATATCATTAATCCGTAAGGTTTTGCGGTGAGTTGCAGCCCATCCAGTAATTCCGGATCCAAATGGGATAATTAGATCGCTCGCATCCTCTGAATAACCAATCCAAGCCTTGACTACCAGATGTTTACATTCTTCGTCTGCGAGCAGGACAGCAACACGGTCACCTCCCAGAGTTACTTGTAAACCTTCCACTGCGCTGTCGAGGGCTTCTTCCAGTGTAGTTCCGGAAGCTGCAGATGTTGTGATGTGATGGAGTAAGCGGTGTTGGGATAAGTGTTCCTGTGTCTCAGCAAATAGCTCAGTGTTGTTTACAGCGATAGCCAATTGATCGGCTAACGTTTGGAATATATTAACGTCGTTTGGACTAAAAGAATATGGGATCGTACTTTGCACATCAAGTACGCCAAGAATGCGGTCGCCTATTTTCAGAGGAATTGCAGCTTCCGCTCTTGTATCTGCAAGCATTGGGTTGGGGAGATATGTTGCATCCTTGGTTATGTCATTGACAACCAGGGGTTCTCCTTGGCCGGAAACAAAACCCACAATAGATTTTGAACCGACTGCAAGCTTGTGACTCATACGTTTAAGTTGCATTCCTGCCTCACCCGTAGCTTCTCGAATAACGGCGTTCTTTTCACTCGGATCGATCAGGAATATGGAGGCATGATAGAAATTGAAGCGCTCAAGAATCAGGTTGACCGCTTTGAGCAGTAACTCATCGAGGTTGAGCGCGCTGCTAATATCGCGAGCAATTTCTGCGGCTGTCTGGATTTTGTCGATTTGATTGCGACTTTCGTCCAAGAGGCGTGCATTAAAGATAAATTTTGCAATTTGATTGGAGATGTTACTCAAAAGATCCAATTGCTCCCTGGTAAATGCTTTTTCATTTTCAAGGTCTTGAACGATAAGGGCGCCAATCGCCTGATCCTCAATAAGCATGGGAGTACCCATCCAGGATTTAGCAGGGCGGCCATCGATTTTTGCACCCAGTGATTCTGCTTGTTCCTGGAAATTTTCATTTAAAAACAAGGGTTGTTTTGAACGCAATAAAATTGAAGTTAAACCTTCTCCAATAGGGAAAGCCTCAATTGAACGTGCGTGACCATCTTCATATAAATATGGAATATTAATGGATGCTGTTTTTTCATCAAAAAGGGCACCTATAAAAGCATAATTGCCAATCTCACGTCGAATTTGTTCATGTATGGTTTGAAAGAAGGCAGTAGTATCCCAAGGGGTTTTTATACCTTCTATAACAGAAATTAAAGTTTCTGCTTCTGCAATTTTCTTTTCTGTCTTGTTGATAGTTTCGGTTTGCTCTAATATCTTGCAGGCCAGCTGGATTAGGCTTGTCAAGGGATGCAATGCCTCTGCATTAAGTTGCTGACCCTTGTAACTACCCACCACAACCATCCCATAAGTTTTGGATAATGCAACTATTGGTAAAAAGGCTATTTTGTCGAATCCTAATTGAGTAGCAAAATTAAAGAACCTCGGAATGGTTTCCGTGTTAGCAGTTACGTTGAAAAATGTTTTACCCTTTTTGAATAAATCTTTAAGTTGAATGGGAGAAATTTCAAGTTGCCTTGGCAACTCAGTTGTATTAATAACTTTGTTTGGAGATGAGACATTAAAAAGAGTAAAGATATCATCTTCAACAACAAATGTTAGTGTTGGATAAGAGATGCTTTCTAAACCATGAGATAAGGTTGTTAAGGTGGAAGATAGGATATCCGTTGGCATGTTCGACTAACTCAATTCCCACACTGGGTCGCCCCCCAATATCCTGCGGATTTGTTCTGGGAAACGATCGGGGTCGAGAGGTTTCCCGAGGAATCCGTCAAACCCAGCCGAACGTGCTTTGGTAATTTGTTCATCGCTAGCTTCTGCGGTGACTGCTACGATAGGAATAGTTTTTAGATGGTCGGATGCTCGGATTTTTTTTAGCGCTCCATAGCCATCCTCATAAGGGAGGCGGATGTCCATCAAAATCAAGTCAAGACGAGGAAGGGTATCTGCATATTCGACGACCTCATACCCGGATGTTTTCCATTCGCAATGTATTCCTAAATATCCCAACATGCGAGCGATAAGAACAAAGTTGGAAACATTATCTTCTACAACTAAAACAGTTGTATCCTTAGGAATGGCAGTTTTTTTTGTTTGTGTATCCGGGGTATTTGACTCGGCATTTACCATCTCAGCTCCTCAAGAAACGCTCGATTTGTTCAGAGAACATATCAATATCAATAGGTTTTTGAATATAGCCATCACATCCAGCTTCCAGTGAGCGCTCACGATCCCCGCGCATAACATTGGCTGTCAGTGCCACAATAGGGATTGTCTCAAGCCCTGGCGTCCCTTTGATCTGGGCTGTCAGAGAATACCCGTCCATATCTGGCATATTGATATCCATCAGAATCAAATCTGGTTGTGTATTGCCTAAGATTTCAAGAGCCTGCATGGCATTGACTGCTTCCAGAAGGTAGTATCCTTCTGCCATTAATATTCTTCTCACGAGCGTTCGATTGTCAACGTTGTCTTCAACATACAAGATTGTGGAATTGTTTGGCATAGTTTGGTTCTCCGATTTTGATTTTACTTGCAGGGTTTTTCCACTTCCATAACAGCACCCTTGCAAAAAACTTGCAAAAGGGTAATTAAGCAACACGCGGCTTCATAAGAAGCCGTGTGTCCGTGAGGGATGGGTGAAATATGAGAGCGGGTGATCGGATTCGAACCGACGAATGGTAGCTTGGGAAGCTACTGCCTTACCGCTTGGCGACACCCGCGTAATGAAGTTAACTTTCTAGCATTTTATTCGAAAACTTCTTACTCGTAAAGGCATACTCTTTCTACATCTTCAAAAAGCAACGAATCGAAACCCTACGATAGGCTATAATTTGCGCTCAAACTCATGATTACATAAGGAGATTTTGTCACTCTATGAAGAAGCTGTTCTTACTAATACTAATCGTTATCCTGGCGGCCTGCTCTAGTGCTACGCCGGAGCCGCCCCAAAATCTATCACCTACAAATACAGTTGCTATGTTGTCCACAACCAGCGCACCTGTTCCTACGAAGAATATGAAGCCAACTGCCTCTCCGGAATTAGGTGCCTATGTGAACAAGATATATCTCATCCTGGATGATTTATCACGAGCAAGCGAAGAGATGAACCAGTTGTTCATGATAGCAAAAGCTCGAAATAATTTTACGAACGAGGATTGGTTGGAGCGCGCAAATAAAACTTTTAATACGCTAATAGAAGGTGCTGATAAAATCGAAGCCATTGATCCAGTTCCTGACCAGGCTGAAATCGCACACGAATATTTTTTAATGGCAGCTGAAGAACTCAGGCTGGTTGTCTCATCTCAAAAAGAATTTATTGAAGGAAATATTGACGGCGAGGAATCTGCCAACGAATATATGAGATTACATTTGTCTTTTGTGCAAAAGGGATTGGAAGAGATAAATAAATTTCAACCCTGAAAACCTGAAAAGGAGTCCGTTGCGAACTAAGCCTTTATTGCTCACGTTTAATTAATAAGTTTGCCAACTCCATTAAAGCTTCCCCGGCTTCCCCCTGGGGATCGGCTTCGCGAAGATTATCCAATGCGAGTGTGGTCATCTGGCGGGACATAGCTTGCGTGTATTCATAAGAGCCTTCGTTGGCAAGTACCTTTGCCAGTTCTTCAACTTCGTTCGATTGAATTGGGCCTTTTGCCCATCGTTCTGCAAACTTTCCGCCCTGGCCTAAACCGTGCAAAACAGGCAGTGACTTTTTGCCTTCCAGCAGGTCGCTGGCAGCGGATTTGCCTGTAAAGGCCTCATCGCCCCAGATGCCAAGGATATCATCCTGAACCTGAAACGCGAGACCGACTGCGTGCCCAAATGAACGGTAAGCATCCTGCTTGCTTTCGTCTACCCCACCCAGGATCGCGCCAATGTGGCAACAGGCGGAGAGCAGGGCAGCGGTTTTCCCTGCGACCATTGGCCAGTAATCTTCTACGCCTAAATCATTTCGATCTTCATAAGACATATCCAGGAACTGACCGCGTGTTAGATCGAGACAAGTATTGTGCAAAACCGTCGCTGCTTTTATCACTGTTTGGGCTGGGTAATGTTCGTTCAAATCCATGATGGCCTGATTCGAAAGCACAAACAGGGCGTCGCCGACATTGATCGCCATGGGCATGCCCCAAATTTTCCATGTGGTCTTGCGGCCACGGCGTTTATCAGAATTGTCTTGAATATCATCGTGTACAAGAGAGAAATTATGCACAAGCTCCACTGCGGCTGCGGCTGAAACTGCGTGTAACCACTTTGAACTACAAGCTGCCACAACAAGCAAAACCATTAATGGGCGAATACGCTTTCCTGTTGCTTCCTGTCCGGCGCCATCGCCTGTCCAGCCCATATGATAATTGAGCATGTCATAAAAAGGGCGGGTGTGTGGTTCATCCAACCTGGCGATCTGATGCTGGAGTTCAGTTTCAATGATTGGTCGCATGGTCTCTGTAAATGTATTCAGGTTCATGATTCTTTCCTATTAAAGCAGGGCGGTATCATAGCAAGTATAATTTTTGTAACTCAAATTGCAGCTGTTCCGGTGATGTATAGTGAATATTTGCGAATCCCAACTTGTTTGCTGTCTCAATGTTGGGGAGAGAGTCGTCTATCAGGAGACACTCTGGGGCTGTGTATCGGATTTTGCTCAGGAGCAGGGCGAAGATAGCTGGATCCGGTTTGATTAGCTTGACGTCTCCAGACAGAATTATTTCGTCAAACAGATCAAAGAAGGGATATTTGTATCTGGCGCGGGGAAATGTTTCGGCTGACCAGTTGCTTAATCCGTAGAGCGGATATCCTTTTTGCTTGAGTCTGTGAAGGATGTCTACTGTTCCAGGGATTGCACCAGTGATGGAATCTTCCCAGTGGTTGTAATAAGCTTGGATGAGAGAAGCATAATGGGGAAATTTTTCAGAATGTGTTGCAATGGCTTCAGAAAATGAGCGGCCCTGATCTTGCTGTGCGTTCCATTGGTAGAAGCTGATTTCGTCCAAAAATTGATCCATGGCCTGTGTTTGACCGGGGAAATAGCGTTTGTACAAATGTCTGGGATCCCACTCCAGCAGGACGCCGCCGAAGTCGAAGATGATGGTTTTAATTGGAGATCGCATGCGGGCGATTCTATCAGGTTGTTTGCTGTTTGACAAAATTCATTACAAGATGCGTAATTACCCAGTTTTCGCCCAAATAAGCGGCAATATGCTCAATAAATGGGTG